>NZ_JBFBBZ010000027.1:9501-142947 GCF_040682935.1 Amycolatopsis sp. NPDC051061
TGGACAGCTGGGGCAGTGTGGCATGGCTTGGTTGATAGGCCGTGCAGGAAAGGTTGACTCGCTCGCTTGGCGGCGAAGCCGCAGGTGGCGAGCGGTCGGAGTGTCGTGGCGTGAGTGCCGAGTGACCTGGCCGGCTAGGTGCGTGCAGCCCGCTTCGCCCGGGGACGATGTCTGCGAGTGTGTCGCCGGTCATATCGGTGCCCCGAGAGCGCACGCGCTCTCGGGGCACCGTGTGATTGGGCGAGCACCGGGTCCAAGCGGTGCTGCCGTTGCCCACGCTCACCGCGATCAACAGCTAGCTTGGACAGCTGGGGCAGTGTGGCATGGCTTGGTTGATAGGCCGTGCAGGAAAGGTTGACTCGCTCGCTTGGCGGCGAAGCCGCAGGTGGCGAGCGGTCCGGCCTCAACATCAGAGACACCCAGCTTGTGCACCTTGATCAGCCCGCCGATGAGTTCTCCCGCGCCGCTAGCTCCGAGCACGACGTCGGTCAGCGGCTGGAGGTAGTGCTGTCACGTCCCCGCCGCGCGCTTCCGGTGACCTGCAGGGCATACGGCCCGCCGGCTGGGGCGGCACAGCTCTCCTCCCGGCAGGCGGCGTCCTCCGCCCATGTCCCGCGGCGCTATACGGCTCGACCAGCTTGCTGAGCTGGGAAGTCCGATCTCTGACGTTGTAGCGAGCGGGGACGCGTCCGGACCGGTTCCAGAATCGGTGCACCGCTGCGGACGTGTCCCCGTCAGCAGGATTGGTCGGTGGGGGACTTGGCGTGTTTGGGCTGGCGGCTGGGGTGGGCGACGGTCGCGGGGGCGTCGATCCAGGTGGTTCCGTCCCAGGGCGAGATGGTTGGCATGGTCAGCAACGCGTCGGTGGCTCGCTCTGCGGCGAGCGCTCGGAGCAGGTCTGCCGTCGCCGCGTCGGTCCGGCCGGCACTGCAGGCGCGTGTTGCCCGGGCCAGGCGGCGCCGCCCCCATGTTGTCAAGTTCGGTTTGGATGCGAGTCGTGCTGCGCGGGTGAGGGGTCGTTCGCGGCGGATGACGATCCAGGTCTGGTCGCCGGTGCCCGCGCCGACGTAGGACAACAGGTGCTGACCAAGGGACCGGAGGACTTGGCCGTATCGGCTGAATCGTTGGCGGGTGCCTGTGGCTCGTAGTTCGAGTCCGAGGGCCAGGTGCAGTGCCAGTACCGAGGCCACCGGTCCGCCCAGGGCGCGCCATAGGCTGCCGGGCCATTGCGAGACGAGCAGGGCGGCGACGACGCCGAAGCCGGAGAGCAGCCACACGACAGATCCGTACATGCCCGGGCGGCCGGTCCTCTTCATGTTCGAGCGCATGGCCAGGCCGGAGCCGAGCAGCAGCACTTCGACGACGGTGAAGAACGCGACTGCTTCCCACAGGTGGACGTGGAGCACGTCGTGCCACACGCGGAACGACGCGTCCGCGGAGGCGGCCAGGGCCCCAGCGAATCCGAAGTAGAACGCGCGGGCCTCCACCGACAGCGGCTGCAGGGTCACTTGCCGTCGGGGGGCGTTACGCCAGGTGAGGCCCGCGATGCCGATGACCAGCATCCCGGCGATTCCTGCGGCTCCCGAGATCCGCCAGTCGGCCAGCGGTAGTAGGCGATGAGCGAGCAGCCGGTCGGCAGCCACTCCGGCCCCGCCGGCTAGCGCGAGCGCGCATCCGATCAGGCCGAGCCCCGGCGCAGCCCAGGTTTGCCAGCCGAACCGAACCATCCGCTTGACCGGCGCCGTCCGGTCGAGCGCCGGACGCGTGTCGTCCGATGTCGGCTTCGCAGTGGCCGTCGTCCGGTTGATGATGTCGTCAGCTGAGTTGAACAGCTCTGGTAGCCCCGCCAAAGCGGTCGCGACCGCAGGTCGCCCTGGGACTGAGCCGGACGCGTCCTCTGTGTGCTGACCTGTGGTTTCCGGTGTCCGGTCAGCGACGTTCCTGCCCGACATCGCCTCGGTCACTGTGATGTCCGGCCAGGCGGCGGACGCGTCCGGTCCGGTGACCGGTCGACCTGGGAAGGCGTCCGCTCTGGTACTCGAAGAACCATCGTGAGGGGACGCTTGAGCTGCGAACCGGTGTCCGGCGGGAAGCATCGCTGACGTCTCGATTGAGGGGAACGGGACGACGACGCCGTCCGCGCGTTGTTCGTCCAGCGCAGACTGGGGTGGGAACATCTCGGCCGACCTCCTGGACGGCGTTCCATTGCTGGTTGCTTCGAGGTTGTGCTGGCGCCGGTAGGCGGCCACCACGGGGGAGACGCGGTTGCGTTTCTGGCCGTGCTGGTCGTTCTCGCCGTAGCCGTAGGCTGCGAGCCATGCCATGACCGCCGCGGTCGACACGCCGATGGGGTTGAGTCGGTGCAGGACCTGGCAGGCGTACTGGGTCCGGTTCTGCTTCAGCGGAATCTCGTGGAGCCGTGCCACGTGGTGAGGATCGAGTTCTGTTCGGTGGGCGTCGGTCGATTTCCGAGTCTTGATCACGGCTGAGCCCCCTCATACAGCGCATGGAACGGCGAGATCGGCGCGGCCGCGGTACCGAGGGGTCGGTCGCTACCGGTCCGCCATGTTCCGCCCGATGGGTGAGGTGTGCCGATGTTGGCGAGGACGGTCATCGGGCCCCTGCCACGCCGACGAGCTTGCCGAGGTCCTCGCGTGCCGAAGTGAGTTCGTGGGGGTGGCAGCGCGGGCAGCGGCGTACCTGGTCGCGGCCGGGCACCGGGATGGTGCGGGCGGCGATGGTGTCGCCGGGGCGGGCTTCGCACTCGCCGCAGGGCGGCGGCACCGGCGCCGCCGCAGCCTCGCCGCCGTGCGCGCGGGCTCGCGCGGCACGGTTCCTGGATGGTTCAGGGACGGTTCGGGGGCAGACTCTGCCCCCCGCTGAGGCGTTGTCTGCCCCTCGGACCAGCGCTGCGTGCCCCCCGTGCTGGTCAGCGGGCGGCGGACTCTGCCCCTCGTGGCTACCTACTGCACCGCGGTTGTCCACAGGTTGGGTGGAGTTGTCCACACTTGTGAGCGACAGGTTGAGGTCGTAGCCGTTGGGGCGTCGGTCGGCGCGGCTGATGTAGGCGGCGACGATGTGCGGGTCCGACGGGTGGATCAGCTCGAGGGTGGTGAGTTCGCGGAGGATGTTGCGGACAGACCGCTCGGACAGCCGGGTGTAGCGGGTGAGGGTGGCGTTGGACGGGAAGGCGTTGCGGCCGTCGGGGTCGGCGTGGTTGGCCAGGCCGACGAGTACCATCGCCAGCGATGAGGCATCTCGTCGGTCGGTCGGGATGGGTGCGTCGTTGAGGGCCCAGGAGATCGCTTCGATGCTCATCGCCCACCGCCAGCCGGAGCAGAGATTGGCGCTGGCTCGCGGTGGTCGCTGAGCTGACCTACGCGCCCGGGTGCGGCGGCTTGTCGGCTACGTGGCGTGATCACCGAGGCGTTCGTCGTGCAGCTTCGCGGCGGCGTAGGCAGGGCCCGAGGAGACAGCAAAAGCCTGTGCGCCGTGGTCTCGATGATCTTGATGTGGGCGTGCGGATGAGGGGTTGGCGAGGGGTAGTGAGGGTGGTCGTTCATGGTCCCTTTCGGTCGCCGCGTCTCACACACGTCTCACGGACGTGGTGGACGGGGCTGGACTCGGGGCCCCTGACCTGGACGTGACCAGCCAAAACGTACTGCCCGAACTCCTCCTGGACGGTCCTCATTCGACTACGGATCAGAAGGTCAGGGGTTCGAATCCCTTCGGGCGCACGTCTGGTTGAGACAGAAAGAAGCCCCCTCTCGCGAGGGGGCTTCTTTCTTTGTGTCACCACTAAGCCGTTTGGCCCCTTCGCGCGTGGTTCCGGTGAACCACTACGGACACCGAAGGGACGCGCGATGGCGTACGCGGACGAGGTCGACGAACTCGTCGAAAAGATCATCGACAGCGCGATCGAGTTCTACCTGTCCTCCCGTGGCTGGAGCCTCAACATCCAGGGCAACTACGAACAGGAATGGGGCGGCGGCAACGTCCAGATCACGCCGCCGGGCAAGCCGGAGCGGACGTCGGGTGGCCAGGTCATCGGGCCCGGATTCGGCAGCGGGTACTACGACGGCTTCGACTACGGTGCCGGTCCCAACGCGGGCTCGCTGGTCTACGGCCACTTCGAGACGACCGTGCGGGACATGTTCCGGGCGTGGCGGCGGCTCCCCGAGCCGGAGGGCTTCGCGCCGTACCTCGAGCAGTTCCGCGAAGCCGCCTGGACCATCTCGATGACCAGCTCGGGTGATGGGGTCGGCGACATCGGCAATCCCGCGCTGGACGACGTCCGCTTCCTGCTGAAGAGGATCGGCAACCCCGACATGGGCGGGCGGATGATCCTCACGTTCGACCAGAACTTCTGCACCCCGCTGCCCACGGTGATCCACGGGCAGTACGCCGTCGTCCTGCTCGCCGGGATGACGCTGTGCGGCGAGCAGGAGATCTGGGTCAAGGCGCGGGAAGACGTCCTCACGATCGCCAGGAAGACCCTCGAGGCGATGGAAGACCGCGGCCGGAAGGTCGCGGACGGCCTCGGCACCGTCACCGCCCTGTTCGCCGTCGCCGCGCTGTTCCCGACTCCGGTGCAACCCGTCCTGGCCGGGGTCGCCGCCGCCCTCCCCGCGCTGGAAACGCTCGCCAACGCGACCAGCGAGCCCAGCAAGACGGAAGTCGAGTTCGCCGGCGGTACGCCGGACAAGGTGCTCGGGACGGCGGCGGACGCGCTGAAGAAGCTGGCGGACACGATCCGGGCGGGCGAAGACGAGATCAAGCAGAAGATCACCGACGCGATGGAAGCCGTCACCACCCGGTCCGGATCGTTCGACATGCCGAAGCCGCAGCTGCTGGAGGAAACGGGCATCGGCGGGATGGAGGTCGACCTGAAGGACCTGAACTTCCTCGCCGCCGAGACGCTGCCCAAGATCGCGCGCCAGTTCTACGTGTCGTCGGACGCGCTGAACGGGGGCGCCGGGTGCGTCCACGAATGGGAGCGGCCGACCGAGATCGGCGCGTCCGACAGCGCGGACGGGCCCCGCGCGGCCTGGGCCGCGCTGGTGTCGCTGGCCGAGGAGCTCGTGCTCGACCTGGCCTGGGAGATCAAGGAGAGCGCGGCCCACCTCGAGATCGCGTCCCACCGGATCGGCCAGACCGAAGCCGAGGTCGTGGAGGCCCTGCGCCGGCACGCCGCGAAGCTGCACGGGAGCGGGCAGGACCCGATCGGCAGTGCCACCGAGTGGCTGAACGAGAACCGCTGAAAACGAGGGGAATGCAGGAAGTGAAGCGCATCATCATTTCGAGCTTGGTCGTGCTGTTCGGGATCATCGCGATCGCCGGTGGGTTCAGCAAGCTCGGCGACTCGACCGTCCGCTGCGGCGGGCGGATCATGCAGTCCGGCGACGAGTGCGTGAGCACGTCGACAACCGGTTCGGAGACCGGCCGCAAGTCGGTCGACGAGCAGCAGAGCTCGGACAAGGCCGGGACGTGGGCCGCGATGGGTGGCGGGGTGCTCATCGTCGTCTTCGGGGGCAAGAGCCTGTGGACCGGGATCCGGAACCGCCGGAAGAAGCCCGGGGAGGGGACGCCGGCGGGGGCTGCCGGACCGCCGGTGCCCGGGTGGAACCAGCCGCCGCCCGGGCCCGCGCAGTACCAGCCACCGCAGGGGTACCAGCCGCAGCAGGCACCGCCCGCGCAGTACCAGCCGCCGCAGGCGCCGCCGGGGCAGTACCCGGCGCCGCAAGCCGCGAACCCGCCGGCGTGGAACCAGCCGCCGCAGCAGCAGCCGTCCCAGCAGTACCCGCCCCAGCCCGGCTGGGGACCGCCTCCGCGACGCTGACCCGAATCGCCCACAGCCGAGCCCGGTAACCACCGGGCTCGGCTGCTTTGCGTAACTGGACTGGACCAGTGAACTCCCCTTCGTCCGAGCTGGTCAGCTGCCCGTCGGCACTCTCCGTGGTGGTGCTTCCCTAATTGGTCTGGACCACGTAACGTCTTCGCAAACGGCGCATATACACCACCCCGGTCCCCGCCTGGTGGTCCCGCCGTCCCCGTACCTGGCTCAAAGGAGAGCGATGTCCAGAAAGAGATGGCACCTCCTCGGTCTGTTCACCGCGGTCGGCGCGATCGCGGTCGGTCTCGTCACCGTGCCGGCGAGCGCCGCCGGCGGCGTCGGCGCCAGCTTCACGAAGGGCTCCGACTGGGGCACCGGCTACGAAGGCAAGTACACGATCAACAACGGCTCCGGCTCGACGCTGGCCGCCTGGACGGTCGAGTTCGACCTCCCGTCCGGCGCGAAGGTCGCCTCCCTCTGGGACGGCAGCTACACCGCGGCCGGCCAGCACGTCACCGTCAAGAACAGCTGGAACGGCAACGTCGGCAACGGCTCGACCGCCAGCTTCGGTTTCAACGTCAGCTACAGCGGCACCTACTCGGCGCCCGCCAACTGCAAGCTGAACGGCGGTTCCTGCGACGCCGGCGGTGGCACCCCGACCACCACGCCGACGACCCCGACGCAGCCGACGACCACCCCCACCACCCCGACCACGCCCCCGACGACCACCACGCCGCCCCCGCCGGGTGGCCTGAAGAACGTCGGCTACTTCGTGCAGTGGGGCGTCTACGGCCGCAACTACCACGTCAAGAACATCGAGACGTCGGGTTCGGCGAGCAAGCTGACGCACATCAACTACGCGTTCGGCAACGTGAAGAACGGCCAGTGCACGGCGAACGACGACCCGTACGCCGACTACCAGAAGACCTACGACGCCGCGGGCAGCGTCGACGGCGTCGCCGACACCTGGGACCAGCCGGTGGCCGGCAACTTCAACCAGCTGCGCAAGCTGAAGAAGCTGCACCCGGGCCTCAAGGTGATCTGGTCGTTCGGCGGCTGGACCTACTCCGGCGGCTTCGGGCAGGCGTCGCAGAACGCCGCCGCGTTCGCGCAGTCCTGCTACAACCTGCTGAAGGACCCGCGCTGGGCGGACATCTGGGACGGCATCGACATCGACTGGGAGTACCCCAACTCCTGCGGTCTTTCCTGTGACACCAGCGGTGCCGCGGCCTACAAGAACCTGATGGGCGCGCTGCGGTCGAAGTTCGGTTCGTCGTTCCTGGTCACCTCGGCGATCACGGCCGACGGCAGCAGCGGCGGCAAGCTCGACGTCGCCGACTACGGCGGCGCCGCGCAGTACGTCGACTGGTACAACGTCATGACCTACGACTACTTCGGCGCTTGGGCGCCGCAGGGCCCGACGGCCCCGCACTCGCCGCTGACCAACTTCACCGGCATCCCGACGCCGGGCTTCTACTCCGACGCGGCGATCCAGAAGCTGAAGAGCAAGGGCGTTCCGTCGAGCAAGCTGTTGCTGGGCATCGGGTTCTACGGTCGCGGCTGGACCGGCGTCACCCAGAGCACGCCGGGCGGCACGGCGACCGGCCCCGCGCCGGGCACGTACGAGCAGGGCATCGAGGACTACAAGGTCCTCAAGAACACCTGCCCGTCGACCGGCACCTTCGCCGGCACCGCGTACGCGAAGTGCGGCAGCAACTGGTGGAGCTACGACACCCCGTCGACCATCGGCGGGAAGATGTCCTACGCCAAGCAGCAGGGTCTCGGCGGCGCCTTCTTCTGGGAGCTGACCGGGGACACCACGGGTGGCGAGCTCATCTCCGCGATGAAGAACGGCCTGTCGTGACGCGCCGGTGGTTGCCCGCACTCGGGCTGGCGGCCGCGGCCGCCACGATCGGCGCGATGTTCGTGATCGCTCCGGCGAACGCGGCGGGCGGCGTGTCCGCGACCTTCGCGAAGGGCTCCGACTGGGGCACCGGGTACGAGGGAAAGTACACGATCGCCAACGGCTCGGGCTCGACGCTCGCCACCTGGACCGTCGAGTTCGACCTGCCTTCGGGCGCGAAGATCTCGTCGCTGTGGGACGGCAGCTACACGGCGTCCGGCCAGCACGTCACGGTCAAGAACACCTGGAACGGCAACGTCGGCAACGGCGGTAGCGCGAGCTTCGGTTTCAACGTCGCGTACTCGGGTTCGTACGTCGCGCCGTCGAACTGCAAGCTCAACGGTGGGTCGTGTGCGGCCGGGGGGACACCCCCCACAACGACACCGCCGCCTACGACGACGCCCCCGCCCACGACCACCCCGCCGCCGGGAACCGGCGGAAAGGGTGCGCCGTACCTGTACCTGGGCTGGGGCAGCCCACCCAACCCGCAGACGGTGATGAACGCGACCGGCGTCAAGTGGTTCACCATGGCGTTCATCAACGCCTCCGGTGGCTGCAACCCGGCGTGGGACAGCAGCCGTCCGCTGTCGGGCAGCGCGGACGCGAACGCGATCGCGCAGATCAAGGCGGCGGGCGGCCAGGTCGTCCCGTCGTTCGGCGGCTGGAGCGGCACCAAGCTGGGCCCGAACTGCTCGACGTCCGCCGCGCTGGCGGGCGCCTACCAGCAGGTGATCAACGCGTACGGGCTGAAGGCGATCGACATCGACATCGAGAACTCCGACGAGTTCGAGAACGAGGCCGTGCAGGACCGGATCCTGGGCGCGCTGAAGATCGTCAAGCAGAACAACCCGGGCGTGCAGACGATCCTGACGTTCGGCACGTCGACGACCGGCCCGAACTACTACGGCAACCGGCTCATCGACCAGTCGAAGGCCCTGGGCGCCGGCGTGGACGTGTACACGATCATGCCGTTCGACTTCGGCGGCGGCTCGAACATGTACCAGAGCACGGTGAACGCGGCGAACGGCTTGCGCGACAAGCTGAAGTCGACGTTCGGGTGGAGCGACGCCACGGCGTACAGCCACCTGGGCATCTCGGGCATGAACGGCCTTTCCGACCAGCAAGAGCTGACGGATCTGTCGACCTGGACCCAGATCACGAACTGGGCCAAGACGAATCACCTCGGCAGGCTGGCTTTCTGGTCGGTGAACCGGGATCGTGGGTGTCCTGGCGGTGGCGTGCAGTCGGCCTGCAGCGGCATCGCGCAGAACGACTGGGACTTCACGAAGGTGACGGCGGGCTTCTGACGTCGTCGTGAATGAAAGCCCCCTTGCCGGCTCCCCGGGCCGGCAAGGGGGCTTTCGCGTTCAGAGCGTCTTGACGGCGTCCCCGATCGCTTCGTCCAGGATCGACAGGCCCAGCGAAATTTCCTCTTCGGACGCCGTCAATGGCGGCGCGATCCGGAACACCCCGCCCATCCCCGGCAGCTGCACGATGTTCATGTGCAGCCCGAGCTCGAGGCAGCGCGCCGTGACGCATGCGCCCAGCTCGTCCGAGCTGCGCTTGGTCTCGCGGTCGACGACCAGCTCCAGCCCCGCCAGCAGCCCGCGGCCGCGGATGTCGCCGACGACCTCGTGGCGGTGGGCGATGCTTTCGAGGCCGTGGCGCAGCAACGAGCCCAGTTGGAGCGCGCGCTCGTCGAGGCGGTCGCGCCGCAACACGTCCAGGACCGTGTTGCCGACGGCCGCCGGCAGCGGGTCCGCGACGTGCGTGGTGAAGAACAGGAATCCGCGCTCGTGCGCCTCCTGCTCGATTTCGGCGCTGGTCAGCACCGCCGCGAGGGGCAGGCCGGCGCCGAGCGTCTTCGACAGCGTCAGGATGTCCGGGACGACGCCGTCGCGCTCGAACGCGTACCAGTTGCCTGTGCGGCAAAGCCCGGTCTGGGCCTCGTCGAGGATCAGCAGCATGCCGCGTTCCCGGCACTTCTCCCGCAACGCGGCGAAGTAGCCGGGCGGCGGTTCGATGATGCCGCCGGAGCTGAGGATCGGCTCGACGATGCACGCGGCGAGGCTGCCGACCGACTGCGCGTCGATCATCTCGAAGCCGAAGTCGAGCTGGCGCCGCCAGTCGAGCCGGCCGTCGGCGTCGGTGAAGTCCGGCCGGTACGCGTTCGGCGCCGGGATGGCGAAGTTGCCGGGCGCGGCGGGGCCGTACCCCTTGCGGCCGGCGCTGTAGGTCGCGCTCGCCGCGGCCTGCGTCATGCCGTGCCACGACCGGGCGAACGAGACGATCTCGTGCTTGCCCGTGACGAGCTTCGCCATGCGGAGGGCGGCCTCATTGGACTCCGCGCCGGTGGTCAGCAGCAGCGCCTTCTCCAGCGGCGCCGGGAGCGTCTCGGCGAGGCGCCGCGCGAGGTCGACGACCGGGCGGCTGAGCATGCCGCTGAACAGGTGGTCGAGATTCGCGGCCTGCCGCCGGACGGTGTCGACGATCTCCGGGTGCGAATGCCCGAGGATCGCGCTCATCTGGCCGGAGGTGAAGTCGAGGATGCGGCGGCCGTCTTCGGTGAAGACGAAGCTGCCTTCGGCGTGGTCGATGATCTCGTGGGTGAAGGCGCCGCCGTAGCGCACCAGGTGCCGGTCGGCGTCGGCCCAGAAGGCGTCGGACGTGGACAGTTCGGAGGTCGGAGCAGCCATGCTTCGACGGTAAGGCGTCGCCGAGCAACACGTCCATCTCACAATTCTGACTTTTCTGTTCGGAGATTCCGCACAAGAATGGGCCGATGCTGAACCCGTGGCGCCTGCGGCTGCTGAGCCGGCTCGACACGCTGGGAACGGTCCGCGCGGTGGCGCAGGACGCGAACCTGAGCGCGTCGAGCGTGTCGCAGCAGCTGGCCGTGCTCGAAACGGAAACCCGCACCCAGCTGCTGGAACGCACCGGCCGCCGGGTCCGCCTGACCCCGGCGGGCCTGATGCTGGCCCGGCGCGCACGGGCGATCCTCGACCACATGGACACGGTCGAGGCGGAGCTGCGCAGCCTCGGCGAGGAGCCGGTCGGCCAGGTCCGGCTCGGGGCGTTCCAGAGCGCGATCCACACGATGGCGGTCCCGGCGGTGACGCGGCTCGCGGGCGCGTACCCGCACCTGGAGGTCGAGCTGCTGGAACTGGAGCCGCACGCGAGCATCCCGGCCCTGCGCGGCGGCGACGCGGACGTGATCATCACGACGACCGACTTCGTGCAGCTGCCGCTGGGCCCGGACCTCGACATCGTCCCGCTGGCGACGGACCCGATCGTGCTGGTGTCCTCCGGCGACGCCCCGCGAGGTCCCGCGCTGTTGTCGGCGTACGCGGACCAGCCGTGGGCGCTGGACGTGCCGCAGTCGTACATGGCGAACCTGACGCTGCGCCTGTGCCGCGAGTCGGGTTTCGAGCCGCGGGTGGTGTGCCGGTTCAGCAATTACTTGATGACGCTGCAGCACGTCGAGGCGGGCTTGTCGATCGCGTTGCTGCCGGGCCTGGCGGTGGACCGGCGGTACCGGGTGTCGACGCGCGAGCTGGCCTCCCCGGTGACGCGCACGATCGCGGCGGTGGTGCGGCGCGGAACGCCGTTGCGCGCGGGGGTGAACGTGGTCCTGGACGCCCTGCGGCAGCAGCCCGAGCTGCCCGCGCTGGCCGATTGGGCCGACGGCAGCGCAGACTGAGCACGTGCGGGCGGCGGTGCGGGTCACCGGGGTGGTGCAGGGCGTCGGGTTCCGGCCCTTCGTCCACAGTCTCGCGCTCCGGCTCGGCCTGGCCGGGTTCGTCGGGAACGATGTCCACGGCGTCTTCATCGAGGCCGAGGGAACGCCGGACGCCGTCAAGGCCTTCGCTGAAGCGCTGAAGGACCAGGCGCCGCCGCTGGCGGTTGTTGATGGGGTGGTCCTCGAAGAGGTCGCGGCGGTGGGGGAGGCCGGGTTCCGGATCGTCGCCAGCCCGGCCGGCGGGGCGGCCGACACGCTGATCTCCGCCGACTCCGCCACCTGCGACGACTGCCTGCGCGAGCTCCACGACCCCGCCGACCGGCGGTTCCGCTACCCCTTCGTCAACTGCACGAACTGCGGCCCGCGGTTCACCATCGTTCAGGGCGTGCCCTACGACCGGCCGCTCACCACCATGGCCGCCTTCGCGATGTGCGCCGAGTGCAAACAGGAGTACGGGGACCCGGCCGACCGGCGGTTCCACGCCCAGCCCGTCTGCTGTCCGGCCTGCGGGCCCACGCTGCGGTTCGAGCCCGGCGGTGGTGAGCCGATCCGAGAAACCGCCGAAGCGCTCAAGCAGGGCGCGGTGGTCGCGATCAAAGGCCTCGGCGGCTACCACCTCGCCGTCGGCGCCCGGCACGAACAAGCGGCGAAGAACCTGCGCGCGAGGAAGCACAGGGAGGACAAGCCCTTCGCCGTCATGGTCGCCAACCTCGTCCAGGCCCGCGAAATCGCCGAAGTGAGCAAAGTAGCCGAAAGAGCGCTCAGTAGCAGGCAAAGGCCCATCGTGCTGCTCCCCAAGCGGGCCGAACTCGCGGACGCCGTCGCGCCCGGGAACCGGCGGATCGGGCTCATGCTGCCCTATACCCCGCTGCACCACCTGCTGCTGGCGCAGACCGGTCCGATCGTCTTGACCAGCGCCAACGTCTCCGACGAGCCCATCGTCTACCGCGACGAAGACCTCGGCCGCCTCGACGAGATCGCCGACGCGTTCCTCACCCACGACCGGCCCATCCACGTCCGGACCGACGACTCCGTGGTGCGCATCGTCGGGGCGAAACCCCAGCTGCAACGGCGATCTCGCGGTTACGCACCCGAGCCCCTAACCCTCAAGAAACCAGCCAACCGCCACCTCCTCGGCTGCGGCGCCGAGCTCAAGAACACCTTCTGCCTCGCCAAGGGCCGCCACGCGTTCGTCTCCCACCACATCGGCGACCTCGAGAACTACGAGACGCTCAAGGCGTTCACCGAGGGCATCGAGCACTTCAAGCACCTCTTCGACATCGACCCGGTACTCGTCGCCCACGACCTGCACCCCGAGTACCTGTCCACGAAATACGCGTTCGAGCAGGACGTCGAGCTGCTCGGTGTCCAGCACCACCACGCCCACATCGCCGCCTGCTTGGCCGACAACCACCACCAAGACCCGGTCCTCGGCGTCGCCTTCGACGGCACCGGCTTCGGCCCTGACGGCACCATCTGGGGCGGTGAGTTCCTCCTCGCCGACCTGACGAGCTATGAACGACTCACCCACCTCCGGCCGCTGCGCATGCCCGGCGGCGCCATGGCCATCCGGCAGCCGTGGCGGATGGCAGCGTCCTATGTGGACGAACTCGGGCGGCCGGCGCGCGACGACATCGTGAAGCTCAAGCGCAGCGGGATCAACTCGCCCCTGACGTCCAGTGCCGGACGGCTGTTCGACGCCGCCGCGGCGCTGCTCGGCGTCCGGGACACCATCACCTACGAAGGCCAGGCCGCGATCGAGCTGGAGCAGCTCGCCGACCCGGCCGAGAAGGCCGTCTACCAGGCGCGGATCGACGAGGAAGTCCACGGTGAGGACCTCATCGCCGCACTACTGGACGATCGGAGCGCGAAGCCGATCAGAGCCGCTCGCTTCCACAACGGCGTCGCCGACGCGATCGCGCGGACCTGCGACCGCTTCCGGGACCACAGCACCACGGTGGCGCTCTCGGGCGGCGTGTTCCAGAACGTCCTTTTGCTCGATCGAACCGTAGAAGCTCTGGAAGGAACGGGTTTCCGCGTCCTGACCCACCGGAACGTGCCCACGAACGACGGTGGGATCAGCTTCGGCCAGGTCGCCGTAGCCAGTCGTACCACTCGGTGAGGCCGTCCCCGCGGGTCGCGCTGACCTGCAGCAGAGCCGCCGACGGGTTCACGCGGCGGACGTCCCGCTCGAACTCGGCGACGTCGAAGTCGACGTACGGCAGCAGGTCGACCTTGTTCAGCAGCACGAGGTCCGTCGCGGCGAACATGTGCGGGTACTTCAGCGGCTTCCCGGGCCCTTCGGTCACCGAAAGGACCACGACCCGCGCCGCCTCGCCGAGGTCGAACAACGCCGGGCAGACCAGGTTGCCGACGTTCTCGATGAACAGCGTCGACCCCGGTGAAGGCGAGAGTGAATGCAGCGCCCGGTGCAGCATCGACGCGTCCAAGTGGCAGCCGGCGCCGGTGTTGATCTGCACGACCGGTGCGCCCGTGGCCTTGATGCGCTCGGCGTCGAGCAGCGTCTCCTGGTCACCCTCGATGACCGCGCACGGCGTGTCCGAAGCACGGATCGTCCGCTCCAGCAGCGTCGTCTTCCCGGCGCCGGGCGAACTCATCAGGTTGATCGCGAAGACGTCGGACGAACGCAGGTGCGCGCGGTTGTGCGACGCGAGTTCGTCGTTCTTCGCCAGGATGTCCTGCTCCATGACCACCGTGTGCGTGTGGTCGGTGATCCGGACGTCCGAATCCGAGCAGCCGCAGGTGTCACACATGGCTGACCTCCACCGAAGTGATGCGTAGTTCGCGCCCGGCCAGCACCTCGGCGTTGGCGCTGCCGCAAGGGCACAACACGATGAAGTCGTCGAGTCCGAACTCTTCGCCGCAATCGCGGCAGTGCGCCCGGCCCGACGGCTCGGCGATGTCCAGCCGGGCGCCTTCCAGCGAAGTTCCCGTGCACAGGACGTCGAAGCAGAAGCGGACGCTGTCCGGCACGACCCCGGACAGGCGCCCGATCTCCAGCCGCACGCACGACACCCGCGCGTCGCCGAGCCGGGTGACGATCGTGTCGACCACCGACTGCGTGATGGACATTTCGTGCACTAGCAGATCCTCGGCAGCGGGTCCCCGACCAGCAGGTCCACGATCCGGGTGCCGCCGAACGCGGTGTTCAGCAGGACGATCCCGGGTGGGTCCTCGGCGATCCGGCCGATCACCGCCGCGTCCGCGCCCAGCGGGTGCGCACGCAACGCGGCCAGGGCATCGGAGGTCTGAGCACCGTCCACCACGACCACGATCCGGCCCTCGCAGGCGACGTACAGCGGGTCGATGCCCAGCAGCTCCGACGCGCCGCGGACTTCCTCACGCACCGGGACAGCCTTCTCGTCGACGACCACGGCGACCTCCGCGGCCTTCGCGATCTCGTTGAGGATCGTCGCGACGCCACCGCGGGTCGCGTCGCGCATCGCGCGCACGCCGGGGACCGCGGCCAGCAGCCCGGCCACGAGATCATGCACCGGCGCGGTGTCGGACTCGAGGTCGGCGTCGATGTCCAGCTCGCCGCGGGCCAGCATGATCGTGACGCCGTGGTCACCGATCGGCCCGGAGACGAGGACGGTGTCTCCGGGCTTCACGGTGGCCACGCCGAGGCCCGTGCGGGTGAGCACCCCGACCCCGGCCGTGTTGACGTACACGCCGTCGGCCTTGCCGCGCTGGACGACCTTGGTGTCGCCCGTGACGATCTGGACGTCGGCCGCGAGAGCCGCCGACTTCATCGAGTCGACGATCTTCAGCAGGTCCTCGACGGGGAAGCCCTCTTCGAGGATGAACGCCGCGGTCAGGTACAGCGGCCGCGCGCCGGACACCGCGAGGTCGTTGACCGTGCCGTTGACCGCCAGGTCGCCGATGTTCCCGCCGGGGAAGAACAGCGGCGAGACGACGTAGGAGTCCGTCGTCAGGGCCAGGCGGGCGTCGCCGATGGTCAGCGACGCCGAGTCTTCCAGCGGTTCCAGCAGCGGGTTGCGGAACGCGTCGAGGAACACGGCCTCGATCAGCGTGTGCGTCGACTTGCCGCCCGCGCCGTGGGACAGCGTGATGCGCTCTTCCCGCACCTTCGCGCGCCGGCGCCGCGCCCGCTCGATGCGGTCGAGGACCTGCTGCTCGCGTTCGGTGGTGGTCATGCGCGGCTCGCCTCCCGGACGCGCTGGCGGCTGAACCGGCCGAAGTTGTAGTACGCCGCGCAGGCGCCTTCGGGCGAGACCATGCACGTCCCGATCGGCGTCTCCGGGGTGCACGCGGTGCCGAACACCTTGCACTCCCACGGTTTCAGCACGCCCTTGAGCACCTCGCCGCACTGGCACGCCTTCGGGTCGGCGACGCGCAGGCCGGGGATCTCGAAGATCCGTTCGGCGTCGAAGGCCGCGTACTTCTCACGGATCGCCATCGCCGAGTGCGTGATGAACCCGAGGCCGCGCCATTCGAAGTACGGCCGCAGCTGCATCACCTCGTTGATGGCCTTCAGCGCGACGATGTTGCCGTTCCACGGCACGACGCGGGAGTACTGGTTCTCGACTTCGGACCGCTTCTCGGACAGCTGGACCATCAACAGGTAGATCGACTGCAGGATGTCCAGCGGCTCGAACCCGGCGACGACGACGGGCTTGCCGTAGTCGCGCGCGATGAACTCGTACGGCCGGCAGCCGATCACCGTCGACACGTGGCCCGGGCCGATGAAGCCGTCGAGCCGCAGGTCGGGGGAGTCGAGGATGGCCTTGATCGCCGGGATGATCGTGACGTGGTTGGCGAACACCGAGAAGTTCTCGATGCCTTCGGCGGCCGCGCGCAGCAGCGTCATCGCGGTGGACGGCGTGGTCGTCTCGAACCCGATGGCCATGAACACGACGCGCAGGTCCGGGTTCTGCCGCGCGATCTTCAGCGAGTCGAGCGGCGAATAGACCATCCGGATGTTCGTGCCCTCGGCGTTCGAGTCGAAGAAGTTCCCGCCGGAGCCGGGCACGCGCATCATGTCGCCGAACGACGTCATGAGCACGCCGGGCTGCCGGGCGATGTGGATGGCGTCGTCGATGCGGCCCATCGGGATCACGCACACCGGGCAGCCCGGCCCGTGCACCAGCGTGATGCTCTCGGGCAGGTAGTCCTCGAGGCCGTGCTTGTAGATGGTGTGCGTGTGCCCGCCGCAGACCTCCATGAACTTGTAGTGGCGACCCGGCTCGCACAGCGAAGTGATCTTCGCGGACAGCGCCCGCGCCTTCTCCGCGTCGCGGAACTCGTCGACGAAACGCATGACGACTCCTATTCGATCTGGGATTGCAGCAGCGCGGCCATTTCGTCCTCGTACGCCTTTCCGATGCTTTCGAGGAAATCCAGCGCGGCCGCGGCCTCCGCTTCGTCTATTTTGGACAGTGCGAAGCCGACGTGGATGAGGATCCAGTCGCCCGGCACCGGCGGGTCGTCGTCCAGCAGCCCGATGTTGATGAGCCGCTTGACGCCGCTGACCGAGACTTTCGCGAGGTCCGGGCGCTCCTCGCTGATTTCGATGATCTCGCCCGGGATCCCGAGGCACATGGCTCAGACCTCCGTCTTCTCCTTGAGCGGCAGCTCCGGACTGGTTCCCCAGGCGAGCTCGGTGACGGCGCGGACCGCGGCCGGAATGGCCGCTGTCACTTCGGGTGACAGCCCGATCCCTTCGTCGAGGCACGCCGGTTCGCAGCCGACGAGCAGGACGCGCCCGGCGTCGCCGCCGAGCAACCTGAGCAGCCGGAACACCGCGTCCGGCCGCATGCCGTGCGCGTCGATCGACGCCGCCGCGAGGTCCTCGGTGTCGGCCTCGATGAGCGAGAGCGAGCCGGGCGGCCGGCCGTGCGGAGTCGCGTCGAGCAGGATCGTCGTGTCGTAGCCGCCCATCAGGTCGTAGGCGAGGTGCATGCCGGCGATGCCGTAGTCGGCGATCTGCACCCAGGGCGGCAGGTCGGCGCCCTCCAGCTCCTTGATGACCTCCACGCCGAAACCGTCGTCGCTCAGGAAGATGTTGCCGATGCCGGCGACCAGGACTCGTGGCCTCATTCCGCGACCTCCAAGGGTTCGATTTCGTCGGGGGAGAAGTACCGGTACCGGCCGTGCGCGTGCTGCAGGTCGGCGCCGGGGTCGTCGTCGAGCGTGACCGCGACGTGCGTGGCGCCGTCCACATCGGACAGAATGACCCGGACGGTGGCGGTCTTGCCGGTGAGGAACATGTCCTGCGCGTCGGCGCCACGCAGGTTCGGCCGCAGACGCACCTGCGACCCTTCGGCGACGCGCACCCCGGCGACGATCACCGAAGGCTTGACCGGCCGCAGGGACCGGACCGCGCCGTGCAGCCGTTCGAGCAGCTCGGGCGGCATCGTGTCGACGCGGTCGACGATGGCCGCCGCGCGCGGGTCGGTGGCCCGGGCCTCGCGCTTCTCCTCGTCGGTCAGCGTCATCGTGCGCAGCGTGAGGATCTCGTCGATCTCGGTGCCGTCGAAGAGGTCACCCGGGCTTTCCGGCGCGATCGCCGGATCGTCGTAGAGGATGATCGGCGACGCGAGCATCACCGTGCTGCGCGAGGTGTCGCCGATCAGCACCGGCCACAGCCGCTCCTGCCGGCAGGCTTCGACCGCCGGTTTCGCCCACTCCGGCGGGTCCAGCATCGACAGGAAGTGCCCGGTGTCGACGCTGAGCACGAGGTGGGCGGCGAGCAGCGCGTGCCGCAGGGCGTGCTCGCGGATGCCGTCGGCGGGCCACGACGTCGTGTTGTGCAGGTCCACGCGCAGCCGGGTGCCGCCGAACGGCCCGTCGAGCGGGTCGGCCCGGGCGGTGAGGACGCCGGACAGCTCCTGCGTCCGCTGCCCGTCGCCGGGCACGTGGAACGGCGTCTCGACCGGGAGTTCCGAAAGCGGCAGCTCGAAGTCGATCTCGTGCTCGACGGCTTCGTCCCACGTGGTGTCGTGGACGAGCCGGGTCCGCGCCTGCAGGAACCGCAGCTTGACGTGCAGGATCGTGTGAGCCAGCGGTTCGAGGAGGCACTCGACGCGAGAAGACGCGTGCTCACCGATCTCCGCCGACGCGTACGACGGCGACACCAGCACCCCCCACTGCCAGCGCACGCGGTTCTTGCCCGCCGACGCCCGGTAGGGGTAGAGGAGATAGCCCTCGTAGAGCACGGCGTCACCGACCGCGCGGGCCTGGTCGAGGACGTTCACGGTCCACCGGCCAGCAGCTGCTCGACGGCGGCTTCCCAGGTCGGGATCGCGTGCCGCGCCTTGTACTTGAGCAGCGCGTCCACGGTCTCGCGCGGCAGCTTGATCCACGCGACGTTCGGGAAGTAGCGGGACATCAGCTCGTCCCAGACGGTCACCGGCATCCGGCACTCGGCCTGCGTGTGCCACGGCACCTGCTCGACCCAGAACCCCGGCCCGCCCTTGCCGAACACGGTGCCGCTGAACAGCAGCACCATCGGCACGACGCCCTCGGACAGCGCGTGGAAGTACTTGCCGGCCGCGACTTCGAGGTCGTAGGTGCAGGGCACCTCGGCGTCGATCTCGGTGGCGCCGGAGAACCCCGGCACGGTCACCGAAATCGTCGTGAACTGGAACGGCTTCAGCGTCTCGCCCCACCGGGAGCGCTCGCCGAAGAGGTGGGTGAGCAGCTCCGACTCGTCGTCGGCGTACCGGCGGCGCTGCGGCTCGATGCGGATCTGGACGCGCAGCACCATCGCGTGGACGGGCTGCCCGCTCAGCTCGGAGATCCGCAGCTTGAACGCCAGCGTCGGCGACGCGGCGTACTTCAGCGGCCGGACGTCGATGCAGTCGAAGGTCAGCTCAGCCATCGGTCACGACCTCGCTGCGCTCCCGCAGGTGCGCGAAGAACCCGTCGATGGCCTCGTGCGCTTCGGTGCCGCCGTCGAAGCCCCGCCACGTCGTCCGGACGATCCCGACCAGCTCGTAGCAGACGTCGATCGGCACCAGGAAGCACTCGAAGCCCAGGTCGAGCTGGTTCAGCAGCAGGGCTTCGACGTCGTCGGCGATGTCGGCGAACGCGGGCGTGCCCGCCCGCAGCTCGTCCCACGTGCCGAGCGGCAGCAGCGACTCGGTCGCCCCCGCCGGGCTCGGGTAGAACGCGACCGGGCGGTCCTGCACCGAGTTGCGGAACAGGAACGCCGTCTTCACCGGGATCCCGGCCGTCTCCCACAGCGCCGTCCCCGGCCCGAAGCGCGGTGCGTGCCGGAAGCGGTCCGGCACCGCCCGGTGCCGCTTCCCGCCCGCCCCGCGGTGGGTGAAGAGCAGGTAGCAGCCCCGGCAGGTGCACAGGATCGTCCGGGATTCGAGGTCGATGACGTGCCCGTGCCCGGCGTTGATCGGTTCCGCGCACATCTCGCACTTCTCGCCCGGCGCGGCGCGCTGGACGGGAGTGCGGAACCTGCGCAGGCCGCCCGTCACGGGACCTCCACGGGACACGGGACCAGCGGCAGCAGCGGCCGTCCACCTGGACCGGTTTCCTCCGGCACGACCCCTTCGACGACGACGTCGGAGATCTCCGGCGCCGCTTCCCGGACCACGCGCTCGATGGCGTACTTCGCGGTGACCGTCGACGACGGGCAGCCGTCGCAGGTGCCCTGCAGCCGCAGCCGCAGGACACCGTCGGCGATCTCGACGAACTCGACGTCGCCGGCGTGCGAGCCCAGGTACGGCCGGACCTTGTCGAGCGCTTCGGTGACCCGCTCGTGCGTCGACCGGGGGTGCAGGTCGTGCAGCACGAGCAGGCCGCGGACGTGGTCGTCCTCGAGGAGCCGGTCCAGCACGGGCCCGTCGACGACCTCGACGATCCGGGCCAGGCCGGCGCCGTAGAACTCGAGCAGCGTGTGGACGAGGTCCTCGGCGAGTTCGGCGTCCGCGCCGGAGAACTCGCCCAGCAGCTGCTCGATGCGCGTCCCGACGCGGTCGACTTCGGTCATCAGCCGATCTCCCCGCCGAACGCGTGCGGGGTGTGCAGCCGCTCGATGACCTTGCCCTTGCCGGTGTACATGTGGACGCCGCAGGGCAGGCACGGGTCGAAGCTGCGGACCGCGCGCATGATGTCGATGCCCTTGAAGTTCTCCTGCGTGTTCTCCTCGAAGATCGGCGTGTTCTGCACGGCGTCCTCGTAGGGCCCCGGCGTGCCGAAGCTGTCGCGCACGCTGCCGTTCCACGGCGTCGGCGGGTACGGGTGGTAGTTCGCGATCTTGCCGCCCTTGATCACCATGTGGTGCGAGAGCACCCCGCGGACCGCTTCGGTGAAACCGCAGCTCACGCCTTCGTCGGGAACCTTGAACGGCTCCCACGTCTTGGTGTTGCCCTGGCGGACCTCACCCAGCGCCTGCTCGGCGAAGTGCAGGGCCATCGCGGCCGAGTACGCCTGGAAGTACGTCCGGGCGCGGTTGCGCTCGAGCGCGTTGCTCCACTGCGGGATCTTCCACTCGAAGGCGACCTCGGGCTTGGTCGCCGTGCGCGGCAGGGTGATCGTCACGCTGTGCCCGGTCGACTTGACGTACGGCGTGTCGACGAGCCCGGCGAGCGCGGTCACCCACAGGCGCGCGATGGGGCCGCCGCCGGTGTCGAGGGCCAGGTGGTCCTGGCCGTCGAACCAGCGCGGCGACATCGTCCACGAGTACTTGCCGTCGAAGTCGCGCTTGGCCGGCCGCGGGATCGTGTGCTGGTTCCACGGGTGGCGCTGGTCGACCGGGTTGCCGAGCGGGTCCTGCGTGACGAACATCGGCTGGTCGGCCCAGTCCTCGTAGAACGAGCTGCCGAGCAGGATCCGGATGCCGAGGTTGATGTCGAGCAGGCTGGTGGTGACGAGCTTGCCGTCGACGACGATGCCCGGCGTCACGTACATCTTCCGGCCCCAGGACTCCATGTTCTCGTAGCTGAAGTCGCAGTACTCCGGGTTGTTCAGGCTGCCCCAGCAGCCGAGCAGGACGCGCCGCCGCCCGACCTCTTCGTAGCCGGGCAGGGCTTCGTAGAAGAAGTCGAAGAGGTCGTCGTGCATCGGCAGGCAGCGCTTCATGAACTCGACGTAGCGCATCAGCCGGGTCAGGTAGTCGGTGAACAGCTGCACGGTGGCCACCGTGCCGACGCCGCCGGGGTACAAAGTGGACGGATGGACGTGCCGGCCTTCCATCAGGCAGAACATCTCGCGCGTGCTGCGGCTGACCTGCAGGGCCTCGCGGTAGAACTCGCCTTCCAGCGGGTTCAGCGAGCGCATGATGTCGCCGATGGTCTTGTACCCGTGGTCACGCGCGTGCGGCGCCTCGGTGCGGTTGGCCTGCTCCAGGACGCCGGGGTTGGTCTCGGCGACCATCTTCTCGCAGTAGTCCACGCCGACCAGGTTCTCCTGGAAGATGTTGTGGTCGAACATGTACTCGGCGGCCTCGCCGAGGTTGAGGATCCACTCGCCGAGGTGCGGCGGGCGGACGCCGTAGGCCATGTTCTGCGCGTACACCGAGCAAGTCGCGTGGTTGTCGCCGCAGATCCCGCAGATCCGGCTGGTGATGAAGTGCGCGTCGCGCGGGTCCTTGCCCTTCATGAAGATGCTGTAACCGCGGAAGACCGACGACGTGCTGTGGCACTCGACGACCCGCTTGGCGGCCCAGTCGATCTTCGTGTAGATCCCGAGGCTGCCGACGATCCGGGTGATCGGGTCCCACGCCATCTCGACGAGGTCGGTCTTGCCCTTGGTGCTGATGCCCTTGTCGGTCTGTGTCTCCGTCATGTCCCGATCCCCCTCAGCGCCAAGAAGACTTGTAGCCGGTGTTGAGCTTCTTGCCCGTGTGCCGCCACTTGGGCTCCTTGTCGAGCTTGCGCTCGGTGATCTTCCGCAGCCGGCGGATCACCGACCCGTACGCGCCGCTGGCCAGCGACGACACCTGCGCGCCCGGCGGCTCGTCCATGAACGGCATGAACTTGTCCGGGAAGCCCGGCATGGTGCAGCCGATGCAGATCCCGCCGACGTTCGGGCAGCCGCCGACGCCGTTGATCCAGCCGCGTTTCGGCACGTTGCACTTCACGACCGGGCCCCAGCAGCCCAGCTTCACCAGGCACTTCGGGGAGCCGTACTCGGTGGCGAACTGGCCCTGCTCGTAGTAGCCGCCGCGGTCGCAGCCCTCGTGCACGGTCGCGCCGAAGAGCCACTGCGGCCGCAGGTGGTCGTCGAGCGGGATCATCGGCGCCTGCCCGGCGGCCTGGTAGAGCAGGTAGACGAGGGTCTCGGACAGGTTGTCCGGGTGGGTCGGGCAGCCGGGCACGCAGACGATCGGGATGCCGGCGCCGGACTTCCAGTCCCAGCCCAGGTAGTCGGGCACGCCCATGGCGCCGGTCGGGTTGCCCTCCATCGCGTGGATGCCGCCGTAGGTGGCGCAGGTGCCGACGGCCATGACGGCCAGCGCCTTGGGCGTCAGGCGGTCCAGCCACTCGCTGGTCGTCATCGGCTGGCCGGTCTCGGGGTTGTTCCCGAACCCGCACCAGTAGCCTTCCTCCTTGATCGCCTCGTTCGGGATCGAGCCTTCGATGACCAGCACGAACGGTTCCAGCTCACCGCGGTCGGCTTTGTAGAACCACTCGATGAACGTGTCGGCCCCCTTGTCGGGGCCGCATTCGAAGTCGATCAGCGGCCAGTGGACCGCGATCTTGGGCAGGCCGGGCAAAGCGCCGAGGACGATTTCCTCGATGCTCGGTTGCGTGGCGGCGGTCAGTGCGACGGAGTCGCCGTCGCACGACAGTCCGGCGTTGATCCAGAGGATGTGGATGGGCTGCTCTTCGGTTTGTTCTGCGGCATGCGTCACGGCTGATCACCCTTGGCGAGGTCGTCGAGCGCGCCGAGGGTCAGCTCCCACAGCGCGTGGTAAAGGGTCGTCTGGGCTTCCTGGATGCGGTGCACGGAAGGTGACGGGACGACGAAGAGGTGGTCGATGCTGTCCAGCTCGGCCATCTTTCCCCCGTCGTAGCCGGCGATGCCGACGGTCATCACGCCGCGCCGGGCGGCTTCGTCGAAGGCGCGCACCAGGTTCGCGGAGTTCCCGCTGGTGGACAGGCCCACCGCGATGTCGCCGGGACGCCCGAAAGCACCGATCTGCCGGGCGAACACGACGTCGAACCCGATGTCGTTGGACAGCGCGGTCACCACCGCGATGTCGTTCGTCAACCCGAAGGCGGGCAACGGTTTCGCGTCGCCCGCCGGGCTGAGGAACAGGCTGGCGAGGTCCTGCGCGTCGGTCGAGCTGCCGCCGTTGCCGAAGGCGAGCAGCCGGCCGCCACCGTGGAACGCGCGCGCCATGTCTTGCGCGCACGCGAACAGGCGGTCTCGGTCGGCCGCGAGGACGTCACCGCGCAGGGCGACGATCTCGTGCACCTTGTCCACAGTGGACTGCTCGACCTGGCGGAGGACGGCGTCGAGGTCGCTCGCACCCGAGTACAGGAACGGGTACAGCTCTTCGAGACCGTCGACCGGGTGTTCCCGGGTCATCGGGTGCTCAACTCCTGCGGGGCTAGGACTTCTCCAAGCGTGCGATGGCTTCCCCGGCGTGCACCAGGATGCGGTCGCCGACGCCGGCCTCGACCAGCGCGACACTGACCTCTTCCCGGGTGGATCCGGTGTCCACGACAGCGAGCTCGTGCTCGAGGAGCTCGACCACGGTCACCTCGACCGCGGAGTCGGAGCAGGTGATGCACACCCCGTCGTGGCAGACGGGGCCGGCTGGTCTGTCGGCGTCACGGGCGCTCACGACGCCACCTCCGGGGTCAGCACGCCGGGTTGCTCGAAGAAGACGTGCACCAGCTCCCACAGCACGTGGTAGGTGGTCACGTGGACCTCCTTGACGATTCGCGGGTCGGTCGAACGGGCGACGAGGACGTGGTCGAGCCCCGGTGTCGCGGCGATCGCGCCGCCGTCGCCGCCGGTCAGCGCGACGGTGAGCAGCCCGAGGTCCCGGGCCGTTTCGAGGGCGCGGCGGACGTTCGCGCAGTCGCCGTCGGTGGAAATGCCCAGCGCGATGTCGGCGGGTTCGGCGATGATCCGCAGCTGGTGGGCGAAGATGTCTTCGAGGCCGGCGCGGTTGGCGACGCCGGTGACCGTCGCGACGTCGGCGGTCAGCGAGAGCGCCGGCAGCGCGCGCTTGCCGACGATCACCGGGTGGACGAACTCCACCGCCACGTGCTGGGCGTCGGTGCTGGGGCCGCCGTTGCCGAACACCACGAGCTTGCCGCCGCGGTGGAAGCGGCGGGCCATGCCGTGGCACGCCTCGGCCACCGCGTGCGCGTCGTCGGCCAGGGCGAGCACGGGCGCCTTGCGGCGCTCGAAGAGGGCGTCGACGGAGTCCGGGTGATTCGGTGACCACGACATCGCGGCACTTCCTCGGGGCGACTGCTCGGTGGTGGGAGCGCACCCCAGGTTAGAACTGTGAGTTGGATCACACAAGGGATCGAAGGGGGACTCCACTCCGCCAAGTGGGTCTGATCAGCCGCTCAGACGTGGTGCTCGCGGTCGTCCTGCACGTGCTCCGCCCGGGCGAGCCATTGTTCGGCCTCATGGCCCGACCCGCGGGACCGCAGCATCCGGGCCAGGCTGAGCATGCCCTGGACGTCACCGGTCTCGGCGGCCCGGCGGAACCACCGCTCGGCTTCCGCGACGTCGTCCCGGTGTTCGGCGAGGTGCCCGAGGTTGGTGAGCGCGGGGACGCTGCCGTGCTCGGCGGCCTTGCGGTACCAAGCGGCGGCCTCACCCTCGTCGCCGCGGTTGCGGGCCAGCACGCCGAGGTTGGTCATCGCCGCCGGGTCGCCGCGCTCGGCGGCGTCGAGGTACCAGTTCTCGGCCTCTTCGAGGTCGCCGCGGCGGTGCAGCAGCAGCCCGAGCCGGACGATCGCCTCGACGTGGCCCCCGGTCGCGCCCTGCCGGTACCAGTTCTCGGCGTCGGCGGGCCGGCCGAGCCGTTCGGCCTGCCGGCCCAGCTGGCAGGTGGCGGCGAGGTCGCCGGCCAGCAGGGCCGAGCGCCACCAGCGGGCGGCTTCGGCGGCCTGACCGCGGTCGCGGAGCACGATGCCCAGGTCGATCATCGCGCCGGTGGTCCCGGCGTCGGCGGCCTGGCGCAGCCACGACTCGGCCTCTTCGGGCCGGCCCTGCTCCCGCAGCATGTGCCCGAGCGCGGCGATCGAGGGCAGGTCGCCGGTGCGGGCCGCCTCGCCGTACCAGTGCTGGGCGTCTTCGCGCTTGCCGCGCCGATCGTAGGACTTGGCGAGGTTCAGCATCCCGTGCGGCTCGCCGGCCAGGGCGGCCTCGTGGTACCAGCGCTCGGCCTCCTCGTGCGCGCCGCGTTCGGCGAGCAGGTGGGCGAGCGAGGTCATCGAGACGCGGTCGCCACCCATGGCGGCCTTGCGGAACCACGTCTCGGCCTCGGCGAGGTCGCCGCGCTCGCGCATCGCCGACCCCATGCGGGCCATGGCGACGACGTTGCCGCCCTCGGCGGCTTTGCGCTGGAAGAACTCGTCGAACTTTTTGAGCCGGCCGGGCATCGGCTGCTCCCTCCGGATGGGTCCTGCTCCGGTAGTCGCAGATGATCGGCTCGGTGTGACATCTCCGCCGTGGGTGGGCGAGGTCACATTCGCGCCAGGGGGTCGTGTCGGCGCGGTTTTCCCAGGCCGGCAGAGGTGAGACTACGCCGCGCGCACGCGCAGGTGAGAGGAGAAAATCTTGGCGGCCCGCGGCTTTCGGCTCAGCGTGACCCAACGATCTCTGCTGGTAGTCGCGATCCTGGGAATCGCCCTCTTCGGGTACTGGGCGACGAGCAGGAGCTCCGGTGCGACCCCGCCGCCGCCGTCGTCCTCGGCACCGGTTCCGGCCACCGCGGCGGACGCGCAGACGCAGCTCGGCGAGCTGAAGATCGCCGCGCGGACGGCCATGGACGGTTACTCGCGTGAAAAGTTCCCGCACTGGGACAGTCAGGGGTCAGGCTGTGACACCCGTGAAGTCGTCCTCAAGCGCGCCGGCCAGGACGTCAAGACGGACAAGGACTGCAAGGCGACGTCCGGGACGTGGAAGAGCGTCTACGACGACGAGACCTGGACCAAGGCGACCGACCTCGACATCGACCACATGGTCCCGCTCGGCCAGGCGTGGGCCAGCGGCGCGAAGACGTGGACGACCGAGAAGCGCGAGCAGTTCGCCAACGACCTGACCCGGCCGCAGCTGTTCGCCGTCACCGACAACCTCAACCAGCAGAAGAGCGACAAGGCCCCCGACCAGTGGAAACCGCCGCTCGTCGCGTTCTGGTGCACCTACGCGACCGACTGGATCGTCGTGAAGCACTACTACGGGCTGACCGTCACCGAAGGCGAGAAGACGGCCTTGACGGACATGCTGCGGCGCTGCTGAGCTGGCCCGCATGACTACGTTCGCGCTGATCCACGGGGGCGGCGGCAGCGGGTGGGACTTCCACCGACTCGGGCCGGAACTGGTCGCCCGCGGCCACGACTTCGTCGCGCCGGACCTGCCGATCACCGACTCCTCGGCGGGGTTGGACGCGTTCGTGAAGACCGTGCTCGCCGCGCTGGGCGACGCTTCGGACGTCGCCGTCGTCGGCCATTCGTACGGCGGGTTCACGGCTCCGCTGGTGGCGGAGAAGGTGCACGCGCGGTTGCTGGTCTACCTGGCCGGGATGATCCCGGCCCCGGCGGAGCCGCCGGGGCAGTGGTGGGGGAACACGGGTTTCGCGGCGCCTTCGGGGTTGAGCGACCTCGAGACGTACTTCAACGGCGTCCCCGCCGAACTCGCTTCGGAGGGCATGGCGCACGGGCGCGACCAGGTGAGCAAGGAATGGGACGAGCCGTGGCCGCTGACGGCCCACCCGGACGTCCCGACCCGGGTGGTGCTGTGCCGCGACGACCGGTTCTTCACCCCGGACTTCCAGCGTCGCATCGCCCGCGAGCGCCTCGGCTTGACGCCGGACGAGGTCGACGGCCCGCACTGCGCGCCCCTGAGCCACCCGGCCCAGATCGCCGACCTCCTGGTCAGCTGTCTGTAGGAGGTCTGCGCCGTTCGCAGACTTAAAGGTCTAGACCTATTGACTGTGTGGTCCAGGCCACTTAACGTCGGTTCCGCGGCGAACCCGCACCTCCCCACCTGCGTCACCTCCACCCCGGTCCCCACCATGGAGGTTTCTCCGTCATGCGCTTCGCCAGGTTCCTCGGGCCGGCGGTCCTCACCGCCGGCAGCCTCCTCGTCGCTCCCGCCGCCCCCGCGTCGGCCGCCGCTCTCCCCGCCTGCCAGCACTTCTACCCAGGCACCATCCCCGACCGCCCGGTCACCGGCGGCCACGGGCCCGGCACGCTCGTCGGGGCCGTGAACGTGAGCAACCGCCTGCCCGCGCCGGGTTCCGTCACCGGCGGGCTGGGCGCCGACGGCAAGGTCACCTTCACTTTCGCGCGCGTCGCCGGGGCGAAGGCGTATCGCGCGTTCCGCAACGGCCAGGCCCTGCAGTGGATCAGCGACTGGGGCCAGCCGACGCTGACCGTCACCGACGCGAGTCCCTGCCAGAACGCGAACTACCAGCTCTACGCGATGACGGCCGAGGACAACTCGCCCGGCTCGCTCGGCCAGCTCTCCACCGCGTACCGGCTCGACAGCGGCAACCACCTCGCGACCTACCGCATCCCGGCCGGCACCACGCTGAACTACCGCGTCACGTCGTACAACGACGTCGCGCAGACCGCCCTGGGGTACAGCGCCGGGCCGGGCTTCTGCGCGGTCGACGCCCGGAACATCCCGTGGGGCACCCGGTTCTCCGTGCCGGGCTACGGCGAGTGCTACGCGGCCGACATCGGCAGCTGGATCAAGGACGACATCGTCGACGTCTGGCTGCCCGGCTCGCAGGCCGACGCCTGGGGCATCCAGCGGCTCACCTTGACCGTGCGCTGAACGCGCTGAGCCACCCGGCGGCCGAAAGGCCGTGACGGCCTCCTTGCCGACGTCCCCCATGCCCCGGCAAGGAGGCCTTCACGGCGGTCACCAGCGGTCGAGGTGGAGAACCTCTTCGAGGGGCTGCCGCGCCGCCGGCTTGAACGTGTCGCCCGTGTAGAACGCCGTCGGGATCAGTGCCGCCTGGTGCACGTTCTTCGGCAGCTCCAGCACCTCGGCCGCCTCTTGCTCGTACGCGAGGTGCAGCGTCGTCCACGCGGTTCCCAGCGTCACCGAGCGGGCCGCCAGCATGTAGCTCCACACCGCCGGCAGCAGCGACGCCCACATCCCCGCCTGGTTGCCCGCCGGCAGCTCCGCCGACGCCGTCTCCAGGCACGGCACCACCAGCACCGGCACGTCACCCATCCGGTCGGCCAGGTACTCGACGCTGCTCCCGACCCGCCGCTGCACCGGCGCCCGCGCAGGGTCGTCCGCGAACTGCTTGCCCGCCGCGTTCGGCGACGCCAGGTACTCGTGGCACGCCCGGCTGTAGATCCGCCCGAGCGCCGCCCGCTGGCCGGCGTCGGTGACCACCAGCCACTGCCAGCGCTGGGTGTTCGAGCCGCTCGGCGCCTGCAGGGCCACCTGAATGCAGTGTTTCACCAGGTCGAGCGGCACGGGCCGGTCGAGGTCGAGGCGCTTGCGGACGGTCCTGGTGGTGGTCAGGAGCTCTTCGGGCGTCATCATCGGCCCATCATGCCGGGCCTACCAGCGATCGTGCACCAGCGGCCGGATCAGCTCGTCGTACGTTTCGCGGACGCCGGCCAGCGCCTCGTCGGACAACGGCGGAAGGGACGCCGCCGCCGTGTTCGCCGTGGCTTGCGCGGCGTTGCGCGCGCCCGGGATCACGGTGCTCACGCCCGGCTGGTCGACGATCCACCGCAGCGCGAACTGGGCCAGCGTCCGCCCCTCCGGCACCAGTCCGCGCAGCCGCTCGACAGCCTCCAGCCCGACGTCGTACGGCACGCCCGAGAACGTCTCGCCGACGTCGAACGCCTCGCCGTGGCGGTTGAAGTTCCGGTGGTCGTTTTCGGCGAACGTCGTGCTCGCCGTGTACCGCCCCGACAGCAGGCCCGACGCCAGCGGCACCCGCGCGATGATCCCCGCGCCCGCTTCCGCCGCCGCGGGCAGCACGCGCTCCAAGGGCTTGAGCCGCAAGCAGTTCAGGATGATCTGCACGGATGCGACATGAGGCCGCGCCAACGCGGTCAGGGCTTCCGAGACCGTCTCGACGCTCACGCCGTACGCCTTGATGCGGCCCTCGGAGACCATCTCGTCCAGGGCGTCGTACACCGCGTCGGACGAGTACACCGGCGTCGGCGGGCAGTGCAGCTGGACCAGGTCGAGCGTCTCGACGCCGAGGTTGCGGCGCGATCGGTCGTTCCACTCGCGGAAGTTCGCGCGGACGTAGTTCTCCGGCACCTGCTCGACCCGGCGGCCCATCTTGGTCGCCACGAAGACGTCGCCGCGCTCGGCCCGGAACCGGCCGACCAGGCGCTCGCTGCGCCCGTCGCCGTAGACGTCGGCGGTGTCGAAGAAGGTGACGCCGGCGTCGGCCGCCGCGTGCAGCACCGCCAAGGCGTCGTTCTCGTCGACCTCGCCCCAGTCGGCGCCGAGCTGCCAGCAGCCGAGCCCGACGACGGACACCTCGCGGCCCAGCCGGGTGATCTTCCGGTTCTCCATAACGCGATCCAAGCACACGGCCCCGCCTATGATCGGCCGTCATGGCCATGACGTCGGGTCCGGACGGACTCGGGACCCGGATGCGGCACGTCCTCGAGATCCTCGACGGCGACATCGCGAAGTTCCTCGCCGACATCGGCCTCGACGACTACCGCCCGCGGTACTCGCCGGTGGTGCGGGCGCTGCTCGCGCGCGGCCCGCTGGCCATCCGCGACCTCGCCGCGGAGATGCGCGTGACGCACTCGGCGGCCAGCCAGACCGTCGCGCAGATGAACCGCGCCGGGCTCGTCGGCCTCGAACCGGGTGCCGACGCCCGGCAGCGCATCGTGTCGCTCACCGCGAAAACGCGGGAACTGCTCCCGCTGATCGAGGCGGAGTGGACGGCGACGACCGAGGCGTCGGAAGCGCTGGAAGCGGAGCTGCCGTACCCGTTGCGCGGCGTGCTGGAAGCGATCGTCGAAGCGCTGGAGCGGAAGCCGTTCCGGCAGCGCATCGGGGAGACCGGCGCCGCCCGGGAGCTGCTGGAGCCCTGATCAGGCGCCGGGGATGCGGAAGACGGCCCAGACGAACTTGCCGCCGGGGCAGAATTCGAAGCCCCAGTCCTCCGACAGCGCCTGGACCAGCACGAGCCCGCGGCTGCGCGCCGCGGCCGGCGACGGCGCCCGCAGCTCGGGCAGCCGGCTACCGGTGTCGTGCACCTGCAGGGTCAGCTGTCCTTCGAAGTAGGACAGCTCGAGCCGCTGCGGGCACTCGCCGTGCTCGAAGGCGTTCGTGACCAGCTCGGACGTGGCCAGCAGGAGGTCGTCCAGCTGCGCCTCGCCCAGGCCGAGGCCGAGCAGCATCGAGCGGACCTCGCGGCGCGCCCGGGCCGGCGCGGTGACGTCGTCCGGGAGGAGCACTGTCAGGGGCGCGACCGGCACCGCGGTGCGCTGCGGGATCTTCGCCATCGTCATCGGTCCCCCTCCCAGTGAGTTCCGGTACCGTCCGCGAGGTACCCAAGCCGGTCAGCGGCTAATCAGGTGCCGTCGGCGAGCTCGGATTCGTCCAGGCCCGAACGCAGTTTCTTCAAGGTCGCGGCCAGCAACCGCGAAACCTGCATCTGGGAGACCCCGACGCGGCGCGCGATGTCCGACTGGCTCATCCCGGAACCGAACCGCAGCGCGACGATCTTGCGCTCCCGCTCCGGCAGGCTGTCCAGCATCGGGCGCAGCGCCTCGCGCAGCTCGGCCTGCCCCAGCTCGGCGTCCGGCGCCCCGAAGCGGGTGTGCGCCGCGTTCTCCAGCAGGTGGTCCAGCGATGCGCCGTAGCGGCCCTGGCCGGCGCGAAGGCCTTCGTAGACGTCCTCGATCGGGACGCCGAGGCGGCCGGCGATCTCACTGGGCTTCGGCGCGCGCGAGAGCTGCACGGTGAGCTCTTCGCGCGCGGCGGAGATGTTCGCGTTCAGCTCCTTCAGCCGCCGCGGCACCCGCACCGACCAGCTGTTGTCCCGGAAGTGGTGCCGCAGCTCCCCGGAGATGGTGGGCACGGCGAAGGCCAGGAAGTCCGTCCCCTGCTCGGGGTCGAACCGGTCGACGGCGTGGATGAGCCCGACCGTGGCGATCTGGACCAGGTCCTCCATCGCCTCGTCGCGGTTGCGGAACTTGCGGGCCAGGTTGCGCGCGAGCTCCAGGTGGGTGCGCACCAGGGTGTCCCGGATGCGCTCGCGCTCCGGGGAGCCCGCCGGCAGTGCGGCGAGGCGGGTGAACAGCGCGCCGACGTCGAGGTCGTTCCCGCTGCTCCCGGCGGGATCGCTCACGAGTCCGCCGCCTGGCTCTCCCGGACGAGGTCGACCCGGGACAGGTAGCGGCCGTTCTCGGGGGTCACGGTGCGGTGGGCCGAGGTCGCGAGCGCGGTCAGCAACTGCCACGACAGGCCGGAGTCGTCTTCGTGGTCGGGGGTGTCCGAAAGGACCGACACCGAGACCTCGATGCGCGGCCCGTTCCACGAGAAGATGCAGGTGAGGCGGCCGTCCGAACTGGCGGGGAGCAGCAGCGAGCACGCTTCGTCCACCGCCATCCGGAGGTCCTCGACGGCGTCGAGGTCGAAGTCCTGGCGCATGGCGATGTCCGCCACGATGGTGCGCAACGTCGGCACGACGTGCGGGATCGCGGCCGTCCGCACCTCGATGACCTGCGCGCCTTCCGGCACGAGCGGGGCGTTGTCCTCCACGTTTGTTCCTTTCTCCGGCTCGCGCTCCAGGGGGTTCGGCGGTGTCCTCAGTCACGCCCGGTCGCGAGATGCCCGTGGGGTGAGCAAACCAAACCCGCGTTTGATCCGCTCCACCGGCGGGCATGTAGCGGGCGAGATGCTCATCCTGGGAAAGGCAGGGACGACATGGCTGACGTCAGCCGGCTGCCCAACGTGGTCGCTGAAGAGTGGGAATGGCAGCTGAACGGCTCGTGCCGAGGTGCGGACAGCAGCCTGTTCTTCCACACGGACAACGAGCGGGGTTCAGCGCGGGAGCGGCGTGAGTCGCGGGCCAAGGCCATCTGCCAGACCTGCCCGGTCCTGGCCCAGTGCCGCACGCACGCGATGACGGTCCAGGAGCCCTACGGCATCTGGGGTGGCCTCGGCGAGATCGAGCGGCGGCAGCTCTTCCTGCGGCAACGCAGGGCGGCGCGGAAGGTGATGAGTGCGCACTGACCAGGCAGGATTCGATCGCACGTGAGCACTCCGCGCGAAAGGGTGGCGGCCGTGGCGGGCTCGGTCGCTTCCTGGGTTAGGGTTGGCCCCGGAGTTGCCTTGACCGTGCCACCGCGAGCTTTGGGGAAGGCACGGTGACACGGTTGCCGCTTGAGACAGCAGGCGCGTACCCGGCGCAGGAGCAGCGCCTGACGAGGAGAAACTGCATGCCCGCAGCCGACCAGAACGCCACCCCGCCCGGGTTCGGCATCACGCTGGACACCGACGCGACGGAGCCCCGGGTGGTGGTCACCGGCGAGCTCGATCTGCTGACCAGTCCGCAGCTGCAGGAAGCCCTGGCGGGGCTGATCGCGGACAAGCGCGCGCAGCGGGTCGTGGCCGATCTGACCGGGGTGACCTTCTTCGATTCCTCCGCGCTGAACGTCGTGCTCCGCGCACAACGCCAGGCCGGCGAGCAGGACGTCGAACTCGAGGTCGTCCCGAGTCCCGCGGTGAGCCGGGTGATCGAACTCACCGGCGTGGCCGAACACCTGAGCGTGTCGGAAGACCCCCAAGCCTGACCGCCCGCTACGGTTCCGCGGACTGGTTCCGCGGACCCTGGGGGCGGCACGATGATGGGGCGGACGCATGCCCTGACCGGCTGGTGCGCGGGCTTGGCCCTGGCGCCCGCGGTCGGGGCGGGTTCGGTGCACCAGGCGGTGGTTTTCGCCGCCACGACGGCGGGGTTCACCCTGCTGCCCGACCTCGACCACCCCGGCGCGAGCGCGTCCCGTCTGCTCGGCTGGCTGACGGGCGCTTTGTCGTGGCTGCTGCGTCGCGTGTCCGCGGCGTTCTACGCGCTGACCAAAGGACCCCGCGACGAGAAGGTGACGGGCCAGCACCGCCACCTCTCCCACACGGTGTTGTTCGCGGCCGGCTTGGGTTTGCTGACCTCCTGGGGCACGGAAGCCGGTGGCCCGTGGGCGGTCGTCGGCGTGGTGATCTTCGGGTTGATGCTGGCGGAAGGCGCCCTGGGCGACTGGCTGCTCCCGGTGAGCGGCGTCGCGGTGGCCTGGTGGTTCTTCACGGCACCGCCCGACCGGGCGGGCGAGCTGGAGTCGATCACGGGCTGGCTGGGCATCGCGGTGGCCGCGGGCTGCCTCACCCACTGCCTCGGTGACGCGCTGACCGAGTCCGGCTGCCCGTTCCTCTTCCCGATCCCGATCGCGGGGGAGACCTGGTACGAGCTGGGGCCCCCGAAGGCCCTGCGGTTCAAGACGGGCAAGAAGGTCGAGAAGCGGCTGGTCTTCCCGGTGTTCGCGGTGCTGGCGGTCCTGCTGGTGCCGGGGGTGTGGGACTACTCGGTGAGCACGTTCGAGCGCCTGTTCATCCCGCCGGCGACTCAGCAGGCGACAACGCCTTGAGCCGCTTCGCCACGGCGGCGGTGTCGGTGTAGTCGCGGGTGTGCGCGATCAGGCCGTCCTCGATCGTCATCACCATCACGTAGGTGGCCACGAAGCTCTCGCCGCCCATGTCCTGGTGGAGGTCGAACTCCGCGACGAGCACCGCCGGGTCGGCCGTTTCGTGCACGATCACGTTGTCCGCCTTGGTGATCCGGCGGGCCGCGCCCGCGCGGCGGAACCGGCGGCGCAGCTCCTCGCGGCCCTTCGTCACGCGGGGCGCCCCAGGGAGGGTGAAGGGCATTTCGAGGACGACGTCCTCGGCGTAGCAGTCGGCGAGGTCGTCCCAGCGGTTCTCGACGGAGGCGGCGAGGAAGCGGTCGAAGACGGCGCGGGCCGGGGACACGGTGCTGGGCATCGGAATTCTCCTGGAAGACTGGACGTTGAATCGGAACGGTGCACCCGCTTACGACGATACGGAGCGTACGTTCCGTTTGTCAACGAGGAGAAGAACATGGAGAAGATGCGCGCGGACGCGCGGCGCAACCGGGCGAAGGTCCTGGCTGCCGCCGAAGAGGCGTTCGCCGCCGACGGGCTCGCCGTGCCGCTCGACGACATCGCGCGGCTGGCCGGGGTCGGCGCCGGGACCGTCTACCGGCATTTCCCCAGCAAGGAAGCGCTCTTCCAGGCCGTCGTCCTCGAGCGCATCCAGCAGTTCGCGGAGGAGGCCCGCGCGCTCGTCGCCGGCGACGACCCCGGCGAAATCTTCCTCGACTACTTCGTCCGCGTCATCAAGCAGGCGTCGCTCAACCGCGCCATCTGCGACGCCCTCGCCGAGACCAGCGGGCACGCCTTCAAGGCCGGCGCGGGTGACGACTTCCGCTCGGCACTGGCCGAACTCCTGCGGAGGGCCCAGGACGCGGGTGCCGTCCGCCAGGACATCGACGGCGACGACCTGCGGGCCCTCATCGTCGGCTGCCTCGCCGTCGAGCGGTACTCGCCGGGCAGCCGGCACCTCGTCCGCATCGTCGTCGACGGCCTGCGAGCGTCAGCCGGGAACTAGGTCGCGCAGCTTCCGCAGCGGCGAACACACCAGGATCGCGGCCGAGGCGAGCACTCCCGCCGCCGCGATGTGCAGCGTCACCCGCATCCCGAACGTGCTCGCCAGCGCGCCGCCGGCGAGGCTGCCGAGCGGGATGGCGCCGAACACCAGCGTGTGCGTGATCGAGTTGACCCGGCCCAGTAGCTCCGGCGGCGCGGCGGACTGCTGGAAGCTCATGCCGAAGACGTTCAGTACGATGACGCCGAAGCTCGCGAAGAATCCGGCGACCACATAACAGGCGAGCGCCCAGCCGCGGCCGGTGAACGGGTAGAGCTGGTAGGCCAGGCCGTACAGCACCGCCGCGCCCCACAGGGCCCGCGCGCCGCCGATCCGGTCGCCGATCCGGCGCGCGGTGAGCCCGGCCACGAGGGCGCCGGTCAGCGTCGACGTGCCGAGCAGCCCGATCGCCCACGGCGAGAGCCCGACGTCCCGGGCGAGGAAGACGATCACGATGGCCAGCTGCACCGACTGGAAGAAGCTCGACACCGCGCCGTGGACGCTGATCGCCAGCAGGACGCGGTCGCCGCGGACCAGCCGCAGCCCCTCGGCGATCTCGCGCAGCAGCCGCCGCTCGCCGGGTCTGGGGCCCGGGTCCGGTGTTTCGATCCGGCGCAGCCAGAGGGCCGACCACAGGTAGCTGATGGCGTCGACGGCCAAGACCGCCGCGGTGCCGAGCGCCTGGATGAGCAGACCGGCCAGGCCCGGCCCGGCGACGGCCGCCATCGACAGGTTCGTCTGCAACCGGGCGTTCGCCTCCGGCAGCTGCTCGCGGGTCACCAGGCTGGGGACGTAGGTCTGGTGCGCGATGTCGAAGAACACGCCGAGCAGCCCGGCCCCGAGGACGACCGCCAGCAGGTGCGCCAGGCCGAGCGCACCGAACAGCGCGGCCACCGGGATCGACCCGATCAGCACCGCGCGCCCGACGTCGGCGGCGATCAGCACCGGGCGGTGGCGCACGCGGTCGCACCACGCGCCGACCTGCAGGCCCAACACCAGGTAGGGGAGGGTTTCCGCGGTCCGCAGCAAGGAGACCTCGAAGACGGACGCGCCGAGCGCGACCGCGAGCAGCGGCACCGCCAGGACGTCGATCCGGCTCCCGAGCTGGCTGACGAGGTCGGCCAGCCACAGCCGGCGAAAGTCACGGTTTCCCAGCGCCCCCATAACCTCACCGTGTCACGCTCAATAAAGTTGAGTCAAGGAGACTCAAGGTGCACGGTCTGTAACATCAGCTAAGATCAACGCGAGTTAGTCCTCGTACCTGCGCTGCGCGTGGCGAGGGGGTGCCCGGATGAGTGGCCGACCTACCTGGGGCTCCGCCGCGGTCACCGGGCTGGCGGGCTTCGCCACCGGGTGGCTCGTGGCCGCGCTGCTCGTCGCCGGCCGGCCCGCTCCCCAGCCCGCCGAGGTCACCGCTCCGCCGACCAGCACCGTTCCCGCCGTGCCGGTCACCGTGACCGCGTCCGTGCCGCCCGCCACCGTCACGTCCGTCGAGACGTCGCCGCCGAGCACCACCACGAGCGTCGTCGAGGTCACCGTGACACCCACTCCGGCCTCGACCGCGCCGACCTCCACGACGCCCGTGCTTCCGCTGACCAGCGGCTGGCGCGACTGACCGTGCAACCCCCGCGCGGGTAACTCCGTCTGGGCGGTATGCGAAGGCTTCCGTGGATCGCGGCTCTCCTGCTCGTCACCGTCGGCTGCGGCCAGGCCGGCTCGGGCGCGGAGGTCGCGTGCCCGGCGATCGGCACCCGGGTCGGCATCGGGCTGACCGTCCCGGACCCCGCCGGCATCACCCGCGCGACGCTCGAAGCGTGCTGGGGCGACCAGTGCGTCACACGCCCGGCCGACCTCTTCCCCGAGACGGCCGCCGGGGCCACCACCTGCACCGGGACCGGCCCGGACGGCTCCTGCGGGGTCTCGATGGTCCCGACCGGCGGCCTCCAGGGCTTCGCCGACGTCCCGGGCTTGCAGGCCGTGCCGATCCGGGTCACCGTCCGCTTCGACGACGGCAAGCCGCACACCGCGGTCGTCACGCCCACCTTCAGCGAACCGGGCGGCCCCGCCTGTGGGAAGGCGGGGCCGCAGGCTCAGCTCGTGGCCGGCCCCGGCCGGGAGATCAAGCCGCGTTAGCCGACGTCGCGGCGCCGCCAGCCCCCGAGGCCGGCGAGCAGGGCGACGACCGCGACCGCCATGAGCCAGACGAGCGGGGTCGCGACCAGCTCCTGGCCGGGGAGCTTCGGCGGGTGCTGGAACGGCGAGACGTCGAGCACCGCCTGCGGCAGGTTGACGACCGGGCCGAACAGGCTCAGCAGCAGCGCCAGCGAGCCGACCCCCCAGGCCGCGGCCGAAAAGCCCGGCAGCAGCCCGAAGATCGTCACCGTCAGCGCGACCACGACCCACGCCGCGGGCAGCTGGACGAGCATCCCGGCGAGGGAATCGCCGACCGAGCCGCCGACGTCGCCGGCGCGCAACCCGTTGGCCAGGCCCATGAACAGGCCACCGGCCAGCAGCAGCACCGCCGTGCCGAAGAACGCGAACACGAGGTGCCCCGCCGCCCAGCGCAGCTTGCCGACGCTCGTGGCCAGCACCGGCTCGAGCCGGATCGCGGTCTCCTCGCCGCGCATCCGCAGCACCGCCTGGATCCCGTACAGCGACGCGACCATCGCGAACATCCCGGCCATGGCGGCGAGGAACGCCTGGGTGAGCGCCTCGCTGCCGCCGAGGCGCGCCATGATCTCCTGCGCCTGCGGGCTGGAGCCGACCAGGCCGCCGATGCCGCTGGCGATCGAGCCGAACACCGCGCCGACGACGGCCATCCCGATCGTCCAGCCGAGCAGCGGGCCGCGGTGCAGCCGCCAGGCGAGCGCGAACGGCGTCCGCAGGCTCGCCGCCGCCCGCGCCGGGCCCGGCCGCGGCGGCAGGATGCCGACGCCGACGTCGCGCCGCGGCAGCAGCCAGTACCCGGCCGCGCCGACGACCAGCGTGCCGGCCACCGGCAGCAGGAGCACCCACCAGCGTTCCCCGGCGAACGGGCGGACCTGCTGCACCCAGCCGATCGGCGACAGCCACGACAGCCAGCGAGCGTCCACGGTGGAGTCCCCGGCGCCGCGCAGCAGGAACGCGGCGCCGACCACGGCGGTGCCGATCCCGTTGGCCGTGCGGGAGTATTCGGCGAGCTGGACGGCGACCGCCGCCACCGCCGTGAACACCAAGCCCGACAACGCTTCCGCCGCGCCGAAGGCGAACGAACCGGCCGCGGGCAGCCCGGCGCCGACCATGCTGCCGTACTGGATCAGCCCGATCAGCACGCTCGCCCCGCCGGCCACCAGGACGGCCGACGTCAGCGCCGCGTACCGGCCGACGACCGCGGATGCGAGCAGCTCCGCGCGGCCCGTGTCCTCCTCGGCGCGCGTGTGGCGGGTGACCGTGAAGACCACCATCAGTCCGGTGAGCAGGGCCAGGAAGCCGCACATGCGCCAGGAGATGAACCCGCCGGCGGTGGTCAGGTCGAACGGCGGCCCGTACAGCAGCGCGTACGACGGGTTGGTGTTCGCGCCGGCCTGCAGCGCCTGCCGGTCGGCGACGGTCGGGTAGAACTGCGTGAACGTCTTGACCGTGCTGGCCGGGACGATGCTGAGCAGCACGATCCAGATCGGCAGGACGACGCGGTCGCGGCGCAGCGCGAGCCGGGTGAGGTGCCAAGTGCCGGCGAGTTCGTGCGCCGGCGCGACCTCGGCTTCGGCACGGGAGAACGTCGCGGTCATTTCGCGCTCGCTTCGGTGGTGTAGTGCCGCAGGAACAGCTCTTCCAGCGTCGGCGGCTGGCTGACCAGGCTGCGGACGCCGACCTGGGTCAGCCGGCGCAGGGCCTCGTCGAGCGAGCGCGTTTCGACGTCGAAGCGGACGCGGTTGCCGTCGACCTTGAGGTCGTGGATGTTCGCCAGCTTCGCGAGCCCGTTCGGCGGGCCGGCGAGCTCGGCGGTGATCGACGTCCGGGTCAGGTGGCGCAGCTCGGCCAGCGTGCCGGACTCGACCGTGCGGCCGTTGCGGATGATGCTGACCTTGTCGCACAGCGCCTCCACCTCGGCGAGGATGTGGCTGGAGAGCAGCACGGTCCGGCCCTGCTCGCGCTCCTCCTGGATGGCGTACTGGAACGTCGCCTCCATGAGCGGGTCGAGGCCGGACGTCGGCTCGTCGAGGATCAGCAGGTCGACCCGCGAGGCGAGCGCCGCGACGATGGCGACCTTCTGCCGGTTGCCCTTCGAATACGTCCGCCCCTTCTTCTTCGGATCGAGGTCGAACCGCTCGACGAGGTCGGCGCGGCGTTTCTCGTCGAGCCCGCCGCGCAGGCGGCCGAGCAGGTCGATCACCTCGCCGCCGGAGAGGTTGGGCCAGAGGTTGACGTCGCCGGGCACGTAGGCCAGGCGGCGGTGCAGGCTCGCGGCGTCCTTCCAGGGGTCGCCGCCGAGCAGCCGGACGTCCCCCGAGTCCGCGTGGAGCAGGCCGAGCAGGACCCGGACGGTGGTCGACTTCCCGGCGCCGTTCGGGCCGAGGAACCCGTGTACTTCCCCAGTAGGTACCTGCAGATCGAGGCCGTCGAGGGCCTTCGTCCGGCCGAACGACTTGTGCAAGCCGGAGATCGCGATGGCGTTTTCCATGCTTTGGAAGCTACACTGATTTCATGAAGTTGTGAAGTTAAGAAAATGTCTAGATCGAGTGATCACGCTGGGGGCGATACGGGAGGATGGGCCGATGACGACGCCTGACACGAAACGAGATGAAGACGCCGTCCGCCGCTACGTCGAGAGCCTGGGGCTCGTGCTTTCGCAGATCGGGATGCCGCGCATGTCCGCGCGGGTGTTCTCCGCGCTGATGACCACCGACGACGCCCGGCTCACCGCCGCCGACCTGGCCTCCCAGCTGTCGGTCAGCCCGGCGGCGATCTCCGGCGCCGTCCGCTACCTCGAGCAGATCGGCCTGGTCGCCAAGGAGCGCGAGCCCGGCGAGCGCCGCGACCACTACCGCCTCTTCGACGACCTCTGGTACGCCACGTTCCTCAAGCGCGACCGCATGATCATCATGTGGCGCGACGCGGCCGAGAACGGCATGGAAGCCCTCGGCGAGGACTCGCCGTCCGGGAAGCGGCTCGGCGAGATGCGGGACTTCCTGTCCTTCATGCTCGAAGAGCTCAACGGCATGTACGAGCGCTGGCACAAGCTCCGCGAGGAGAAGAACGCCCAGAACGGTCCTCCGCTAAACTGACAACTGTCCGGTTGCCCACTGGGTCGGGGGGATGTCGTGACGGGTCGTGGGCGCCGGTCGGACGCGGTCGCCAACCGTGCTCGCATCGTCGAAGCCACCCGGGCCGAGCTGAGCAGCTCCAACGGCGCGATCGGCGAGCTGAAGCTCCACGCGGTCGCCAAGGCGGCGGGCGTCGGACAGGGCACCCTCTACCGGCACTTCCCGACCCGCGAGCACCTGCTGGCCGAGGTGTACCGGCACGAGCTGACCGAGCTCGTCGACGCCGTGGCCCCGCTGCTGGCCGAGCATTCCCCGCTCGAGGCGCTGACTCGCTGGCTGGCGCGGCTGGTCGAGTACGCCCGCGTGAAACGCGGCGTCATGGCGGCGATCGAGGCCTCGGCGTGGCACGACCTCTACGCGGATCAGCACCACCGGCTCGACGAGGCGCTCGGGACGGTGCTGGAGCAGGGCAAAGCCGCCGGTCAGGTGCGTGAGGAGGTCGACGCCGCCGACGTCCTCCTGCTCCTGGGCGCGTTGTCGCGGATCCCCGGGCCGGAGTGGGACGCGCGGGCGCACAAGGTCGTCACGGTCATCGTCGACGGTCTTCGCCCGCCCGCGCCCTAGAGGCCGGCGAGCAGGGTGTCCGCCAGCCGGGCGCCGAGTTCGTCCACTTCGGACGGTCGCGCCTCCTCGAAGGAGGCCAGGAACGCCTGCTGGAAGCACGCGCCGAGCAACAGGGACGCGACGGCCTCGACGTCGGTGCCCGCCTTGAGCCGGCCCAGCGCCACCTCGGCGCACAGGTAGCCTTCGACGCCTTTCAGCGGGATGCGCGGCCCGGCGCCGTCCACCCGGTCCCGGTGCGAGCGCAGCAGCTCCCGCGACGAGAACATCGAGACGGCGATCGGGAAGCTGTCGGTGTAGAACGCCAGGCCGAGCCGGGCGACGCGGACGAGGTTGTCCCGCAGCGGCGCCCGCCCGGGATCCGCGGTCAGCTCGGCCAGGGTGGCGCCGAGCGTCGTCCGGGACCCCGCCCGGCTGAAGCTGCCGGCGCACGTCGTCGTCGCCGGCCTGCACGAACAGGACAAGCTGACGGCCGCCGTCGAAGGCCGGGACGCGGTGATCTCCGCGGTGGGGTCCCGCGAGCGCGGGCCGACGACGGTTTGCGTGGACGGCGCCCGCGCGGCGATCGAGGCCGGGGCGAAGCGCCTGCTGGTCGTCAGCGCCGGCGGCATGCACACCGAGGGCGACGGCTTCTTCACCCGCACGCTCGTGAAGCCGCTGCTCAACACCTTCCTCAAGCACGGCTGGGCGGACATGCTGGCGATGGAGGCCGTGGTCACGGCGTCCGACGTGGACTGGACCGTGGTCCGTCCGCCGATGCTGCTCGACGGGCCGCGCACGGGCAAGGTCGCGAGCCGGCTCGACGGGAACGTCCGCACGTTCACCAGCCGGCGCGCCGACGTCGCGGCCTTCCTGCTCGACGCCGTGGCGGAGCCCACGCTGATCAGGGCGAAGGTTTCGATCGCCCACGGTTGACCTCCGCCTTCCTCCCGCCGCCACCCTCAACGGAGGCGCTTCGCCACTGTTCTAATTCCGGAATGGTGATCCTCGCTCAGGCCGTCTACGTCAAGCGGAAGACCCCGCGGCTCCCGGGCGCGGCGGGCCCGGCCGAGGGACTCGTGCCGGGCGACGGCGAGCCCTTCCGCCTGGCCGTCCTCGGTGAGTCCACAGTGGACGGCGTGGGCGCGGCCGACCACGAGGAAGCGCTCACCGGCTGCCTCGCGCGCGAGATCGCGCGCGAAGGCCGGGCGGTCCGCTGGCAGGCGGTCGGCCGGACCGGCGCCAACGCCCGGACCGTCCGCGCCGAGCTGGTCCCACTGGTCCGCCCGGCCGACCTGGTGGTCGTCGCGCTCGGCGTCAACGACACCATCGAGCTCCGGACGGCCGCGAGCTACCGCCGTGACCTGCTGGAACTGGTGGTGGAACTGCGGCGGCGCCTCGGCCCGGTGGACGTCCTGCTGGCCGGGGTGCCGCCGATGTCGCGCTTCCCGGCGCTGCCACGGCCGCTGCGGGACGTCCTCGCGGCCCGCTCGACCGCCCTCGACGCGGCGGCCGCGTCCCTCGCGAAGATCTCCGGCGTCCGGCACCTGCCGATGGACCCCGTGCTGCTCGATCCCGCGGCTTTCGCGTCCGATCGCTTCCACCCCGGGCCGGCGGGCTACGCGCGGTGGGCGCAAACGCTTGCCGAAGCACGTTCGGTGATCAGTTAGCCGCACTGCGTCGATCTTCAAAAAAAGTTCGCGGCTCGTGTATCTGGCTGCCCCGCCACTGCGTCCTGTGGAGCAGCCAAGCACGGATGGGAACACGGCAGGGGGTGCCGAGTTCGAAATGCGCGGTGGCCGGGAGCCGAGGGGGCTTCCGGACACCGTCGGCCGGGTGCCCTTCGGGGGAGGGGACATCCGGCGGGGCCCGTTGGGGAGCGGGCCCTTGAGGGAGGGGAGTACCGGTCGGCGCGGGTCACGCGTCGGCCGGTACCTCCCTCAGTCGTCATTGACCGGAAGCGCGACCGACGAAGTAAGTGACCTTGATGTATCCGAGATCCACCTGCACGCTCCTTCCCCCCGAAGGACCCGCGATACTGCCGAAGCCGACTCGAAGACTTTTCCGAAGAGGGGCAGATACGGTGACCGACGTGCAAACCACAGAGGTAGACCCGCCTTGGGAGGGCTTGACCGGCGCCGAGCTGCACGCCGCTTGCATGCAGGCCGCCCGGGACGGGGACCGCCGCGCGATGGACCGCCTCGTCGCCGAGCTGACCCCGCTCGTCTGGCACGTCGCCCGGGCCAACGGCCTCGACCGCTCGATCGCCGAGGACGTCGTCCAGACCGTGTGGCTCGCCCTCTTCAGCCAGCTCGGGAAGCTCAGAGACCCCAAAGCCCTCGCCGCCTGGCTGATCACGACCACCCGGCGCGAGGCCACCCACCCCTTCGGCCGCCGCGTGCAGCCCGTGCCGCTGAGCGACGAAGTCGCCGAGGCCATGCCGAGCACCCAACCGGCACCCGAAGACGAAGCCGTCCGCGCCGACCGCGACCGCCGGGTCTGGCGCGCCTTCGTCCGGCTGCCCCACCGCTGTCAGGATCTCCTCCGGCTGACCGTGCTCGCGGGTCGAGCGGAGTACCAGCTCGTCGCCGAGGCGCTGCGCATGCCCCGCGGCAGCGTCGGCCCGACCAGGGGGCGCTGCCTCGACCAGATGCGCGATCTGCTCGTCAGTGAAGGGGGAAGCCGATGAACGACCTCGGAACGCCGGGCGAGGCCTTTTCCGACGAATTGATCCTGGCCGGCATCGGCCGCTTCCTCGACGAGCTGGACCCGCCGCCGGACGACCTGGTGCAGCGGGTCCAGTTCGCGCTCGCCCTCGAAGACCTCGACGTCGAGGTCGCGCGGTGGGAGCGGCTGGACAACCTCGCCGGCGTGCGCGGCGGCGGCACCGGCACGATCACCTTCACCGTCAGCGACCTGACCGTGATGATCAACCTGACCAAGATCGGCAAGCTGCACCGCATCGACGGCTGGCTGGTGCCCGCCGGTCAGTACGGCGTCGAGGTGCGGGTCGCCGAGCACGGCACGTCGTCCACGACCGCCGACGAAGGCGGCCGGTTCGTGCTCGACAACGTGCCGCGCGGGACCACGCAGATCCTCGTGCACCTCGGGGACGTGACGTGCCGCCGGACCGTCGTGACGCCGACGGTCGTGCTTTAGCCCAGGAAGTCGGCGAGGGGGACGGGCGTCAGTCCGTCCTTCTTCGCCTGCTCGACGAACGCCGTGTAGTCCTCTTCGAAGGTCTTGCGGAAGTGCATCAGCACGACGTCGCCCGGCTTGAGCTTGTCGCCGGCCTGGAACTGGACGTGCCCGTCGTTGACCGCGGCCGTCCACAGCACCGCGGCGCGCATCCCGCACGCCGCCGCCGCGCGCAGCGTGTTCTGGTCGTAGTTGCCGAACGGCGGCCGGAACAGCGACGGCCGCACGCCGAGCCCGCGCTGGAAGTCGTCCGCGTCGTCGCAGATCTCCTTGCGCTGGAACTCGTACGGCTTGCCCTTGAGGTTCGGGTGGTCGACCGTGTGGTCGCCGAGCGTCGCGCCGGTGGCGTCGAGGATCTGCTTGAAGTAGGCCTCGTGGCCCTTCACGTACTTCTGGTTCAGGAACAGCACCGGGTGGGTGCCGTTCTGCTGCATCAGCTTCAGCGCGTCCGGGTCCTTGACCGCGCCGTCGTCCATGGTGAGGAAGACGTACGGCTTGTCGGTGGTGATCCGGCGGACCACCGGGACCTGGCCGTTCGCGATCGCCGGGGCCTTTTGCTGGACCGTCCCGAACGGGTACGGCCCCGGCGTCGTCGCCCCCGGTCCGCCCCCGGGCGCCGGGTTCGGCTGGCTGGTGCCGAACTCCCGCTGCGCCGGCTCGCTCGCCGAACAGGCTGTCAGTGCCAGTGCGGCCGCGACGACCACCGCTGCGACGCGCTTCATCCCGCGTCCCCCTTCCGCGTAGTGCAGAACTACCCGAAAGGGTGACGCGGAGGTGGTGGGTCAAGTTGCGTCAGGTGATCTTGTGTGGCCCGGACCACGCAGCTCAACGCCGGGTTTCGGCCGCCTTGACCAGCTTGCCGGAGAACAGCCGGATCACCCGTTCGAGTCCGGCGGCCAGGATCGGGCCGCTGCCCTTGACCGGCTCGGTGAACGACCCCGTCCACCGCAGGTGCGTGCCGCCGCCGTCGGTCGGCGTGAACAGCACCTCGGCGCGGTAGTCCTTGATCGGGTTGCCGCCGAAGAACGTGTAGACGTGCTTGTGGCCGGGTTCGTACTCGAGCGTCTCCTCGCGGATCAGCACCGGCCAGAGGCCGACCTCGCGGACGGCGCCGACGCCGGCCGGGTCACCCGCGCCCTGGCGCTTCCAGCGGGCCTGCACGATGAGTGGCTTTCCCCACTTCGCCCAGCTCGGCCCGTCGGCTTCGAGCGCGAACAACGCCGACGGCGACGCGGTGCTCGTGCGGTTGACCTCGAAGGAGAACTTGCGGCCCGGCATCGACCCTCCAGCTTGTTGACAGGTTGATAATTAAGCGTTCCGCGCAGCGTAGGTCAAGATGGGGGCGTGAGCACGCCGCGTCCCGACATCGCCGCGCCGCACTGGCTGACCCAGCTCCTGCGCAGCAAGCCGGTCCCGGTGCCGTGGAACATGGTCGCCCGCGCCGTCATCGCGCTGGCCGTCCCGCTCGCGGTCGCCTACGCGGCCGGGAACATTGCCGTCGGCGCGCTGATCTCGACCGGCGCGCTGCCCGCCGTGCTGTCCGAGTCGGCCGGGCCGTACCGCTACCGCGCCCGCCGGCTCGGCGGCGCGACGCTGGCGGCGACGGCCGGGTACGTCGTCGGGCTGCTCACCGGCGGCACGCCCGCGCTGTCCGTGCCCGCGGTGATCCTGGTCGCGGCGGTGTCCGCGCTGATCAGCGCGGCCGGCAGCAACGCCTCGGTCGCCGGGCTGCAGATGTTCGTGTTCTGCGTCCTCGGCACCGGCCAGCACGCGACCGGCGTGCGCGTCGAGATCCTGTTCGGCTTCTTCTGCCTCGGCGCGGTGTGGAGCCTCTCGGTGGCGCTCGCCAGCTGGACGTTCCGGGCCACCAGCCCGGAGCGATCCGCCGTCGCGCACGTCTACGTCGAGCTGGCCGCGATGCTCTCGGCGACCGACGAAGCCGTCTCGCGGGTCGCGCGCCACCGGCTGACCACGGCGATGAACACCGCGTACGACCAGCTGCTCACCGCGCGCTCGTGGCTGTCCGGCCGCGACGCCGCCTACCGGCACCTGCTCAACCTGCTCTCGGCGACGACGCCCGCGGTCGAGGCGTCGGTGGCGATGGTCAACTCCGGCCGTCGCACGCCCCAGGACGTCATCGATCACTTCGTCGCGCTGTCGGCGACGGTCCTGGCCAGCCAGCCGCTGCCGGAGCCGCCCCCGATGCCGGACGACGACGCCGACCCGGTGCTCGCCGCGCTCTACGCCGGCCTGGTCCGGATCGGCAAGGGCGACGACCGGAAGCGCCGGGAGCCGACGCCCTGGTACCGGCGCCTGCGGACGTGGGCGGGTTCGCTCGCGTCCGGCCCGCTGACGTGGATCGCCGCCCTGCGGCTGACGCTGTGCGTCGCGATCGCCGAGATCGTCGGGTTGCTGGTGCCGTTCGAACGGTCCTACTGGATCACCCTGACCGTCGGGATCGTCCTCAAGCCCGACTTCGGCTCGGTCTTCGGCCGCGCGGTGCTGCGCGGGATCGGCACGGTCGTCGGCGTCGGGGTGGGTGCCGTCGTGCTCGGCGTCGGCGGGCACGGCTGGGTGCTGGTCGCCCTGATCACGATCTTCGCCGGCGGCGTCGCGGTGGGGAAGGTGCGCAACTACGGCATCCTCAGCGCGTTCGTGACGCCGTTGATCATCCTGCAGATGGACCTGGCGAACACCGGCAGCTGGAACGTCGTGGTCGCGCGGCTGGTGGATACCGTGCTGGGCTGCGTGATCGTCCTCGCCTTCGGCTACCTGCTCTGGCCGGGCAGCCGTCGTCCCCAGGTCGGCGGCCGGCTCGCCGACGGGCTCGACGCCGTCGCGAAGTACGTCTCGTGCGCGCTGGTCGAGGCCTCGGAAGGGGACGCGCGGCTGGCGCGCTCGCGGGCCCGCCGCGGCGCCTACCGGGCGCTGGCCGACCTGCGGACGGCGTTCCAGCAGGTCGTCGTCGAGCCGTCCGCGAACGGCCGCCAGGCGGTGGCGTGGTGGCCGGTCATCGCCGCGCAGGAACGCGTCGCGGACGCCGTCACCGAGGTCGGCGTGACGATCGGGCGCGGGGTGGCGCCGCCGGAGCCCGGGGACATCGAGCTGCTGACCGCCGCTTTGGGCGAACTGGCGTCGGCGATCCGCGAGCAGCGCGAGCCGCGGTCGATGCCGCTGCCGGACCGCGAGCAGCTGGCCGGGGTGGTGGATCAGCTGGAGTCGGCGTTCGACGCCGTCCGCGGTCCCGACCTGGTGGAACGCACGCCGCCGCGGCTCGTCCGGCGGTTCCTGCCCTACCACCGGCGCACGTGACGCGGGTGCTGTTCAATTGCCCCCATGGGAACCGACTTCGATGCGTTGAAGGGCAAGGCCGAAGAGGCCCTGCGTGAGCACGGCGACAAGATCGAGGGCGGCCTCGACAAGGCGGGTGACTTCGCGAAGTCGAAGTTCGCCGGGCACGACGAGCAGATCGACAGCGGCATCGAGAAGGCGAAGAGCTTCCTCGACAAGTTCGACGACAAGCCGGACACGCCGCCGGCCCAGTAGCTACTGGGTTATTGGACCTCGCCGGTCGCGATCCCGTCCGCGAGACCGGTGATCCGGCCGCCGCGTTCGCCGAGCGCGATCAGGCCCTGCCGCGCGTCCGGGGCCGAGAGGCTGATCCGGACGCCCGCGCGCTCGACGTCGAGGCTGGCGGCCAGCGCTTGCGCGCCTTCGTACCCCGCGTTGATCGTGGCCGCCAGCCCGCCGGTCGAGGCCAGCGAACCGCGCGCGGCGCCGAGCCGGCCGAGAGCTTCGTCGACGATCGGCAGCAGCGCGTCCCGGTTGCCTTCGGTCATCGCGCGGACGAGCTGCGGGTTCGACCCCGCGACGCGCGTCCCGTCGCGGTAGGACCCGGCGGCCAGCGACATGGCCAGCGGCCCGCCCTCGGCGCCGATCGTGGCGAGGATCGCCGCGAGCAGGTGCGGCAGGTGCGAGATCCGGGCGACGGCTTCGTCGTGCGACTCGGCGGGCAGCGGCACGACGTGCGCCCCGACGTCCAGCACGAACCCCGCGACCTCGGCCCAGGCGTCGAGATCGGTGTCGTCCTCGACGGCGACGACCCAGGCCGCGCCCTGGAACAGCGCGGCGTCCCCCGCCAGCCAGCCCGAGTTCGACGTCCCGGCCATCGGGTGCCCGCCGATGTACCGCGTGTACGGCACGCGGCGGCGGACGGCGTCCAGGACCGGCGCTTTCACGCTGGTCACGTCGGTGAGCAGGCAGTGCGACGCGTGCTGGGAGACCAGGCGCAGCAGGTCCTCGACGGCCGGCAGCGGCACGGCCAGCACGACCATCGCGTCCTCGGCGGCGACCCGGTGCAGCGCGGCTTCGACGTCCGTCGTGACGTCGAAACCCGCTCTGCTGGCCGCGTCGGCGTCCACTTCGGAAACCGCGGCGCCGAACGCCGTGCGGCCGCTGGCGGCCGCCGCGCGCAGCAGCGAACCGCCGATCAGCCCGAGCCCGATCACGCATACGTCTCGCACGGGGCCCATCCTGCCAGTGCCGGACGCTTCCCGGGCTACAGCGCGGCGGCGAGCCTCGTTCCCTGGTCGATCGCGCGTTTCGCGTCGAGTTCCGCGGCGACGTCAGCACCGCCGATGAGGTGCACCGGCAGCCCGGCGGCGCGCAGTCCGTCCGCGAGGTCCCGCACGGGTTCCTGACCGGCGCAGACGACGACCGTGTCGACTTCCAGCAACCGCGGCGCGCCGTCCACGGTGAGGTGCAGGCCGGCGTCGTCGATCCGCTCGTACGTCACGCCGGTGAGCTGCTCGACGCGCTTCGCCTTGAGCGCGGCCCGGTGCACCCAGCCCGACGTCTTGCCGAGCCCGGAACCGATCCCGGACTTCTTGCGCTGCAGCAGGAAAACCTGCCGCGGCGACTGCGCGGGCTTCGGCTTCCCGAGCCCGCCCGCCGCCTGTTCCGGGTCGGTGACACCCCACTCGGCCATCCACGCGTCGAGGTCGAGCGCCGGCGAGTCCGTGTGCGTGAGGAACTCGCTGACGTCGACGCCGATGCCGCCGGCCCCGATCACCGCGACCCGCTCGCCGACCGGCTTCCCGTGCCGCACGACGTCGACGTAGGACAGCACCTTGGGGTGGTCGATCCCGGGCAGCGACGGAACGCGCGGCGCGACGCCGGTGGCCAGCACGACCTCGTCGAAGCCGGTGAGGTCCTCGGCGGTCACGCGGGTACCGAGGTGCAGCTTCACACCGGTCACCTCGACGCGCCGCCGGTAGTAGCGGATCGTCTCGGCGAACTCCTCCTTGCCGGGGATCTTCCGCGCGATGCCGAACTGGCCGCCGACCTCGTCGTCGGCTTCGAACAGCTCCACGCTGTGGCCGCGTTCGGCCAGCGCGGTCGCCGCCGAGAGCCCGGCGGGCCCGGCGCCGACGACGGCGACGTGCTTCGACCGCCGCGTCGGCGACAGCGTCAGCGTGGTTTCGTGGCCGGCGCGCGGGTTCACCATGCAGGACACGAGCTTGCGCTTGAAGGCATGATCGAGACAGGCCTGGTTGCAGGCGATGCACGTGTTGATCTCGTCCTCGCGGCCGCTCTCGGCCTTCCGGATCCACTCGGGGTCGGCGAGGAACGGCCGCGCCATCGACACGAGATCGGCGTCGCCGCTGCTCAAGGCTTCCTCGGCGACCTGCGGCATGTTGATCCGGTTGGACGTGACCACCGGGATCCCGACGTGCGGCTTGAGCTTCCCGGTCACCCACGTGAACGCCGCGCGCGGCACCGACGTCACGATCGTCGGCACTCGGGCCTCGTGCCAGCCGATGCCGGTGTTGATGATCGTCGCGCCGGCGGCTTCGACGTCCTTCGCGAGCGCGACGACGTCTTCCCAGCGCTGGCCGTCCGGGACGAGGTCGAGCATCGAAAGCCGGTAGATGATGATGAAGTCGTCGCCGGCCTTTTCCCTGGTGCGCTTGACGATCTCGACGGCGAACCGGCGGCGCTTCTCCGGCGTGCCGCCCCAGGCGTCGGTGCGCTTGTTGGTGCGCTCGGCCAGGAACTGGTTGATCAGGTAACCCTCGGAGCCCATGATCTCGACACCGTCGTAGCCCGCTTCGCGCGCGAGAGCGGCGCAGTCGGCGAAGGCGTTGATCTGCTGACGTACGCCTCGACTCGTGAGGGCGCGCGGCCGGAACGGGTTGATGGGCGCCTTGATGCTCGACGCGGACACGCTCAGCGGGTGGTAGGCGTACCGGCCCGCGTGCAGCACCTGCAGCGCGATCTTGCCGCCGGCCTCGTGGACGGGCGCGGTCAGCCGACGATGTTGCCGGGCCTCGGCGGACGTCGTGAGCTTGGAGGCGAGCGGCAGCAGCCAGCCGGTGCGGTTCGGCGCGAACCCGCCGGTGACGATCAGCCCGACCCCGCCGCGGGCGCGTTCGGCGTAGTACTCGGCGAGCTCGGGGAAGTGCGCGGCCTTGTCCTCGAGGCCGGTGTGCATCGAGCCCATGAGCACGCGGTTGCGCAGCGTCGTGAAGCCGAGGTCGAGCGGGGCGAGGAGGTTCGGGTACGGGCTCATCGGGCGTCCTTGGGGTGGTGGAGGGCGGCGAGCACTTCGTCGAACCACTCGACCTGGCCCTCTTCGACGCGGATGCCGCCGCGCAGGACCAGGTATTGGTGCAGGTGCCGGCCGGTGAGTGCGGCGGGTGCGGGGAAGTCGCGCTTCTCGATCTGGCGGTAGACGTCGAGGCGTTCGGCGTGGTGCGCGCGATGCCGGACGATCTCTTCGGCGACCTTCGCGGGGTCGCCGAAGGTCGCTCCGCGGATCTTCACGGCGAGTTCGACCGGTCCGGCCGACGGGTCCGGTTCGGCCAGCCAGCGGACGAGTTCGGCGCGGCCGCCGTCGCTGACCGTGTAGACCTTCTTGTCCGGCCTTCCCGACTGCGCGACGACGTCGACAGCGACCCAGCCGGCCTCTTCCATCCGCTTCAGCACGCGGTAGATCTGCTGGTGGGTGGCGCTCCAGAAGAGTCCGATCGACTTCTCGAAGCGGCGCGTGAGCTCGTAGCCCGAGCCGGCGCGCTCGGACAGCGAGACGAGGATCGCGTGCTCCAGTGCCATCCTCGGAGCATCCTATGCAACGAGTTGCAGTGCAACGAGGCGCGCATCACTTCACCCCCTGAGGGGAGCTGTGACATTCACAAAACGGGTCGACTTCATCGGCGAAAAGACCAGGATGGGAAGGGTGCACCCGGTACTCGAACTGATCTCCGAACGGATGGCGACGGGCAGCGTGCCGGGCGAACGCACTGACGGCCGGCGCCTCGCACTCGCCGTCGAAGGCGGCAGCAGCCGCGGCACGTACTCGAGCGGCATGGCCCTGGCGCTGGACGAACTCGGCGCTGTCCCGGTGTTCGACGCCGTCTACGGCTCCTCGGCCGGCGCGCTCAACGGCGCCTGGCTGCTCAGCGGGTGCTCGTCCACCGGCGTGCGGACCTGGTGGAACCCCGTGGTCATGCGCCGGATCATCAACCCGCTGCACACCCTGCGCGGCCGCGCGGTGATCGATCTCGAATACCTCGTCCACCAGGTCTATTCGGTGCTGGAGCCGATGGACTTCCCGGCGATCCTGGCCAACCCGGTGACGTTCCACCCGCTGGCCACCGACGCGGACACGGGGGAGTCGACCGACCTGCACCCTTTTCTCGACGACGTCGACGCGGTCAAGGTCGCGCTCGCGGCGTCGTCCTGCATGCCGGTACTGGCCGGCCCGCCGATCCCGATGGCCGGCCGCCGGTTCGTCGACGCGGGCGTCGCCGAACCCATCCCGTACCGCACGGCGCTGGCCCAGGACGCGACCGACGTCCTCGTGCTGCGCACCCGCCGCGCGGACGAGCTGCCGCTGCCGCCACCGAGGGCGTACGACGTCGTCGTGCCGCGCTTCCTGCGTCGCCAGGCCCCGGGCGCGATTCCCGCGTGGCGTGACACCTTCCGGCGCGACGTCGAGGACGAGGACGTCCTGGCGTCCGACCCGCGGATCTTGAGCATCCGCCCGGCGGCCGGCTCGCCGGACGTGGCAGTGCTGGAGCGCCACCCCGAGGTGCTGCGCAAGGCCGTGGAGCTCGGCAAGAGCGCGGTGCTCGACGTGCTGGAAGGGCTACGCGAAGCTTCTTAGGGCTTGCGCGCGATGCCGCCGATGACCCGCGACTCCGACGGCGAGCCGGCGAACACCGTGCGGTCGTCCGGATGCCACGCCGGCGCGTAGACCAGCCCCGGTTCCAGCATCGGCCAGCCGCCGAAGAAGCGTTCGAACTCGGCCATCGGCCGCAGGAAACCCGGGTTCGTCGTGGTCTCGTAGTACTCCAGCAGGTCGGCCAGCGCCTGCCGCTCGTCGTCGTTGACCGGGTTCTCGTTGGTCATCTGCGACAGCACCAGCAGCGAGCCGGACGGCAGGCGGTCGCGGTAGTACGCGAGCAGCTCGTCCGGGTTCTGCTCGTCCTTGATGAAGTGCATGACCGCGTTGATCACCAGGGCGACCGGCTCGCGCACGTCGATCACGTCCGACGCGGCCACGCGGTCCCAAAGGTCTTCGGGCTGCAGGAAATCCGCGGCGATGGCGTGGTGGCGCTCCGGGTCGGCGGTGTCGGCGAGCAGCAGCGTCGAATGAGCGAGGGCGATCGGCTCGTTGTCGATGTAGAGCACGCGCGTATCGAGCTGCGCGCTGGCCTGATCTGCGACCTCGTGGACGTTGCCCGCGGTCGGCAGGCCCGAGCCGATGTCGACGAACTGCCGGATGCCGGCGCGCACGCACTCGCGCACCGCGCGGCCGAGGAACTGGCGGCTCGTCAGGCAGTAATCGCCCATGAGCGGCAACCGGGCGCGAACCTTCTCGGCGAACTCGCGATCGATCGCGTAGTGCGTGTTCCCGCCGATGAAGTAGTCGTAGATCCGCGCCGCCGACGGCCGGTCGAGGCTGCTCTCGACGGCCTTCAGGGCATCGTCGTGGTTGATCATGCCGGTGTCAGAGCCTCCCGATAGGCGTTCACCGACTCTGTCAGGCGATCGAGCTCGGCGCGCATCCGGGCCACCCCGGCGTCGTCAAGGCCCATCGCCGCGCCGATCACGTCGGGGATGCCCTGCGCCTTATCGCGCAGCGCCCGCCCGGTTTCGCTCAGGCTGACGCGGACCGACCGCTCGTCGTCGGCCTGCCGGTTCCGGATCACCAGGCCCGCGGTCTGCAGCCGCTTGAGCAACGGCGAGAGCGTGCCCGAATCGAGGTTCAGCTCGGCGCCGAGCTCCTTCACCAGGCGATGGTCCTTCTCCCAGAGCGCCAGCATGACCAGGTACTGGGGGTAGGTCAGGTCGAGGTCCTCCAGGACGGCCCGGTACAGCGACGTCACCGCGCGCGACGCCGAGTACAGCCCGAAGCAGAGCTGGTCGTCCAGTCGCAGCGATGCCATGGCGTCCTCCTATCTCTCGACGCTCCATGGTCCTCGCCCTGGTGCTGTGCGGCAACTTAAGTGCGCTGCATCTCATTGGGCGTCATTCAGTTGTGCACAACTCAGTTGGGGGCTACGTTTGTGGCATCAGCTCGCACCGCCCCGAGGAGGACGACATGACCGCCAACCCGCACAACCTCGCCCTGGAACCGGCCGCACAGGCGTTCGCCGAGGCCACCGACCAGCCGCCGTACCTGTTCCAGCTGCCGCCGGAGGAGGGGCGCAAGGCCGTCGACGGCGTCCAGGACGGCGAGGTCGCCATGGCCGACGCGTCGGTCGAGGTGCTGCAGGTGCCCGGCGGCCCGACCGGCGAGGTCGAGACCCGGATCGTGCGCCCGGCCGGCGTCGACGGCCCGCTGCCGGTGATCGTCTACATCCACGGCGCCGGCTGGGTCTTCGGCGACTTCCACACCCACGAGCGCCTGGTGCGCGAACTGGCCGCCGGTGTCGGCGCGGCCGTCGTCTTCCCGGAGTACGACCGCTCGCCGGAGGCGCGCTACCCCGTCGCCATCGAGCAGAGCTACGCCGTCGCGAAGTGGGTTGCGTCGCACGGCGCTTCGAAGGGGCTGGACACCTCGCGCATCGCGATCGCCGGCGACTCCGTCGGCGGGAACATGACGGCGGCGCTGACGCTGCTGGCCAAGCAGCGCGGCGACGTCACCTTCCGCCAGCAGGTGCTCTTCTACCCGGTGACCGACGCGAACTTCGACACCGAGTCGTACACGAAGTTCGCCGAGGGCTACTTCCTCGGCCGCGAGGGCATGAAGTGGTTCTGGGACCAGTACACGACGGATCCCGCGCAGCGCGCGGAGATCACCGCGTCCCCGCTGCGCGCGTCGCTCGACGAGCTGGCCGGGCTGCCGCCGGCGCTGGTGATCACCGGCGAGGCGGACGTGCTTCGCGACGAAGGTGAGGCGTACGCGGCGAAGCTGCGTCAGGCCGGTGTGCCCGTCACGGCCGTGCGGTACCAGGGGATCATCCACGACTTCGTGATGGTCAACGCGCTTCGCGAGACCCACGCCGCCGAGGCCGCGATCACCCAGGCGATCACGGTGCTGACGCGTTCTTTGGAGAAATAACTGAGAAAACGCTGAGTCCGCACCGCGTTGCGGCCCTATGACGCAACTCACAGGGCCGCAACGCGCATGCCTGCTCAAACGTGATATATACGCGACTCCCGATCGATCCGGGCGCGCATTTCTGCCCGCCCGGAAGGACCGAACGATGAACCTGAGCAGCATCCGGCTGGACTCGCCGGTCAACATGATCGTGGTGGTCGTGCTGACGCTGCTCGCGATCATCGCGGTCCCGTGGTGCTGGGACCGCTGGAAGCGCAAGCGGTTGTGGCGCAGCGCCACCGTTCTGCTCGCGGTCGTGCTCCTGGTGCTCACGACCGGCATGGCGGGCAACATGATCGGCGGGTTCTTCCCGACGGTCGGGTCGCTGCTCGGCACCGGTGTGTACTCCGGCCAGGGCACCGACGCGGAGGCCGCGCAGAACGGCGAGGACCTCGAAAAGCTGCGCGACACGGGGGTCGCGCACGCGCGTGACGGCAAGGGAACGGTCGTCCACATGAAGGTGACGGGCCGGCGCACCAAGCTGACCCGCGACGTCACGGTCTACCTGCCCCCGCAGTACTTCGACGCGGCGTACAAGGAACTGCGGTTCCCGGTGGTCGAGTGGCTCCCGAACTACCCGTCCGGCCCGGAGGTCTTCGCCGTCTACGGCATGCCGCAGCAGCTCGACACGGCGATCGCGCGCAAGGCGCTGCCGCCGTCGGTGGTGATCGTCCCCGACCCGACGGGCGTCCCGAAGGTCGGCCACGACACCGAATGCGTCGACGAGGTCAACGGAACGGCGAACGACACGTACCTCACGGCCGACCTGCGCGACTGGGCCCTGCAGAAGCTCGGGGTGTCGCCGAACCGCCGGGCGTGGACGATGGCGGGCTGGTCCTCGGGCGGCTACTGCGCGATGAACCTGGTGACGCGCCACCCCCAGTGGTACGGCCAGGCGGTCAGTGTGAGCGGCTACGACAAGGCCCAGGTCGACGCCGAGACGGAGGATCTGTTCCACGGCCGCCAGGACATCAACGACGCGAACAACGTCCGGGTGAACGTGCGGCTGCACCCCTCGCCGGTGGAGATCCTGGCGATCTCGGGGGAGAAGGAGAGCTACGAGAGTTTCGCGATCGACCAGATCCGCGCGGCGGCCCGGCCCCCGCTGCAGTTCTCGTCGTGGCGCATCCCGGACGCGGGGCACAACATGAACACGTTCAAGTCGCAGATCCCGGACATCCTGACGTGGATCGGCGCGCACACCCTGGCGCCGTCCCCGGCCGGCCGACAGGTCGAGACCACCGGTGGCGTGGTGCCGTGGCCACTGCCGCGCTCGGGCGCGCAGGGAGCGCTGGCGGACACGGACCAGTAGCGGGGCAAGGGATCGAGGCCGAACCGCGTCCCGCCGGGGTGCGCGCTCAGCCCAGGAGCGCCGAGACCACCGACGTCACGCGCTTCGAGGCCGTCGCGTAGTCGACCGAGGCGGGGTGTTCGCTCAGCACCGCCACGATGAACCGGCCGTCCTCGCCGATCAGGCCCGAGGTGTGCAGCATCCGCGTCGGCCGGCAGCAGGACCAGCCCTGCTTCACCGCCCACGGCCGATCGCCGGCGGCGTCCGGGATGCCGAAGTACTGGCGGAAACCGTCCGACCCCTGCTCGGTCGCGGCCCGCAGCGCGGCCAGGATCGCCGCGGGCCCCTGCGCCAGCACGTACTGGTAGATCCGCACCACATCTTTCGCGGTGATCCGCGTGTCACCCCACCGCCCCGGGTCCGCGGGCGCGCGGGTGCCGGTGAGGCCGATCCTCGTGGCCCAGCCCGTCACGATCGACGGCCCGCCGTAAGCCGACCAGAACCGGCTCGCGAGCTCGTCGTCGCTGCGCGACAGCATCCGCTGCACCTGCGCCGTGGGGCCGCCCCGCTCGAGGACGGCGAGCGCGATCAGCAGCTTCACGAGCGAAGCCGAGGTGTACTCGCGATCCGCGTGCACCGAAACGGTCGTCGCTCCGGCCTGCCGGTCGAAGACCACGACGCTGACGTTGCCACCGTCGACGATCCGGTCCAGCTCGGCGGCGTCCACGTTGGCCGCGGGCTGGGATTCGGTCTTGGACTCGGGCTGGGGAGCCGGCGAGGAGCTCGGCGTCGGAGCCGAACTCGCGCTCGGTGTGACGGGCGATTCAGACATCGATGTCATCGCTTCGGTGACGGCGATCACCCGCGGCGCCTGCGCGGCGCCATGACTGATCGTGACGGTCACCGCGCCGATCGCCCCCACGCACAGTCCCACCAGGAAGATGCCGCTCAGCTTGCGCATGATCCGGATTGCCGGAAGCGCCCTCCGGCGTTCCCCGGATCGGGTGACTTTGTGGGATAGCTCTCGGACGGGCCCGGATCCGGGAACGCTCCGCGGACCTGCGGGCAAGCACCGTCGTTTCGCTGCCCGTGTTCGCGGGGTACCTGTGTGCGGTGACGATCGTCACCACACTCTGGGAAGGACTGGAGTCATGACTCACGCGAAAGGCGCACGCATCCGGGTTCGCGGCCTGCAGCCGGCGCAGGTGCTGGCCGGGTTGGCCGGGATCGCGTTCCTCGTCGTCGGCATCATCGGGTTCGCCAGGACCGGCGTCGGGAACTTCGCCGGCCACCACGACGCCGGCTTCTGGCGGTTCTCCGGCAACCCGCTCATGAGCTTGGTCCGCGTCGTGACCGGCGTCGTCGGCCTGCTGCTGGCGTTCGGCTCGGGCCGCGCCCGGACGTTCGGCTGGCTGCTCTTCATCTTCTACGGCGCCCTCTTCGTGTGGGGCCTGATGATCGACGGTCTCATCTCGAACAACCCCTTCGCCAACGCCGGCAACCCGATGGACATGGGCCGCGCCGACACCTGGCTGCACCTCGGTGTCGCCGCGCTCGGCCTGCTGATCGCCGTGCTGCCCGCCCGCCGCACCATCCACGTCCCCGAGGACGAGGTGGCCGACGAGCCGACCGTCGCCGAGCAGCGCACCGATCGCGTCGCGGACACCGACCGCACGGACACCACCCCGGCCTCGGCCGAGGAGCCGCGCCGTCGTTCGTTCCTGCGTCGCCACCACGACGAGCGAGGCCCGGAGGCCGCTCGTGAAGAGCGTCCGCCGGGCCTCGCCCACTAAAGAAGTTCTGCTGGGTGGCTCAGTAGGTGGTGCCACCCGAGCCGGAGTTGCTGGTCCCAGCGCCACTGTCAGCCGGAGCCTGGTTGGTGGTGGCGCTGGAGCCGGTGCCGATCTTGCACCCGGCGGGCTCGATGACGAACCAAGTGCCGTTCACGCCGTTGCCGTTCGCGTCACCGGGCTTCGTGTCCTTCGAGAAGGTGTAGACCGGCCAGCCGCCGATGGTGACCTGCTCGGTGCCGTCCGCGCGCTTGATGCTGCCGAGCAGCTTCGAGTCGATGCCCTGCAGCTCGACCTTGCCGTTGGAGAGCACCGGCGGCCAGGTCTTGGCGCAGTCGCCGTTGCAAGCGGAGGTCTTGGCCTTCTTGGTGTCCTTCTGGAACAGGTAGAGCGTCATGCCGTTCTGGTCGGTGATCGCCGCCCCGAGCCCGTCGATGTTGCTGGCGCTCAGCTTGACGACGCCCGCTTCGCTCGCAGCCTGCCCGGCCTTGCCGCCCTTGGCGTTGGACGCGTACCAGGCCCCGGCGACGCCCTGGCCGGTCGCGTCGCCGGCCTTGGTGTCCTTGGCGTAGCGGTAGAGCGCCCACCCGCCGACGGTGATCTGCTCGGTGCCGTCGGAGCGCGTCACCTTCCCGACGAGGTTCTTGTCGACCCCCTGGACCTGCACGTCCCCGGTGGCCAGCATCGGCGGCCAGGCCTTGGCGCAGTCACCGTCGCAATTGGACTTCGGCGGCTTGGCCGTGTCCTTGTCGAACCGGTAGAGGGTCATGCCGTTCTGGTCGGTGAGCACCTGCCCGACACTGGCGACGTCCGCGACGACCAGTTTCGACTCGTTCGACGCGGGGGCGGCGTTGCCGACCTGCCCGTTGGCGAGCTGGCCGCCACCGGTGCCCCCCGCCGCTGCGGGGGCGATGACCGGCTGAGCAGTTTCGGCACCCGAGCAAGCGGTGAGCACTGCCAGCCCGGCTGCCGCCGCGGCGACGGAGACGGCGATGCGCGTGCGAAGCATGGAAGTTCTCCTTGTGTCCTTTGGTTTCCCGCCGCTCGGTGCGGCTACCTGATACCCACTACACGGACACTCGGCGAAGGTGGTTCAAAGAATTTTCGCCGGCGGCTCACGCCTGGTCAGAAGGGCGCGGCGGCCGGGGTGGCGAGGGTGGCCGGGATGGCCGCGTTGGTGCCAGGCGGGGTCGCCGCCATGGCCCGGAGCCGGCGCGGGGCTCGGTTGTCCTGCCGCGGCCCGCCGGACCACTCCTGGCCACTACTCCGAAGCGCCACCCGGCCGAGGCTCGCCGAGGGCGCGGTCGACCAGCGACGCCGCCGCGCCGGTGTAGGCGGCCGGGTCGAGGAGGCCGTCCAGCGCCGCCGGGGTGAGGACCTCGGTGATCGCGGGCAGCTCGTCCAGCACCTGCCGCAACGGCCGGTCGTCACGCACCGCCCGCTGGGACGCCTCACCGAGCAGTTCCTTGGCCTTCGCCTTGCCGAGCAGCGGCGCGAGCACGGCGGAGAGCCGCTCGGACACGATCAGCCCGTGCGTCGACGCCACGTTCGCCCGCATCCGCCCGGGCTGCGCGGTGAGCCCGCGCGCCAGCTCGGCAGCCGTGTGCGCGGCGCCACCGGTCAGCCGGAGGCATTCGCGGATGAGCTGCCACTCGGCGTGCCAGACCCCGGCCGAGCGTTCGTCCTCGGTCAGCATCGACTGCGTGACGCCCGCGGCCAGCACCGGCACCTGCAGAGCGGCCGAACGGATCAGCGTCGCGAGCACCGGGTTCCGCTTGTGCGGCATCGCCGACGAGCCACCCCGCCCCTCGGCAGCCGGCTCGACGACCTCGCCGAGCTCGGTCCGGGTGAGCGTCGCGACGTCGACGGCCAGCTTCCCCAGCGCCCCCGCGGTGAACGCGAGCGCGTTCGCGAGGTCCACGACGGGCGTCCGCAGCGAGTGCCACGGCAGCACGGGCGTGGCCAGCCCGGTCTCCTCGGCGAACGCGGCGGTCAGGCGCTCGGCGTAGTCGGCGCTGTGATCACCAAGACCGCCGCCGGACTGTCCGGCCACGACGGCAGCGTCAGCGAGATCCTGGCCCCCGCCCCCGCCCCCGCCCCCGCCCCCGCCCCCCCGCTCGCCGGCACCCTCCTGCCCCGCTTGCTCAGGCAACGCGGCGTCGGCCAGACGTGCGTACTCGAGGTACGCCGCCAGCGTCCCGGCCGCGCCGCCCAGTGAGACCGGCAACCCGCCATCCAGCACGCGCCGGACCCGGACGGCCGCGTCCAGCACCAGCTGCCGCCAGCCCGCGGCCTTGAGCCCGAACGTCGTCGGCACCGCGTGCGCCGTCAACGTCCGGCCGGGCATCGTCGTGTCCCGGTGCTCGCGCGCCAGCTCGGCCAGCGCCTCGGCCGTCGCGTCGAGGTCGGCGGCGAGCGGCCGCAGCGTCCGGTCCGCGACCAGCATCATCGCCGTGTCGAAGACGTCCTGGCTGGTCGAGCCGCGGTGCACGTACTCGGCGGCCTCGGGCGCGATTCCGCCGACGGCCGACGTCAACGCCTTGACCAGCCCGACGACCGGGTTCGCCGTCGCCCGTGACCCGCGCGCCAGTTCGACGACGTCGATCCGCGCGCTGCTCGCGGCCTCCGTGATCGCGGCCGCGGCCGCGGCCGGCACCGTCCCGAGCCGCGCCTGCGCTCTCGCGAGCGCCGCTTCGGCGTCGAGCATGGCACGCAACCAGGCCTCGTCTCCGGTGGACGCTTCGGCCGGCGTACCGGCCCGGACCGGGGACAGGAGTCCGGAATCGGGGTCGACGGTCATGGCCTCAGCATCGCACGCGGCCCGACTCGGCTGCGTTCCCTCAGCCGGGTCTGGCGGGCTCACCAGTTCTCCCGCGGCCTCGGCGCGATGATCGCCGCCTTCGCCGTCTCGATCCCGGTCGCTTTCTTCACGCACTACGCCAACGCGTGCTGGATCGTCCCTCCGCTCGTGGGCAACCTCCTCTTCCGGCTTCGCCGCCTGGCGGCGCGAGCCTGAGCCGTCATTCGCCGGTGGCGCCGTCGATCCGTTCGCGGACCAGGTCGGCTTGGCCGATGTGGCGCGCGTACTCGCCGATCATGCGCAGCATCAGCCAGCGCAGCGTGAACGGTTCGCCGGTGCTGATCCGCGTCCCGGTCTGCTCCAGCGAGTTCGCCGCGACGATCTCCCGGGAGCGCGCGCATTCGTCGTGCCACAGCGAAAACGCCTCGCTGACGTCACCGTCCAGCGCGGTGAAGTCCTGTTCCGGGTCGTCGTCGGAGTAGTACAGGTTCGGGACGTCCTCGCCCGCGAACTGGATCCGGAACCACCAGCGTTCGACGCCGGTGAGGTGCCGCAGCAGGCCGTGCAGGGTCAACGTCGATGGTGGTACCGAGCGCTCGGACAACCGGGGTGGGTCCAGGCCTTCGCACTTCATCTCGAAGGTGCGCCGGTAGTAGTCGAGGCTCTCGGTCAGCGCCTGGCGCTCATCCGCGATCGGTGTGGGGTCTACCCGGTCGCCGGTCAAGCGGCTCGGGGTGGCGACTGGGGTGGTGTGTTCGGTCATGTGCGGAGCGTGCCACGAGGGTCCGACAATTTTCGGTCCGGTCGCGGGTCCGGTGACCCGGCAACGGGGGGAAACCCCAGTTCAGACACGGTTTCACGAACCCGGTAACGAATGCCGGGGGGCGGCGATCTGATCTTCGTCAGCTGCTGCGATCACCCCGTCCCCACGCGGTCGGAGCGGCACCCCTCGTCCGGAATCAGGAGATCACGACCATGGAGCGAACCGGTCGAAGAACCGCCGTGCTGGCCGCGCTGACCGCAGCGGCTCTCTTCGCGGCCCCCGCCGTCGCGTCCGCGGCGCCCGCCCCCAGCACGATCGACGTCAGCGACACGTCGGTCCACGCCGGCGACACGTTCACGGTCACCGAGCAGCTGTACAACCCGACGGACTTCACGGTCGCCGGCGCGAAGGCGGCGGTCTACACCAAGGAAAAGCCGATCACCGAGCTGGTGGACCTGGTCTCCTGCGCCGGCACGCTCGGCTGCGACCAGTACCTCAGCAGCTACCGCGGCGGCGTCGGCGACCTCGGCGCGGGCGAGAGCCGCACCGTGACGTTCACGCTCCGCGTGAAGGAAGACGTCCCCGGCGGCCAGTTCACGCTGCAGCACCAGTTCGCCGGCGACAACTACGCGTTCAGCGTCGAGGACGGCCCCGCCATCACGATCACGGCGGCTCCCAAGGCCGACGTCAAGGTCGCGCTGACCGCCACGCCGCGCGTCGGCCTGGTCGCGCGCGTCGACTACGTGATCACGGTGTCGAACAGCGGCCCGGCCACCGCGACGGGCGTCCGGGTGACGGCCAACGCGGGTTCGAACCGCTCGGTCACGTCGGCGACCGGCTGCACCCGCTCGGGCGCGAACGTGAACTGCGCGATCGGCACCCTGGCGCCAGGAGCGTCGGCCACAGCGAAGTTCACGTCGGAGGGCGGCGTGTTCGCGTGGGGCGCGTTCACGGCGACGGCCCAGCGTGCGGCCAGCACCCCGGCCGACCCGGTCACGGCCAACGACACGGCGTCGAAGAAGTGCACGGCCTACACCGGGCTGTTCGTGACCTGCTGACGACTGTTTGCCCACATCAGAGCAAGTACGGCGCCGAGCGTGCTCGGCGCCGTACTGCGTCCGCGGTTTCGCCGATGGTCTGGTCCGAGGTGTCGATGACGTTCTTCTCGAGCTCGCCCAGGTCGGCGAACGCGCCGTGCATCCCCGTGGTGGGCTCGATCTCGGTGAGTTCGCGGCCTTCACGCGCGGTCCCGCGGGCGAGGGTGACCTCGAGACTCGGCCGCAGCACGACGTAGAAGAGGTCCAGGCCATCCCGCTTGGCGGCGTCGCGGAAGGGCTCCAGCGCCCACGGGCCGACGATCCCGTCGAGGACGACGTCGTAGCCGCCCCGGGCGTACCCACAGGCGGCCTCGGCGATCACCCCGAGGACGACGTCGTTCTGCCGGGCGGCCTCGGGCAGGTACGGCGCCACGAACCCGGTCCGGATCCAGCTGTAGAAGCTGTCGGTGTGCAGGTGCACGGTCGGCCGAGGTGCGTCTTCGGCGACCAGTCGAGCAACGGTGGACTTCCCGGCACCGGGCGGCCCGGTGAGGATCAGCAGCGAACCTGGCATGCACGCATGATGCGAGCCCAGCGCGGCGAGAACCAGTCTTGACCTTCGCCGCGGCCTCAGCCGGACCCGGTGTGCGGGTGGGTGACGGGGTCCTGGCTAAACTTGCGGTACGGGCCGTTAGCTCAATTGGTAGAGCTGCGGACTTTTAATCCCTTAGTTCCCCGTATCAATAGGTGCCGCGGCGTGTCTCCTAAGACTAATCTTTGCAGGTCGGACGGCATTTCTGCCTGGCCCTAGTGTTGGGCACTGTCGCGTCGTAGCAGGTGCTCCGTGAGCAGCGGAGCCCAACTGGAGACCGGCAACGGTCCGCGCTGCTGCCAGGAGGTGATCCCGGGTGGACGCTTCATCGCGTCACTGACCTGCTGAAGTTCCAGCTCGCATCCAACAGTCGTCTCGCGTGGGCCGTGCAGGAGACCATGTCGGCCGCATCCGAATTGATTTGGCACTAGGTCGATCAGTGGAGATTGATCTTGGGCGGTGGAGATACTAAGCCACGACGAACTGAACACCCTGCGCCTGCGGCGTCACCCGCAGGCTACCAGTTGTAGTGGGCACGGTGAACAGCTCGTGGACCGCCAGACCAGATGAGCCGAGGAGAAGTCTCGATGCGCAAATGTCCAAAGGCGTCGATGAACGCGCAGTGTCTGCCCGTCACTCGTTTGACCGACATGTCATGGCTGTACATGATCGTTTTCAGTAGCATCGTCGCCCTGACCTACATCGCTGAGCTCGGAGGCGTCGCTGTCCTCGGCGCATTGTCGGCGGCCACCAGCGTCGCTGTCGTCGCAGTATCGCTCGTCAAGAGCCTGCTCGGGCAGGGCATTGGTATCGGCAACCTGGCAGCGGGCGCCTTCACGTTGATGCGGAGTAGTCAGCTCGGCGCGATGGGATACGGAGTGTCCGCCGCGGACCCGACGCGCCCGGCGGACCCGATGTGGCACTGGGGCTAAGGGATCGTCGAATGATGGCCACGCCGGGACGCCCGGAGAACAAGGTCGATCCTAATCAGAGCTTGGAAGCCCGCTTCGGAGTTGCTCTCAGGCAACTGCGAGAGAATCACGGCAGGCCGACGTATAGAGATATGGAGAAACGACCCGGGGTGCACTTCACGCACTCTGTCTTGTCGCAGGCCGCTAACGGTAAAAAGCTGCCGCCGTGGGAGCATGTGAAGGCGTACGTCGTCGCCTGTGAGGGACCCGGCAACGATCGGGCACTCGACTACTGGAAGCGTCAGTACCGGCAGCATGGCGGACAGCTCGACGAGGATGATGGCCCCCGCGGCCGCGTTGGCCTGCAGTTCCGACCGCTTGCAATGCTCGTCGGCACGATCGGTGCTGGCATAGCAGCCGCGGCTGCAGCGTTGCTTATTCCTGGCTTGGTCTCGCCTCCGCCAGCTACGCAACTAGAACTTGCGGTTGACTGCGCTCCCGGTCCCACGAACCCGCAGGGGCAAGCTGGCATTCTACAACCTCTGCCGCCTGGGAGCTTAGGCGGCCAGAAGTACGAGGGCGGTTATGGACTCCACCTCCAGCGCAACGATGGCGCCACCAATCGGTTCCAGAAGGTCTCCTGCAGCGTCAACTACAAGGTCGAGAGTATGCGCAAAGCCACCTTCTCAGCTCGAGTCGGCGTACCCGATGGTGTAGTGAAATCGCCTACGGTCACAGTGCAGACCTCTGGTGTTCAGACAGCTGCCGACGTGGCAGGCACCATCGGTGGTGACAGCAGCCCTCGTCAGACCTTTGCAGGGCGCTCGTTCGTAATCTCCGAAGGCTGGCACCATGAGGTCATCACGTTCGACTTCATCACCCAGCCAGGTGCCGGCGAAGCCAACGTCGTGATCGCCGACCCACGCGTCGTGCTCAGCACCGTCGAGGTCAAGTAAGCAGATCGCGAGTTGTTTGCGCGCCCGAATCAACTCCTTATCAACTTCGGGTCTCTGTCCGTACCGAGACAAGACATACTGATTGAGCTTGCGCGCTTGTTCGAGTCTGGCGGTCCCGCGAAACTCTGTAGCCCGCAGGTCGAAGGGGTCTTCCAGTGACGTGGGGGGCCCCTTCACGCCGTCTCAGGGTTCGTGGACGACCTCGTACTGCAACGGCAGGTAGGTGAGCGGGTAGCCCGGCGTGTGGTGGCTAAGCCGTTGCGGTCGACGGCGGAGGCGGGACCAAGACCAAACGCGGTCGGCGTCGGTGACGCGCAACACCCGACGAGACTGCCGGCGAGGTTGCGAATGCGGCTCAGGCCCAGTTGCCGACGGTCGGCTGTCGATGCCGCTGTTGCAGCGGTGTTGCGCGGGACAGCCTTCGTCGAGCCAGTCCAATTGGACGGCGTGGGCGAGGCCTATCTCCCTTCGGGCTCGCGTCCGACCCGGTCGGCGAACAGTCCGAGTTCACGTTCGACCAGTAGTACTAACGGGACCATAGCGACGAAAGCACCTCCGCCGCTCAAGATGGCTGTCGTGAGCGGCGCGCCACTACATGTGGTCAAGATTCCGGTAAGCAACGCTGCTACTACACCGAGCAACAGCGAGATCGTTACCAGCAACGTTCTTACGAGCGCTCCACCGTGCACCGTGTACCACCTCAAAGGTGTCAAATGACCGCATCGATCCGGTGCATGCTAGTGTGCACGTCAACACTGAACAAGGCAAGAGTTGAGGATGAGTCGGCCGCCCAGTCCCCAAGTGCCTGCTCGGGAGGCGCTCCGCGAGTTCGCGGCAGAGTTCCGGGTGATGAGCCGTGGTGCCGGAGACACTGTTCGTTCGCTCGCTGGGCGTATAAATTTGCCGGCATCGACAGTGGGTACCTTTTTGAGTGGCACTCGGTTGCCTCGAAAAAGTGTAGTACTGGCGATTGTTCGTGAATATGGTGGCGACGAAGCGGGTTGGGGGGCTCGCTATGACGAGTTGGCGGATCGCTTAGGTGCCTCTTCGCGGGCTCCTCAGATGCTATCCGATGTGACGCTAAGCGATTCTCCTTTTAGGTTTGGTGATCATGCCATCGAGCGGATTCGCGAGATCGCTTCGGAGGAGTCTTTTTCCCCTGGGGACCTGATCTTTGGTGAAGGTGACCCTATTACGGAAGTGTATGTACTAAAAGAGGGACTGATTAAAGAGGTTAAAGAAAAGGATCCCGCAGACCGAGAGTTTGTACTCGTTGATTTTCGTGGACCTCGAGAAGTCTTGAACTTCGACTTCTTTGATTGTGATACCTATTCGATATCCACTATTGCGGCCAGCCATGGTGTTCTCTTCAGAGCTCCGACTAATGACTTCACCTCGCTTTTGCTTTCTGAGTCCGATCTTGCGAGAGCGCTCGCCGGCATGATAGCGGCTCGACTTCGTTCTGCAACGCGGCGTAGGATATCTCGGGGCTTAAAGGAAAAGTTCTTAACCCTCCTGGTGGATCTTGGCGCACGCATTGGTTCGACGCGGTCCGACGGCAGCGTCAAGGTCGCCATCTCCATGCAGGAGGTGGCTCACCTTATGGATGTCTCGGAGATAACCGTGCAGCGACTGATGAGGGATCTCAGGAGCAAAGGTCTCATATACTCTGGTTACAGGATGATAGTGTTGCCAGCCAGTGTTGTTGCCGAGGAGGCGGATCAATAATGTTCGGGTTGCGGTGTCAGTGGCTGCCGCATAGTGTCGAGCATGGATGCTCCGTCCAGGTCAGGTGACTTTTATGCGACAGCTAGTGTCTTGTAATGTCGTGGTGTGCTGGGCGCTACTTGAGCAATGGAGCCCAATGGGGGACCGCCTATTCAACCGTTCCTTGTGCGGCGACCGCTGGCCGGTTTCGTCAGTTGCGAGTTCTTAATTCTCCTGATCTGGGTTCGAGTTCCGGGCAGCCTGCAGGCCGAACGACGGGGCATCAAAAGTGCGGGAAGCCTCAAGGCGCGAGCTTGGGAGCCGGATGCGGGTAGCCAGCGGTGAAGTCGTCCTTCGGGCCGGCGACTGTCGGGCGTGCCCCCCGCCGTAAACGGCAGACCCGGGGGATCGTCCGTGGTAACGAGTCGGCTACGATGGCTTCTGAGTCAAGGCGCGTACGTTCTCCGTCGCTGTCACCGCCGTCCACGCCGGTCGGATGACGATGTCGACCAAAGGTCCCTGCGGTCCCGCGTAGCAGTAGCTGAACACCTGATGCCGGTATGTCTCGTCACGTCAGGGTGTGCGTGGTAAACCCTGCGGAATAGGCGATGACCATGCCCAAGGACAGTCACTCCGCGCGTCGGCAGGACGCTAAGCTGCTGGCTCTGCTCGCTGACCTCACCTACAGCGAAGCAATCAAACGCCTCGACGGATCACGCGGCCACGGCCCCGCCCTCGAGGCCGCACACCTCGTCGAGGAGTTCCACCAGGTAGCCCGGACTAGGGCAGCCACTACCGGTGAGTCGGTTCGCTCGGCGAAGCAGAGCGTGCTGCGCGAGCGTGACCTGTTCCCCGCCGACGCAGCGTTCCCCGAGCTCAACGCCGAGAGCTACGAGTGGACCGACTTGCACGGCGTCCACGCGCGTTGCGAACGGCGGCTCGGTGACGTCACACAATCGCTGACGGGCGTCCTGTTGCCGCCGTCGCCGGGGCAACCCACCCACCGGATGCGCAGTGCGCTGACCTCGCCGGCCCGCGGACGACAGCCCGGAGAGGTCGTGACCTTGGACGGCCGGAGGTGGACCTTCACGCCCACCAGCACGCACGGCGATGCAGCGGACTCCCGCCGTACGCGCTGCAGTGCCGGCCGCCCCGTTTACACCGCACCGGCCCTGCCTGAGGAAATCCTGCTCCCGCTCTCGGATCTGCGCCGTCGGCGGCTGATCCCCGCCCGAACCCAGGCGCCGATCGCGACGCTGCGCCCAGCATCCGGCCGACTGACCCCGCTCTACGCCGTCGCCGACGCCGTCCCGATTCCGGCCGAAACACCTCGGCAAGCCAGGGGCATCCAGCGCGCTCGTACCTGTGGAACCTGCCATGCCACCTCCGAGACACCGCTTCGCATGGCCCGCGATGGCAGGCACTACTGTGCGGCACACCTCGGCGCCGCCGCGGAGCGGGTGGAGCGTGCCGAGTTTGCTCGCGGCCGAGCGGTCAGCACGGTGTGGGCACGAGAGGTGGCGCAGGATCCGAGGGTTGTGCTGCTGGCCTTGATCGGCGCCAAGGACCGCACAGTCACCGTGCATGCCGAGGACCTGGCCGGTGGGGTCATCGTCGACCACGTCTTCGCCCTCGCTGATGTTCCGAACGGTGCCGATGTGCTGCTGCGACAAGTACGGCCTGAGCAACTTCCGGCCTGGGTGCACGACCCGGAGATCCGGACGCTGTTCTCGCGGCGGCTGCTCACGGTGATGACCGATGGAGCCGATGATGCGTTCGTCAGCCTGATCAACGCGACGGACTACGGTCACCGGCGGGGCTTCGGTCTCCGGTCGGAGTGGCGCGATCGAGTGAGGCGCCGATACCAGATCTGGACGGGTGAGAGGCGCCCAGAACCTGGGCGATTCGACATCGAATCCATCATGAACCCGGAGTATCTGGACAGGCGTGCGCGGCGAAGCGGCGGGCAGGTACAAAAGTTCGAGCCCGCCGCGGTCTTGGCCGAGATCCGCACCATGCTTGCCGAGATGGCCGCGGAAGAGCTGAGCGAAGCTGAGGCCGCTCATGCCCAGCGCTATCTCGCGGATGAACCACAGCCGCGAACGTCTATTTCCGAGCGTCGACCGGACCGCGCGAAGATGCCGACGGCCTTGATGCAGGTATTCGGCGAGAAGGATGTCCCAAGCATCTAGGCGCCTCAGGGGTGCTGCAGGTCTGTGCGACCGGCATCACCCCAGTAGGGCCATCCGATTGCAGTGCAGGTCTTCACCCCCGACCAATTCGTCTGGAAGGGCACTACGGCAAACGGATTGGCTCATCGGTGTTCCGGTGCGGGGCGTGCAAACGTCGTCCGCGCGCCCCGCACCGGGTTCTACCGCTTGGACGCGGCTACCTTCTTGCGCGGACGTCGCGTTCGCGTGGGCGTCGGGACAGCAGGAGCAGCCGTGGCCTGCTCGTAGGCTTCGACGATTTCCGTCGACAGCCTGCCTCGATCTGACACGTTCCTTGGCCCAAGAGCGGATCGCTGTCGACCGCTCGCGGTCCGCGGCTGAGCTGGGTGGTGCAGTGGCCTTCGTGCGCTTGCGTCCGCCGGTGCGCCGTGCCGCCTCGACGTAGCGAGCGAGTTCCTCGCGTAGCGCTGTTGTGTTGTCGTCGGACAGATCGATTTCGTACTCAACACCGTCCAGTGCAAACTTGACGGCCTGTGTCGCCGGAGTGCCGTCGATGTCGTCAAGTATTTCGACTTTAACTTTCTGAGCCACAATGCCTCTTCGATGTGGTTGAACGTGGTCTGTGACAACGTTCAATATAGCGTACGGGGGATGAAAGTTGTACCTGAACCGCGACAATTGCACGGGCGTCGTCATGGGTGGGCATTGTCGGTCGAGAAATTTCGGTACCTCTCGCGTTAACTGCTTGAAAGTGGTGCGAGGCAGATTTACGGTACGTGTGTCGGATCCCGTAGCGCCCAGTATACGGATTGCGGCCCCGCCGGCCTGGTGGCGGTCTCACTGGGAGCGCTTGTCGACGGCGGGTGCCCCGGGTTAGGCAGCCGTCCCATGGATGTGGTCTGGCTGACCCAAACATCACCTAACGCGGCAAAGCCATCAGGCGGCCGAGCAAAGGGGGTAATCGAATGAGGTTTCGCACGCTGTGGACCGCATTGGCCGACGGCGAACCCGGCATCGTCCTCGGTACGTCATTGCTGGTGGCGGCGCTCATTGGGTCCGGATTGCTGATCGTTCACCAAACACGGTCGCCGAGCAATGCAGCTGTCGACCCGGACCATCCGACTGTGTGGCAGTTGATGCGACAGCAGCCTCGCACCCACGATGAATGGCTTCGGCAACGCATCGATGCGTACCGAGCTGAACTACATTCGAAGACCAAGGGTGGCGCGTTGTATCGCACCGCCGAGCAAGTGACCGACGATCAGCTGATCGCGCTGGTGAACGCGGACGATTGGCCGACTGCCGCCGACCACGCCGCTGCTGTCGCGCAGTCAGGCGAGACGGCTCCGCACCCGCGGCATCTCGTTGTCGCCGTGTCCGGCGCATGCCGTCCGGCCGGTGTCAGGTGCGCCGGTAGTTTGTCGACACAGTTGCGGTCTCGCGCAGGTCACGAGCGTCATTGCCGCCCGGAGCATTGGCAGCAGGAGCGGATCGCGGCTTGACCGACGGTCGTCGGCGGCACTCCGTGCGCCGAGTGTCCAGCGGAACGGAGGGGTACCCAGTGTTCGGGGCGAGGACTGCGTTGACGAGATTTGCCGGAGTCATACCGGCGGCAGCGGTGATTGCGGGATGTGGGCCTGGCACGCAGTTGGACGCGGGCCGCGAACCGGGCGTGTCGCGATCATGGTCACGCTCGTGGTTGCCGACACTGGCGTACGCCTCGCCGATGTCGTGAGCCGCTTCGTCAGCTCTTCGGTCGGCGCCACAGCGTGCTGTTGTTCCCCCTCGCGTTGGCCCGATCGGCCTTGTGGAATTCGTTGCTCATGTTCTCGAACTCAATTTGAAAAGGCCAGCTTAGAGCGTGTCTTACGTGGTGATCAGTCGCTGATGAGCGATGATCTGACTGTGGTTGATCGGTAGTCGCTGCGGTTGGTTCCGGACGAGTTGTGGGCATTGGCCGAGCCGTTGATCCCGGTGTTCGAGCCGCGTCCGCAGGGCGGTGGCACGGCTCCGGTGGATGCTCGGGCGGTGTTCACCGCGATCGTGTACGTGCTGACCAGCGGGTGTGCGTGGCGGGATCTGCCGCCGTCGTTCGGGGTGCGGTTCCAGACTGCGCACCGTCGCTTCGGCCAGTGGACCAAAGCCGGGCTGTGGCGACAGTTACATCATGCGCTGCTGGACGAACTCGGCGGCCAGGGCTTCATCGACTGGAGCCGCGCGATCGTGGACGGTGCCTGCGTTCGCGCGAAAAAGGGGATCCATGACCGGTCCCAGCCCGGTCGACCGCGGCAAGCCCGGCTCGAAGATCCACGCCCTGTCCGACCGTGCCGGACTGCCCCTCGCGGTCGCAGTCTCCGCGGCCAACACGAACGACTCCTACGCGCTGAAGCCGCTGGTGATGGCGATCCCGGCGATCAAGTCCCGTCGTGGCCCGCGGCGGCGGAAGCCGGCCAAGCTGCACGCCGGACAAGGCCTACGACCAGCCCGACCTGCGGCGCTGGGTCCGCGACCGGGGCATCAAGGTCCGGATTGCCCGCAAGGGCATCGAATCCAAGGACAAGCTCGGCAAGCACCGCTGGGTGATCGAACGAACCATGGCCTGGTTCACCGGATACCGGCGTCTGACCCTGCGCTACGAACGCAAAGCCGAGCACTTCCTCGCCTTCCTCATCCTCGAAGCCAGCCTCACCTGCCACCAGAAACTCCGCAAACTCACCACATGAGACAGGCTTTTAGATGACCTTAAAAGTGTCTTCCGAAGGAAGGTTTTGCGCGCGGAAGTGGTGACTGTGTGACTGAGCGGGCGATGGGATGGCAGCGGGCTCACGTGGTGGACCGGCGCACGTCTTGGCCTGGCGTTACTCGCGGGGTTAGACTGTAAACTGCATGTGACATCGACGGCGCTGTACGCACTTTGAGTGACGCATGGTCTCGTCGAGAGCCTCAGGAGGGGCAGCGCTATGACCACACCACAGGACCATGACCCGGGGGCCACCCTCCCTGAACGCCTGAACTACGCGATCCGCGCCAGCGGCCTCGCTGACCAGCAAATTCTCGACCGTATTGACGCTGAGGGTGGGCACCTGAGCCGCAACGCGCTGTACCAGCTCAAGACTGGGAAGAGCCAGAACCCCACACTGGAGACGATCAGCTCTCTCGCCAATGTGCTTGGCGTCGGAGTCGCCTTCCTTACCGACTTCGGCCAGACGTCCAAGGCGGCGGCGGCGGTGGAGGACGCCGAGACGAGGGCGGCGTTGAAGCTGCTCCGTGAGGACGCCGGCGTCAAGGAAGTTCTCTTCCGCATGGGGCAGATGGACCCGGACGCCCGGAGTGTCCTCGCCAGCATGAGCGAACAGCTCGTCGCGCTGAACCGGAAACACAAGCCACGCGAAAAGCCCGGACAGGAATAGCCGCAACATGTCCATCGACGACAGCTCGGCCGCCGGCACTCCGAGCCGCCGGCCGGAGCCCCTCGGGGGCGCCGAGTACCGGCGGCTCCGCCGCCGCATCAACAAGCTCCTGAGGGAAGTTGGCATCTCCGATCCGTGGGATATCCGCGAGTTCATCCAGCGCCTTGCCGACTCCCGCGGCCGGCCGATTGAGCTTCTTGCCGCCGAGATTCCCCCCAGTGGGCCGGACGCCATGTGGGTGCCCACTGAGTACGCCGACGTGATCCTCTACGACTCCGGTCTCCGCGAGGGCGACCTGCACTGGGAGCAAGTCTTGGCGCACGAGGCCGCCCACATCCTGCTCTGCCACCGCGGCGACGAAGACGCCGTGCTCGCCCGTGGCCCGCTCGACGAGCAGCTGCGCGAGCTGATCTTTCGACATGCTGGCGACGGCGCAGTCGAGGACCAGGTACTCCACCGCGAAACGTACTCGCACAAGCAGGAGACCGAAGCCGAGGTCGCAGCATCGCTTATCTGGAAAGCTGCCGGCCGCCGCCTCATCGAGCCCGAACGCCGCCTGCGCGGCGCCGACCTCGACAGCGTTGACGCGCTCGCCTCGGTCATGGAGCGCGCTCGTGCGTGAGGCGATCCAGACCGCGCTGCAGTGGGTGATGGTCCTCGCCGGGATTGCGGTCACCATCTACCGGCTCGTCGACCTGATCCGCTCGCCGAAAAAGCCCGCGATGTGGGCGATGTGGTCCGGACTGCTGCTGCTGACTCTGTGCGTCGCGGTCGGCATGAAAGCCATCTGGACTCTCTCGGCGCCACAGTTCTTGGTCCAGCACCTGTTCATCCTCGGCTGCCTGGAGTCGTTCACGTGGTTCTACCTGCTCTCGATCTATGGCGGCCGTGAGCGGCCCGCCGAGATTCGCTGGTACCAGGCCGCGATGTACCTGCTCGCCGGCGGCATGGTCGTCACCTGGGGCCTCAGCGTCGCCTTCGAGAACCCCGACTACCTCGACCTCGACTACGCGGCCTTCCCGCTCATCCGCGCGTCGGTGCTTTGCTACACCGCCGCCATCGGCGTCCTGCTCCTAACGCTCAGCCGCCTGTCCTGGAAGTGGTCGCGGATCGCCGACCGCGTATGGCTCCGCCGCAGCCTGGTGACGCTGACCATCAGCACCGGCCTCGGCCTGCTCTACACCGCCCACCACCTGGCGTACACGATCCTCGAGGCGATCGGCATCACCCCGTCGTATCCGCAGGGACTGGAAGTACCCGTGATCGCGGGCGGCGTCCTTACCGCCCTGATCGGCCTCTCCATGCCGGTCTGGGGCCCGCGAGGCACCGCGCTGCGGATGCTGGTCGAATACCGGCGCTCCTACCGCGAGCTGGAGCCGCTGTGGCAGGCATTCACCGCCGCCCAGCCCGCGATCGCGCTGGAAGCTCGGCCACCGAAGTGGGACAGCGAGTTCGCGCTCTACCGCCGCGCCATCGAGATCATGGACGGCCGCAGCAGGCTCCGCGGCTGGCTCGACCCCGAGGTGGCGCACGCCGCCGAACAGGCAGCCAAGGCGCGCGGGCTGGAGGGCGCCGAACTGGTCGCCGCTGTCGAGGCCGAGGTGTGGCGCCACGCCATCGCCGCCCACGCTGCCCAGGCCGCCGAGCCGAGTGAGAAGGTGCTCACGGAGCCGGCGACTGGCAACAACCTCGCCGCGATGGTCAAGTTCCTGCGGCTGGTCGCGGCGGCGTGGCAGCGCCCGCCGCTCATCCCGAGCTGATCACGAGAAGGTAATGACCACCGAGACCGTTGAACACCAACCCCAGACCCCCGCCGAAAAGGCCGGGAAGGTCGTCGGCGAAATCCTCGCGCCCTGGGTGGTGCTCGTGCTGCTGTCGCTGGCGGTGCCGTGGCGCGCCACCGGCTACAGCGTCGGGTTCACCCTCCTCTGGGGCTTCGTCATCGCGTTCTTCTGCGCCGCCGTGCCAATGGCGTTCATCGTGCGAGGCGCTAAGAAGGGTGACTGGGACGGCCACCACGTCCGCAACCGAGAGGGCAGGGCGAAGCCGCTGATCGTGTGCTTCGCCTCCACCGCTGTTGGGCTGGCGATCATGCTGTTCGGGCACGCACCGACCGACCTGGTGTACATGGCGGTCGCCATGCTCGTGTCGCTCGTGGTCACGTTCGTGATCACGTTCCGCTGGAAGATCAGCCTCCACGCGGCCGTCTCCGGCGGGGGAGTCGCGACGCTGGCCGTGGTGTACGGGCCCGTTGCCCTGGCGCTGCTGCTCGTCGTGGCGCTGATCTGCTGGGCCCGCGTGGTCACCGGCGACCACACTCCTGCGCAGGTCGCGGCGGGTACGACACTGGGGTTCGGGATCACGATCTTGACGTTCGTGCCCGCCTTTTGACCACTCGAACGGAGTAAGTTTAGTGTTGCATCAGCCGGAGATGTAATTTTCAGTTGACATTGGTTTGGGTGGGCGGATAGCTTGAAGGCCTCGCCGGGTGATCCGCACTCGCGCGGCGACGAGCAGGGGGATCCTGCTGGCGACACGCAATCCCTGTGTCGCCAGCAGGGAAGACTCCACACCAGAACCGTCCGTCGCACTCGGATACGCGGCCCGGCACCCTCGAACCCGGGCCGCCGCGACGAACGAGAAGCACCCCGCCGGCCAAGAGCGATCTCCCAGGCTCTCGGGGCGCTCCGCCGTTCAGCCGGCCAGCGCTACCTGATACTCCTTCGCCTGGTCCGGCGTCAGGAATCGCGACACCCGCACCAGCACCGCGCCCTTCACGTAGTCGTACTCGCCGACCGCGGGCATCCCCTTCGCGACCGACTGGATGAAGTCCATCCGCGCCTTCGCGCCGGCGAACACCTCCACCGAGCCGCCGCGCTCGACCGCGTCTTCCTTCGCGAACTCGACGTCGTCGGCCTTGATGCGCGAGTCCGAGAACGCCGTCTTCGAGCTGTAACCGTTCGGCCGGCCGAGCAGCTGGTTCGGGTCGTCCTCCGCGGTGTAGGCCTTGAACAGCTTCACCGTGGGGATCTTCGCGCCGAGCGTCTTCGTGACATCCTCGGCGGACTTCGGCCCGGCGGCGGCCTCGGCCGGGGCGACAACGCCCGCCGAGTCGGTCGCCGTGGGCGTGCCGCCCGAACTGCTGCACGCGGCCAACGAGAGCACGGCCGCGGAGACGGCAACGGCCAGGACGGTACGACGGATGATCACGAACCCCTCCAACGTGATGATGGTCAACGCCGGTATGTCTCGCCGGGAAGATCTTGTGTTACTGCAAGCAATGAACTCGTGACCGTGGCGCTCGACGGTCGTCCGGCGGCAGCCTGGTTCGATGTCCCGCATGACGCCCGCACTCGCGCAGCCTGAACCCTGGTACTGGTCCGGAACGTTCTGGACCATCGTCGGCATCGGCGTGGCCATCATCCTCGGGATCGCCGCCGTCGTAGCGACCTACCGATCCGCGAATCCCCGCCGGCGACTGTACGTCTACGCCACGGAGATCACACCGCTCATACACGCCGCCGGCACCGAGTTGGGGCTCGAAGTGTTAGCAGGAGGCGAAAAGCTCCAAGATCCCCACTTGGTGACCGCGCATGTAGTTAGCCGCGGCCGACGCGACATCCGCAAAGACGCATTCGACGGCTCGATCGAGCTCAAGTTCACCGCCCGGATCATCTCCGTGCTGCGCACCAGCTCGTACACAAAGGTCGCCGGGTCGCCCGTGCCCAACTGGTTCTACCGGGGCGAGACGATTGAAATCCCTCCGGCCTTGCTGCGCCACGACCACCGGCTGCAATACACCGTTCTCGTGGAGGGCGAGCCTCCAGAGTTCTCCGCCGTTGTGCCGGTTGAAGCCGATGTCCGTTTCGAGGCTCCGGCGGATGTAACGCTTTCGGGTCGCGCGCAGCTAGGTTACGTCGTCGTAGCGGCTACGGGGTAGGACTTGCGGTCTTCATGGCGGTTGGCGCCAGCTGGCTGGACGGGGTGGCGGTTGCCCTCCTCTCGCTGGGGGCAACCGCCTCAGCTCTCGGATTGAAGTTAGTGGGGAGTAAGAGCTCCAAGCCTTGAGGCTTCAGGTAGTCGAGCGGGCGGTACCGCTATCCAGGCTCGAACCCTCGTCTCCGACGAGCTGTTCCAGAAGCTCACGGACGACGTCCTCCGGGAGGACAGCGAACTCGATCCGGCGTGCTCCCATCGAGTCACCGACCGCCGGGCCGGCCGCCCGGGATTGGGCTCGGCACCGGCTCGCGGCGACCTGACGGACGGCTCGACCGTCGCGGCATGAGAAAGTGCCCTGGTGAATATGCTCGGCGAGTTGCTTGACCCACGAAACCGACTGGACCCGTACCCGCTATACGCACATTGGCGCGAGAAGGCGCCGGTCGTTCGGGTCGGCGGCCCGTTCGTCGCCGTGCTCGGCCACGACGAGGCGGACCAGGTGCTGCGCGGCACCGAGTTCGGGCACCCTGAGCCGGAGGTCATCGACGGCGGCGACCCGGACCAGCCCGTCGACGAGCTGGGCCGGGTGGTGCGGGCGTTCGCGTTCCTGAACCCGCCGGATCACACCCGGCTGCGCCGCCTGGTGTCGAAGGCGTTCACGCCGCGCGTGATCGATAGCCTGCAACCGCGGATCGAGCAGCTGGCCACCGACGCGATCGACCGGATCGTCGACACCGGCGAAGCGAACCTCATGGAAGCGCTGGCGGTGCCGCTGCCGGTGACGGTGATCGCGGAGCTGCTGGGCGTGCCGGGCGAAGACCGGGAACTGTTCGGCTCATGGTCGGCCGCGATGGCGCGGGCCTCGGACCCGGGATTCCTGCTGCCGCCGGACGTCGCCGAGCGCGCCGCGGCCGCACGGCGGGAGTTCATCGCCTACTTCCGCGAGCTGGCCGCCGAGCGCCGCCGCGCCCCGGGGGAAGACCTGCTGTCCGCGCTGGTGGCGGTCTCCGACGAAGGCGAGGTGCTGAACGAAGGGGAGCTGCTGGTCACGCTCACCCTGCTACTGGTCGCCGGTCACGAGACCACGACGAACCTCATCGGCAACGGCGTCCTCGCCTTGCTGCGTAACCCCGAGCAGTACGCCGCCCTGGTGGGCGACGACGCGCTCGCGGAGGCCGCGGTCGAGGAGATCCTGCGCTATGACTCGCCGATCCAGCTCACCATGCGCAACGTGGTGGCCAACACGACCCTCGGCGACATCGAGCTGAACGCCGGCGACCAGACGCTGGTGTTCTTCGGCGCCGCCAACCGCGACCCGCGCGCACACCAGGCGCCCGACACGTTCAACATCACGCGGGCCCCGGAGCGGCACCTGTCGTTCGGGCATGGGATCCACTTCTGCCTCGGCGCGCCGCTGGCTCGGTTGGAGGGCCGGACCGTGCTGCAGGAACTCGCCCGCCGCGCCCCGGGCCTGCAGCTGGCCGACGAGCCTGAGTGGGGGCCCACGATGACGTTGCGCGGGCTGAGCTCACTCCCGGTCATCGTGGCCCGATAGCTGCGCGGCCCCATACTCGGCGACGAAGGCGGCGTAGTCGTCCGCGACGACCTACGGGCATTCGTCCGCGGTTTGCCGCTGAACTTCTGTGAAGGCCGGCACCTTGAGTCCCTCAAGTCGCGTTCCCTGGGCGAAGGCTGTGATGGTCAGGATGCGCATTTCCAGCTTGTCTACAACGCTCGGCGCGGACTCGAACCAGCCCGTGGCCGCCTCGATACACGTACCGAACACCCCGGCCGGTGTTGTTCTCGCGAATGCGGCGCTCGATGTGCGCGTTGCCGCCTTCGGACTCCACCGGATCTCGGTCAGCGATCGCCGTGTCGGTCCCGCTGGTGATCACGGTCGTGATCACTTCCCTCTGGAAGGCCGGCGTATACGCCGAGGTCTCCGCCGGAGACGTCGTGACCATGGCCGTGGCTACGGACCAGTCGCATGCTTGTACTGCTGGTTGTGGCGCGGATCTGCCGGTCTCGTGTAGAGACATGCGACCACGCCGCCGCACAGGTCACGGTGCCCCTCTGGGGTTCAAGGTCACGATGTCGACCTTCGCGCCGACGTTCTGGGTTCGAGAAGCGTAACTTCGAAGAATCATGATACTCGGTGTGTAATGTTCAGTTGACATGGGTTGTGGTGCCCGGATAGCGTGAAGATCACGTCGGGCAGGCAGCAAACTCGACGAGGAGAAGGGAGCACTACCGGCAACACAGATTTCGGTACCGCGGAATCTCGTGGCGCACAACCCAATCACAATCTCTGTCGAGCCAAATCGGAACCAGTAGCGCCCGGCCACCTACAGAGTGAAACCGAGCAGGAACAGGCGTCCTTCACGGTCCCGTGTTCCGGGGCGAAGTCGAAACACCAGGTTGCGCCGTTGGCAGGAAGTCCAGCAGCAGACTTGCGAGGGGGATGGGAGATCACGATGAACGCATGCGCGCCTCGTGTGGCACAGACGTCTGCGCCTGGGCACTACGTCAGAGCACCGCTGGCAGCCTCGGGCGGTTCAAGCGAGTACCTGCCTGCCCGCCTATGCCAGCGGCAGCGGCAGCGAGCCTAAGCGGGCGCCCCGATGCCGGAGGTAGGGATAGGGGAAGGTGGTCGTTGTGGGCGTCGAGACAGGTCTGCGACCGCAGTTGGAGTACGGGGCAGGAGAGGCCATGGCCGACGACGCCCCTGAGGCGGCCCACACGGCCGGGCGAAGCGATGCGTCTCCGAAAGAGCGTGCTGGAGACGTGCCTGTCGCGGTCACGGATACACAGATGACCAGCTTCGTCGGCCGATCCGATCTGATCGCTGGCGCCAAGCGCCGACTCCGTAGCGCGCGCCTGGTCACGCTGCTCGGTCTGGGGGGCGTCGGCAAGAGCCGTCTACTGCTTCGGCTGGCCGCCGAGACCGACGTGCAGAAGGCCTACCCGGATGGAGTCTGGGTGGTCCGATTGGTCGACGTACCGGCACGGGGCGACCTGGTCGCGGCAGCCTGCGCGGACCAGCTCGGTCTGCTGGACAACGCGGACGGCTCGCCCGTCGCCCGGTTGCGCGAGTTCTTTCGCGAGCGCCGCGCGCTGCTGATGCTCGACAACTGCGAGCACCTGGCCGAGGGAGCCCTCGGCGAAGGACAAGTGTCCCGGCTGTTGACCACGCTCCTGCCAGCAGCGCCGAAGTTGACTGTGGTGGCGACCAGCAGGGTCAGACTGGGCGTAGCAGGCGAACACCTCCTGAACATCGAGCCACTGTCCTCGGCGGATGCCCTGCGCCTGCTACGAGACCGCGCACAGGCCGCAGGCCGGACGATCACGAACGGCGAGCTGCCGCTGGCAGAACGTCTGTGCGAGATGCTGGGCGGTCTGCCCTTGGCCGTCGAGCTGGCGGCCGGGCAACTCGATGTGATGACCCTTGCGGAGATCGCCAAACACCCCGAACTTCTACGGCTACTCGTCGACGGCCTGTCCGAACAACCCCACCACCGCACGATGTATGCGACCATCAAATGGTCCTACGACCTGCTGGATGATTCGGAACAGCGCCTCCTGGCCACCGTTTCGGTGTTCGAAGGCGGATTCGACCTCGACGCCGCCACCGCGGTCTGCCCGGAAGCCGGTATCGATGCCGCTCAGGTGCCGGCTCTGCTGCGGAGTCTGGTCCGCAAATCCCTGCTGCTGGCTGAAGCCACTGGAGACCACACGCGCTACCGCATGCTCGAACTCATCCGGCAGTTCGGCCTGCAGCTGGTGGCGGAGGCGGAACAGGAGTGGGCGCTCCGCTCCGCGCACGCACGGTACGTTCTCGATTTCGCGTCGCGTGTACGTGAGCAGTGGTTCGGCCCGGAGGAGCCGGCGCTGATGCTACGGATGCGCGCCGAACTGCCGAATTCACGTGCTGCCCAAGAGTTTCTGCTGTCATCGGCTCAGACGGCCGATGAGGGCCTCCAGTTGGCTGTCGACATCACCGCGTCGCGTGCGTTTGTGTTCGCCGGTGTGCTGGCCGACTGCCGACGCATGCTGACCCGCGCGCTTGAGAAGCAACACCAGAGCACGCCGAGCATGGGTCAGGTTGCGGCTCTGAGCCAGATCGCGTGGATCGCGCAGATCCAGGGCACCGATGCCGCAGGCCCTGCCCTGGAGGCGGCTGGTCGGCTCGCTGCTCGGCTCGGCTGCGAGGATTCGTTCGGACCGCTGTTGTATGCCCGAGGTTGTCGACTGTGGTTGGCCGAGCCGGATCAGGATCGTGCACGCGACAGCATTGCGCTGCTCGGCCGGGCGGAGGCCGCTTTCGCAGAGTCCGGCGATCACGGCAACGCGTACATGGCGGCACTGTACGGTGCGATGGCGACAGTCTTCCTGGGCGGCGCCGACGCCGCGTTCGTGGCGAGTGCCCGAGTACTGGAGACGGCCACCGCAGCGCGGGCTGAGTGGTGCATTTCGTGGGCCAAGTGGACCTGCGGACTGGCCGAACTGCTCCACGGAAATCTGCGGGCTGCGATCCAGCAGACGCAGGAGGCCTTACGGATCCAGGTAGCGATCAAGGATCGGTGGGGTCCACCCTGGGCACTGTGGCTGATCGCCCTGATCTTGCTGCGACTCGGCAGGTTCGAGCAAGGTGCGAAGCTGCTCGGAGGCGCGCGCGTCGCCCAGCAACTGACTCAGACCAGCGTGCTGGGGTTATCGCAATTCTTGCGCGTGCAGCGTGCCATCGAGTCGTACGCACGCCAGAGGTACGGGGACAGATTCGAGGCTGAGTTCGAGGTCGGGGAGAACCGCGCAGCGTCGATCGAGGAGGCCTACGCGTCAGCGCTGCAAGAACTCGACACAGAAGACGAGCCCTCGACCATCCCACGGGCTGCGGACAAGCTGACCGATCGCGAACTGCAGATTGCCAAACTGGTGGCGAAGCCGATGAACAACGACGAAATCGCCGAACGACTCGGAATCAGCCATCGCACGGTGGAGAAGCATGTACAGCGGATCCTCGCCAAGTACGACTTGTCCACGCGCACGGATATCGCAGTGTGGTACCTGCGCTCTGTAGCCCCGTTGGAGGCATGACGAGGCCTCGACGTGCAGAAAGGGCGCGTCGAGGCCTCATGCGACACCACGCAGCCGAAGCGATGCCGACCAAGGGTGTTGCGGTCGTGGGCCGCCGCGGGGTTCGCTCAACGCCCGCCGAGTATCACGGGCAATGAGCGGAAGCCATTCATGATCACGCTCGGATTGTGATGCAGCTCATCGGTCTCAACGGCCGGACGTGCATCGGGAAATTCGCGGGTCAACGCGGTGAACGCGATGTCGGCTTCCAGTCGCGCGAGAGGCGTGCCGAGGCAGTAGTGGATCCCATGTCCGAAGGACAGGTGGGTTGCGTTCCGGCGCACATCCAGCCTGTCGGCATCGGGGTACCGGTGTTGATCGCGGCCGGCACTCAGTAAGGACACCAGAACGACTTGCTCGGCGGGGATGATCACACCGCCGTACTGAACCGGCTCTGTCGTCCACCGGTAGGTGGCCATGCGAACGGGACTGTCGAAACGCAGTACCTCTTCAACGGCGCCAGGAACGAGGTCCGGGCGGCGCCCCAGCAACCGCCAACGACGAGGATCGGCCAGCAAGTGGTACACCCCGTTTCCGATCAGGTTCGTCGCGGTCTCATGGCCGGCGACGAACAGCAGGAACACCAGGTCCATCACCTCGTCGGCGGTCAACTCGCCGATGTCGGACAGCTGCACCATCGCCGAGAGCAGCCCGTCGTCCGCGCTTGTGCGCTTGGCGACGATCAGCTTGTCAAAGTAGTCCTCCATGGCATGGGAGGCCGGAAGTACCCGATCCGGTTCGTCCTCCATGAGCGCTGTCGTCCAGTCGCGGAACTGGTCACGCTCGTCCAGCGGTATGCCGAGCAACTCGCAAATTACGGCAAGCGGCAGCGGGAACGCCAAGTGCTCGATCAGGTCGACCGGGCGATCGCGAGGAAGGTCCTCTAGGAGTCCGGCGACCAGTCGCTCGATGCCCGGGCGGAGCAGGTGGACCCGCCGGAGGGTGAAGGCTTTCGACACCCGCCGGCGCAGCTCGTCGTGGCGAGGGTTGTCCATAAACAGGATGCTTGACGAGCCGAACATCCGCGACAGCTCGGGAGGCTTGCCGGCGCGTCGCAGCTGCGCGCCGAGGATTCGGTGCATACCCGCGCTGTCCTTGCTGAGACGCTCGTCAGTGAGGGCTGCGAGCGCATCGGCGTGATGTCCGATTACCCAGGCGCCAACGCCGCTGGGCAAGGTCACCTGATGCACGGCTCCCTGCTCTCGCAGCGCGTGTGCGGCTTCGTGGGCGCGTTCCCAATCGAAGATCTCCGAGGTCATTAGTTTGCCCTCCAGTACGTGCCGTCTTCAGGTGGCGAGCTGCGTGCGTGTACGACCTCCACCGATCCGACACAACGACTCCGCCTCGTCGTGCCGAAAAGAGGAATCCCCGCAGACATTCGTCGAGTGCCGTACCCGTCGGTCGGCCGGTGACATTCCTCCCTGTCCAGCATGAAGGACGGCCGTCCCCCGGCCATCGGCGCAGGCACGTACGTCGTCATGAGGACACCACGTAGCCACGCCGCCAACACGTACGTGCAGACGCGTACATGTGATCGACGACTGGCGCCCACCGTGGTCGGCAAACACACCTTCGGCACACAAACTCACGGAAGTTCGATAACCGATCAAATAACCGAAATTGCTACAGGCTTCTTGCTGGCTATATCGCATCGTGCCGTCGCATGCCCTTCGCATCGGAGGTATCACGTTAAGTAGTAGCTACGTGGACTCAATCGATGCAACTACGCGCGTACCCGTACCGCGAACGTACCAGCGTGTCACCGCGAGTCGCGACTACGCGTGCTCGCGCATTGACGGCATGATCCCTGATCGGTCTATCGTTGCGATGTCGCCGAAGAACCCAGCCAGATACTGCTATCTGGTTGGCCTGGTGCGGTTGGCCACATGGACACCGCGGCAGGAACCAGAACCTCGCGGTACTCAACTAGCGGTGGAATTGGAAACCCTCATGGCTATCTCGGACAACAACGCGTACGAGTGTCCCATCGTGAGAACGCTGCTCGTTGTTCGCGATGACGAAACAGGTTGGGCGCATGTTGCTTACGACATCGATCCGCGACGGAAACCGCGGGCAGCAGGTTTCATCATGTGTGAAAGCGAGAACGCTGTCCTGACTGGGATGGCGGCCGCTGGTTTTCGCCTGTCATGCGCGTACCGCGTGGACCAGTGGTCGATTGCGTTCCTCTTCGAACGGGCAGCCGCTCCCGTCGTCCCTGTGCTTGAAGTGGTCGTGGACAACGGCGACGACCATGACAACGCGGAGTTGACCTCTCGGGTGTCGACGGCTCGGTCGCTACGCCTGGTGCAGTAAGCAACAAGGAGCGGATCCGCACGCTCACGATTTGGAGAAAACCATGGCGATACACCTTCTGCCGGCGAAATCGGCGGTCATGATCAGTGGTCATCCGTTGGCTGTACGGCTGGTCATCCTTGCAGGCGGCACGACCGCGATGGGCGGTGGAATCGCGCTGCTCGTGTGGTCACGCCTGGGGCTAACCCCGATGGACGTCCTTCACACCGGGGTGAGTCATGCGACCGGCTGGACGTTCGGCAGTGGCATCATCCTCTGCCAGTTGGTGCTCGCCATGACGTTCATCCCGCTCAGGCTCAGACCCGGAGTCGGGACAGTCGCCGCTCTCGTGATTCCCGCAGTCGTCGCCGACGGGACGCTAGCGTTGCTGCCCACTGTCGACGCTATTCCGATCCGGGTCGCAGCCCTCGCGTCCGGCGGGCTCTTGTTCGCCAGCGGCGTCGCCATCTACCTGTCAGCCAATCTGGGCAGGCTGCCACGTGACGGAATCATGATGGCCTTCGCTGGCCCGCCCAGCGACGACCGCCGAGCCCGAGCCAGACGAGTCGCACTGACCCGCATCGCCACCGACACGGCGTTCATCGCCGGAGGCGTCGCGCTGCTCGGTCCTGCGAACGCCGTCTACGTCGGCGCTCTGTCGCCCGGCACGCTCCTGCTCGCGGCCGGCTCCGGTCCCTTGATCGCCTGCCTGCTCGACATCTTGGCTCGAGCTCCCGGCTTCTCGCCGCAGACAGCCCCGGCCGAGCCGCGCCACGGAACCGGTCGTCACCGACGCGCGCAACGCGCCACCACCCGCGGCGACCGGGCATGGACCACCGCCGACCCCGGTCATCCAGCCAAGTCGGGCCAGCACCTGCACGCATGGAGGAAACGATCATGACTCAGCTCATGCCGCACAACGACATCCAGATCGCAGTCGGGAAATTCGGCGAGGCCGTCATAGGCCCACAACGACAACAGCTCACCGTCGCCGTGCACTCCGGCATGGCACCGATCCGGACCCTGTCGTCCGGGACGGTACGGATGGCCGGCGGCCACCACGCGCTACCGCACATCCACGCCGAGTCCGAGATCCAGGTGTACGTCGTGCGCGGCAGGATCGCATCCCTGGTCGGCCCCGACCTGACCCCGCTCCTGCATGGCCCCGGTTCGCTGCTCTACATCGCACCAGGACTGGAGCATGTCGGCGTGAACCTCGATCCATACGAGCCCGCCGACTTGGTCGAATTCTGCACCGATCCGGCATTCAACGCCGATGTGATCCGCATCGACGGCTTGGACGCGCTCGCCGAGACGCGCGTCACCGACCTGCGCCGCGAGTACCTGCTCGGCCGCTGCGACGAGCAGCTGGCCACCCCGTCCGTGCACGCCGTGACCAGGTGACGATCGCAGCCACCCATAGCCACCCGCACGGCCTTGTGCGGGCGTCGGAAACACACTACCGCGGCCACCGCCGCACCCAACCGAAAGGACCGTCATGCAGAACATCCACATCGTCCGCGCCATCCTCGCCGGCACCTTCATCGTCGCCGGGATCGTGGCCGGACCGGGCGCCGCCTCCGCCGCAACGACCGCCCAGTCCGCCCCGGCCGCCGCCACGCTCAGCCCCGACACCCGCGAAGGCTCGATCACCGCCGCATCCCCCAGCGAGGCGGCGGTAGCGGCGCCCGACGGCACCCGGATCTGATGATAGCGGCCGGAGCCAATTACCGCCGCGAGCCGAATCTCTCCCGCCGGTCGCCGCCGGGACATTTACACCGGCGAGTTACGTCACGCAATCCACGCGTCGACCGGCAATAAATGCCGCCCTTAATCGGATGGCTTGACAAAACTAAATACCCGCCCTGAGGCCCTTGACTTCGGTCGTTTTCTTGGGCAGCGTGGGCGGCATCAGCAAACACAGGCGCTGATCGTGGGGTCACCACAGTAAAACCGAGCCTCTGCGTGTGTCGACAGGTTGGGGAACCTGGCAGCTCGATGCACGTGATCGACAGTGGATTGCCATTCTTATCCGCGGAGAACAAAATCAGTTCTCGTGAACCGTCGGCTCGGGTGGGACTCCTCGAATTTCGGTCAAGAAATTCCATCAGAGGAGCACAAATGATGTTGTCTCAACGAGTCCGTCTCGGGATCGTCGGTGCCGTCGCGGCGGCGACGGTGGTCGGGAGCGCCGGTCTGGCCGAGGCGGCCACCGCCCACGCGCCGGCGACGTCGCCCGCCGCGCCCGCCTCGCCCAGCGCGAACCGTGACGTCGGGGTCCCGAGCGAGATCGATTCCTCGGCGCCGGCGATCGCACCGGACGGCACCTGGATCTGGGGGCTGACAGCCCTCCCCTTCGGCGGACACCCCACCCGCGCCAAGGGCACCACGCAGGACGGGCGGGCGCTGACGACCCAGAGCTCGATCGAGGTCGACATCCTCGCCTCGGGCGCCCGGCTCCGCAGCTCGGTGCCCAGCGGTTCCGTGATCGCTCTGGCCTACCCCGGCCAGACCGCGTGGGGAGGCTGCCAGATCCCCGGCAGCGACGGCTGGGTGTGGGGCTGGCTGACCGTCCAGACCTCGGCCGGCTGGCGATCCGGCTGGATGCGCCACGACCTGTGGTCAATCACCCAGCACACCTACCCGGGCGGCGGTTCGGATCCGCGCAGCCTGCCCTGGTGCTGAAACCGCACAGGCCGATGACCCACCGGCCACGGTGACATCACCTCTGGGCTTCTGAGCCCGGCGGCCACCTCCTCCCCACGTCGATGGTGGCCGCCTCCCCGGGAGGCGGCCGGCGAAATTCACCCTCCACCGCCGGCCGTCTCCCCTCAACCCTTCCCACGAAAGCGCAGTCATGAACCAGCCACGCAGCCACTCCGCCGCCGCGCAGCAGCCGCAGACGCCGCCCACCGGATCCGGGCTCGCCGCACCGGAGGCGTCGCGGCAGCCGATGCCGGCCCTCCGCCCCCTGCTGCGCGTCGCTCGTGTGAGGCCGCGGCACTTGCAGGTCGTGCGCCCGCGGACGGAGTCGCGAGGCCTCGTCGTTGCGGTCGGCTCAGCCGCCGATCAGGATCATGACGAGTGCGCCGCCGTACAGGCATGGCCCGAACGGCACTGTGGAACTTGCCCGCGTGGCGCCACGGTGTGCGCCGGGGACGACGAGCAACAGCAACGCCAGCACGGACGCCACCACCAGCGCACTTGCCACCTGCGGCCAGCCAGTCCAGCCGGTCACGGCGCCGACGACGGCCGCGACGACGATGTCCCCGGCCCCGACACCGCCACGGGTCAGCACGGCCAGCACCAGGACCAGACCACCGGCGGCCAACAGAGCGCCGACCGAACGCACTCCCGGTTCCAGGTCACGATGAGCCAGGCACACGACCCCGAAACCGGCGAACACACCCGCCAGCTGAGGCACGGCCAGCCGCCGCGGCAGGCGGTGCTCGCACCAGTCCACGACCGCCAACGGCAGACCGAGCACCGCCGCGAACCCGTACACCGCGAACTCGCCGCGATCACCGACCCGCCACGCCAACAGCGCCAACAGGACCGCGGTGACCACGGCACCCAGCCACCACGAACCGGCGATCTCACGCTTGTCCAGCAGCAGCCGACGAGTGACGCCGCTCGCGGCAGCGCCGAGCCCGAGCCCGAGGACGGCAGCGCCGAGGACCCACCACAGGCCGAACGTCGACAGCTGCATGATCCCTCCCGCTCGCGCATGATCACTCTGCCCGCCATCTTGCCTGGTTGCACCGTTGTCCCGCTCGTGCGCAACCGGCGGGGGAGCGCGCCGACGCGCGACCGCCGGCGCCTCATCGCTGTCACCGTTGCGGTACTCGGGTTCGCTGTGAGCGCCTGCAGCTCGGGCAGGGCCAGCGCTCCGGCATCCTCGGTAGACACCCGGACGGCCGGGGCAGCGACAGCCACCACCGCGTCGCCTGCCAGTACCGCGAAGCAGAAGGCAGTCGATGCCTACCTGGGCATGTGGCGCGACGTCGCCGCCGTCGCGGCCACGTCGGACTGGCGCTCGCCCCGACTGGCCGAGCACGCCACCGGCGACGCGCTGTCGGTGCTCTCGCGTCAGCTCTACGCCGATCACTACAACGGCCTGGTCAGCAAAGGCGCCCCGAGCAACTCCCCGCTCGCCCAGTCCGTCGACTCGCAGTACGAGCCGAAAACGGTCGTGATCACCGACTGCTCGGACGCGAGAACCTGGCTGACGTACCGGGCCGACACCGGACAACCGGCCGATGACGAACCGGGCGGCAAGCACCGGATCCATGCCGAAGTCAAGCTGGCCGTCGACGGTTCCTGGCGCGTGACCCGGTTCGCCGTGGACGGAACCGGATCATGCTGACCGCCGCCCGCCGACTCGGCATCGTCGCCGCTTCGGCGTCGGCGGTGATGCTGGTGAGCGTCGCGCCTGCGGTCGCGGAGGACTGGTACGGCGACGTCGACTGCGGACAGAGCTCCTACCCCGGCTGCGAGCTCGGCGCGGGCCAACGTGGCCATGACGCGCCCGCACGCAGGCCAGACCCCCGCCCCGGCGCACCGGAGCTCCAGGACGGGCAGCGCGACACACAGCCGCCGCCGGGCGACCGGATTGTCGATGGCGAGGACACCCGAGCGGACTGCTCGTACGTCCGCAGCGACTACCAGCCACCGTCGGACGGAATCCAGACCGCGAGCCATAGCTTGCACCGCTCGAGGGCCAACGGCATACAACTCGTGTCTCTGACGCGGACCCGTTCCACCGTTTCTCGGCTGGTCCAGGCACCTGGTCAGGGTGGGGCCTGGTACGTCTACCAGTGCTCCGGGCCGGGCTCGCGCGATGCGCTGTTCCGGGCGCCGGTGTGGATCGCCGACGGGCAGGCTCCCGGCGCGGCCCCGGTGCCCTCGCCGCAGCAGCTGGCTGAGCAGGCCCGCTCGCAGCTGCGGCTGCCCAGCCCGGTGATCGCGTCGAACCCGGCCGGCACGCAGCTGGTCCGGCTGCCGACGTGGCTGTCGCTGGACCGGGCGATGTGGCGGCCGCACTCGGCGACGGCAGCGGTGCCCGCGGTGTCGGTCACCGCGACCGCGACCCCGACTTCGGTGTCCTGGTCCACCGGCGACGGAACCACCGTGACCTGCACCGGTCCCGGCACCCCGTTCCCCGCAGGCACGGCCGCGCTGGCCGCTTCGCCCGATTGCGGACACACCTACCAGAGGTCCTCGGCCGGCAGCCCCGGTGAGCGGTTCCCGATCACCGCCACGGTGTCGTGGCGCGTCACCTGGTCCGGCGGAGGAGCCACAGGCGCCTTCCCAGACCTGACCACCAGCGCTGCCGCCTACCTGCGGGTTGCCGAAGTGCAAGCTCTCGGCACCGGATAGGTCCCGCCCGTCGTACCCGGACCATTCGGCCTTTCTTTTCGTGATCCCGTTTCACGCCCATCGCAGATTGCGTGACACGGGCGAACCGTGCCTGGAGGACCTCCGATGACCAGCACCGACACTCCCGCGCGCGGCCATGAGCCGGTCGGCAAAACGACACCGGCGTCGTGGCTGGACCGCACCGGCGCACCCGCGACACCGACATCTCACCGCGGCAACCGGAAAGTGCCGAATCTGGCGGCCGGGGTGCTACTCGTCGTTCTCTGCGCTGGCGGAACCGTCTGGTGGACCACCAGCACCCAGGACCGGACGCCGACCCTGGCCATAGCCACGCCCGTGGCTGTCGGGCATGTGCTGACCAGCGCGGACTTGCGTACGGTCGACGTCTCCGCATCGCCGGGCACAGCACTCGTTCCGGCCGACGAGGCTGCCCGCGTCCTCGGCCGGCCGATGGCGACCAACCTCGGGACCGGTGCCCTGTTGACCCCGGACGCCGTCGGCGCCGCACAGCTGCCCGCCGCCGGCCACGCGATCGTCGCAGTCGCGGTCAAGCCCGGACAATTCCCACCGGCAGTGACCGTCGGCACACCCATCACCGTGATCGTCACCGTCGCCTCCGCGCAGCCCACGAACGCCGTGCCGGCGCCGGCGCCGGGAACGACCTGGCGCGCCATCGTTGTCGGTGTAGCACCGGCGGCCTCGGACCAGACCGTCGTGGTCTCGCTCGACCTCACCTCTCCCGACGCCGTGACGCTGGCGCAGGTCCCGGTCGGCCAGCTGGCCCTGGTGATGCAGCCTGCCGGCGGTGGCCGCTGATGCTGATCGCGTTGTGCTCGGTCCATGGTTCCCCGGGTGTGACCACTTTGGCCCTCGCCCTCGCCGCACACTGGCCCGACGTCGCCCGCACCCGTCGGCTGATCGCCGAGATCGACCCGGCCGGCGGCGACCTAGCGATGCGGTTACAACTCCCGACGACACCAGGACTGGTGAGCCTCGCAGCCGCCGCACGCCGGCAGCCTCGCCCCACGGTCGTGTGGGAGCACACCCAAGTGCTGGCCGGTGGGGCCCACGTACTGGTCGCCCCGCCCGGCAGCGGGCACACGCGCGCCGCCCTGCACATCCTCACTGGCGCCGAGCACCAGCTGTTGCCCGCCGCCGCCCGCGAACCCAGGGTCGTGGTGCTCGCCGATTGCGGACGGGTCGATCCCGGCACACCGGCCGAAACGATCGCACGCCAAGCGGACGCTCTCATACTCCTCACGGGCACCCGCGCCGAGGACCTCGCCCACACAGCGGCACGGCTGAGGGAGCTGGCCCGCTGGACACCACGTCCTGGCCTGCTTCTCACTGGCCAGGGCTACCCGACCGCCGAGGTCGAGCGCGAGCTCGGCGTGCCGGCCATCGGGCGACTTCCAAACGATCCTGCAGCCGCGGCCACGCTGACCGGTCGTCGCCTACCCTCCGCGCACCGCCGCCGAACCGGCGGACTGGACCGCCATGTCGGCGCGCTGGCTCGCACTCTGGCCTCGCCCACAGCTGCCGTCCGGCCGCCAACGACCACGGTCGCGAGCGCTGCAGACGGAACGTCGGCACACCACGGCGTGAGCGGCGACGCAACCGCTCACCCGTCCCGCGCCGACCTCACTTCTCGGCACATTCGCCCACTGTCGGGTGACCTGCCCGATGGCGCTAGCCCATCGCCCCCGGCCGGGACGGAGCCACCTACGTGACCGCGAGCATGCACCCCACCCCACCGTCCGGGGCTGTCGCCGAGCCCGTGGACGCTGCGTTCCGGCTCCACGTCCGGCTGCGGCAGGCACTCACCCTGAACTTGCCCGCACGCGTCGAGGCGGTGACCCGCCCGGGTGACGGCCCGCTGCCCCTGCCACGCCGGCGGGAGATCGCCCGCGAGGTCCTCGCCGACGCGGTCGCCGCGCACAGCGAGGCCGAACTGGTGGCTGGCCGGGAATTAGTCGACTCCGGCACCGAGGAGCCGCTCATCGAGCGGGTGCTGGACGAGGTGTTCGGCCTCGGCGGTCTGCAGCCGTTGCTGGCCGATCCGACGGTGGAGACGATCGCGGTCAATCGCTACGACCGGGTCTTCGTCCAGCACAACGATGGCCGCCGCACCCAGGCCGCCCCGGTGGCCGCCTCGAACGACGAACTGACCAACCTGATCCGCGCACTGGCCGCGCGGGCGTCCTCCGAGGAGCGCCGCTTCGACCGCGGCTCACCCGCGCTGAACCTGCAACTGCCCGGCGGCGAGCGGCTCTTCGCCGTGCTGGGCCTGACCGCGGGCGGGGTGACTGCGTGCACGATCCGCCGGCACGGCTACCTCACCGCCACCCTCGCTCAGCTGCGCCGCCGCGGCACCCTCGACGTCGGATTGGAACGGTTCCTGCGCGCGCTGGTACGCGCTCGCAAGAACGTGCTGATCACCGGCGGCACCGGCGCCGGAAAGACCACGATGCTACGCGCCCTGGCTGGCGAGATGGACCCGCTGGAACGGCTCGTGACCATCGAGGACGCCTTCGAACTGGGGCTCGGACTGGATCCCGAACGGCACGCCGACGTCACCGCGCTGCAGGCCCGCGAACGCAACGTCGAGGGCGAAGGTGCCGTCGATCAGGCCGAACTGGTCCGCTGGGGACTGCGGATGAGCCCGGACCGGGTGATCGTCGGCGAGATCCGCGGGCCCGAGGTCATCCCGATGTGCAACGCCATGTCCCAGGGCAACGACGGCTCCATGGCCACCCTGCACGCCTCCAGTTCGAAGATCGCGTTCACCCGGCTCGCCTCCTACGCCGCGCAAGGCCCGGAGCGGCTGCCGCTGGAGGCGACCGCGTTGCTGGTGGCGAGCGCGGTGCATTTCGTCGTGCACCTGGACCGCGCCGCCGACCGGAGGACGCGGGTGATCGCCTCGGTCCGCGAGGTGGTCGACGCAGAAGGCGGGGCGGTGATCTCCAACGAGGTCTACCGCCGTGGCCCGGACCGCCGCGCGGTGCCGGTGGCCGGGGCGTTGCGCACGGACACCCTCGACGATCTCGTCGCGGCCGGATTCGACCCCGATCTGCTCGCGCGCCCGGACGGGTGGTGGACGCCATGAACGTCGACACCACCACGATCGTCGCCGCCACGCTCGGGGCAGGGACTGCCGCCGGCGTGCTGCTGATCATCACCGACTGGCCACGAACCACGTCAGGAATGACGGTGCCACGTGGAAGCCGGCTGCGTCGTGCCGTCCGCCGCTTCGCCGGCGATCGACGCGCGCTGGCGCGCCTGACCGTGGTGGTCGCCGTGGGCGCCGTAACCGGGGCCGCAACGGGATGGGTGGCCGGCGCCGTGCTGGCGGCCGCAGCGGTGTGGTTCCTGCCCCGGCTGGTCGGCCCGGACCGCGCTCACGCGCGGCGGGTCGCCCGGATCGAGGCGATCGCCTCGTGGACGGAAATGCTGCGCGACGTGCTCGCGGCGGCGGCCGGGCTCGAACAAGCCATCCTCACCACCGCCCCGCTCGCCCCCGCGGCGATCCGCGCCGAGGTCGCCACACTCACGGCGCGGCTGGAAAGCGGGCAGCGCCTGGCGCCAGCACTGCGAGCGTTGGCTCGCGAGCTGGACGACCCGAGCGCCGATCTCGTCCTCGCGGCCTTGATCCTCGCCGCGGAGCACCAGGCCCGCCAGCTCGGCGACTTGCTCGGGTCGCTGGCGATCACCGCCCGCGGGCAGGCCGCAATGCGGATGCGGGTCGAGGCCGGTCGGGCGCGGACCCGCACGTCTGTGCGGCTCATCGTCACGACGACCGTCGCGTTCGCCACCGGGGTCGCGGTGTTCAACCGCGCCTACCTCGACGTCTACGACACCGCCACTGGCCAAGTGGTCCTGTTGCTCATCGGCGGCCTGCTCGCCGCCGGATTCGGCTGGCTCGCCCGCATCGCCGTCGGCGGGGGACCGGTGAGGGTCCTGGCGTTGGACGCGCGCGGTGCGACCGGAGCGCGTGACGGCGGCGAGACCGTCGTCGACGGAGGTGGGCCGTCGTGATTCCCGCTCTCGCCTTCGGCGCTGGTGCCGGCGTCGGCTTGTGGCTCGTACTGACGTGGGTCCTGCCGCCGCGCCCGGCGTTGCGTGACCGGCTCGCTCAGATCCGCGCACGACCGTCTGCCGCGCCGATCGTGGTCGCCGAGGATGTCGCGTGGGTCGCCGTGTGGGGCCGGATATTCGTGCCCGGCCTGCGGATGCTGGGCCTGCCCGGCGCCACGATCGACAACGATCTGCGGATCACCGGCCGCGGCACCGACAGCCACCTCGCCGCGAAAGCCCTGCTCGCCGTAGCCGGGCTGCTGGCGCCGTGGCTGCTCCAAGTCCTCCTGGCCCTGGGAGGGCGGTCGCCGGGTGTGCAGGTGCCGCTGCTGGCCGGGCTGACGCTCGGCGTACTCGGCTTCCTGGCACCCGATCTCGACGTTCGTGCCAAGGCGACCCGGATGCGGCGCGAATTCCGCAGCGCGCTCTCGGCGTTCCTCGACCTCGTCTGGATCACCCTCGCCGGCGGCGCCGGCGTCGAGGCCGCACTCACCGACGCCGCAGCGGTCGGAGCGGGCCCGGCGTTCGGCAAGATCCGCCGTGCTCTACGCGCTGCGCAGCTGACCCGCACCACGCCGTGGGCCACGCTGCGCAGGCTTGGCGACGAACTCGGCATCAACGAACTGGCCGAGCTCGCCGCGTCGATCTCCCTGGCCGGCACCGAAGGCGCTCGCGTGCGGGCATCCCTGGCGGCGAAGGCACACGCGCTGCGCACCCATCAGCTCACCGACGCCGAAGCCGATGCCCATTCCGCCACCGAACGTATGGCTCTGCCGGTGACGCTGCTGTTCCTCGGCTTCCTCGGGTTCATCGCCTACCCGGCGGTGACTCAGATCCTTAATGGACTCTAGCTGGGTTCAGCGGCCCACGCCGGCTGCGCGAAAGGTATTGCACGACAACGGAAAGAGGTCGAAGTCATGTTGCACCACGTACGGACCTTCTGGGAATTGATGCGAGCACGCATCACCCTGTTGCGCGCTGAGCCCGAGCGCGGAGAAATCACCACCACGGTCATCGTCACCGCGCTGATGGCCATCGCCGCGATCGTCATTGTCGCGATCATCGTCGCCAAGCTCACGGCGAAGGCGGCATCGATCGACCTTGGGCTCGGCTGACGATGCTCGCCCGATTCATCCACCAGCGCCGCCGGCAGCCACGAGACCGCGCTCGCCGGGTGTGGACCCGTCTCCGGCAGGCCGTGCGCGGAGACCGTGGCGAGGTCACCGTTGAACTGGTCATCGCGACTCCGCTGCTGCTGCTGGTCCTGCTGGCGATCATCCAGTTCGCGGTGTGGTCGCACGCCACGCATGTCGCCCAGGCCGCCGCCTCCGAGGCGCTGGCCGCCGCCCGCACCCAGGACGGCACCACCGGCACCGGACTCGTCGCCGGCCGGCGACTGCTCGAGGACCTCGCTGCTGGCCCACTGCGTAACCCCGACCTCGAGGTGTCCCGCGGCGCAGACACGGTGTCGGTAAGTATCAGCGGCGAGGCCACCGCCGTCCTGCCCGGCGTACACCTGCACGTGCATGCCGAAGCCTCAGGCGGGACTGAGCGTTTCGTGCCGGACACGGCCTCCGCACCCTGACTTTCCTGCTCACGCAGAAGATCCCGGCTCCAGGGCCGAAAGGACACCCGATGACCCGCGACACCACCACCAGACCGTCCACGCCCGTGGTCACGGGCTTGTTCCCCGACGGACCGGACTCCCTGCTCATGAATCCCGCTGTCCCCGATCGACGATGGCGCGACGAGTGTGTCCGTGCCGGACTCCCGCACCGAATTGTCCTTACCGGACTTACAGGGGCTGCCATCGCGGTGTTCGCTGCGCTTGCGGCCCGCTCGGGTGCGGGTGCCGTAGCGGGAGACGCGCTCGCATTCGGGATTCTCACTGTCGGCGCGAGCGTGGCGGCCGGGTGGCGCCGCGCCATCCGGGTGATGGTCGATCACCGTCACGGCGCGGCCAACCCGTGTCGGCTCGACCGTGTGCGAGGCGAGTTCTTCCTGCGCAGCAGAGATTTTGCCGATCTCGGTGCGCTGGTCGCCGCGGGCGTGCGGGAGCTGATCGCTGGTGTGGACGAACTTCACCGCAGCTGGGGGCGAGCCTGGTTCGATCCTGTGCTGTGCCGTGAGGTGCACGAGGTGGTGTGGGAGACGTTGGCTGCGCTGGAGCGCACCCGCGGGGCCCGCAGCCTGGCACAGGAACTCGCGGGCGACCCGGATGCCGAGGTCGGTGAGCTGGCCGCCGCGGCGCGCGAGGCGGTCGCCGCGATCGACGAGGCCTTGGCTGAGGTCGTGGGGCATATGCGCGGCTGCCTCGCGTTGTCGCGGGCGTGGGAGGCGAAACTCCGGCACGCTGACCTAGCCACCCGCACCGACCGCACCCTCGCCGCCGTGCCCGGGCGCGACCGGGTGCGGGCCCTGGGGCAGCGGGCGGAAGCGTTGCCACGGAACCTACACGCCTACCTCACCGCGGCTCGAGATATCACGCAAGCCGGAGCGTTCCCGTGGGAGCGGCCGGCATCGTCGTGGCTACAGGTACCGGGCAGCCACGCGGCCGCCGGAGGAGCCGCGACTCGTCGTTTCCCATGGTTTCGCGGCAGCGAGCCCGACAAGCCGAGGCCGTCGTGACGTCGTCGACGCCGACACGCGAGAGGGCGCGGCGGCGGTGGTGGAGTGCCGAGCGCGGTTCGGTGACCGTCGAGGCCGTGCTGCTGACCCCGCTGCTGGCCGTGCTCCTGGTGTTCGTGGCCGTCGTGGTGCACCGCGGCGTCGATGCCCGGCTGCGGCTCGACGACGCCGCCCACCAGGCCGCCCGCGCCGCAACCCTGCAACGCAGCACTCCCGCCGCCACCACCGCCGCACAGCAGACCGCGAGCGCCGCGCTTGCCCACGCCGGGGTCGTGTGCCGCCATGTGGCCACCACGATGACGGGAACGCTCGCCCCCGCCGCGACGATCACGGTCAGCGTGCGCTGCACCGTCGACCTCGGCCAGGCCCTGCTCCTCGCCGTGCCCCGCGAGAAGACCCTGAAATCGACGGCCAGCGAGGTGGTCGACGCACAACGCTCGGCCCCCGCGACCGGAGCGACGCCATGACCCGCCACGGAAACGACGGCAGGTGGGCTGCGTGGTGGCGCGCCGAGCGGGGCCAGCTCTCAGCGTTCGTGCTGGTGCTGCTGATCGGGCTGCTCGCCCTGGCTGGCTTGAGTCTGGACGGCGGCCTCGCGCTGGCGAGCAAAATCCGCGCCGGCGGAGCGGCCGAGTCCGCCGCCCGGGCCGGCGCCCAAGGTCTCGACCTCACCGCCTACCGCGCCACCGGAGCCCTCCGGCTCGATCCCGCCTTGGCCCGGGAGCTCGCGCAGCGGTACCTGGCGAGCATCGGCGCCACCGGCACCGTCGCGGTCGCCGGGGACACCGTGACCGTCGAGGTCACAGCCACCTACCGCACCCAGCTGCTGTCACTGATCGGTGTCGAAGACATCCACACCCACGGGCACGCTGCCGCACACCCACAGCGCGGGATCACCGGCGAAGACCGTGAGTTCGCGAATTCCGATGGGTCGATGGGTGGGAACTGACGTGCGGACCGTTCAGACGAGCGTAACTGAGGGCTTCGTTTGGCGAACCCTGTGGTGGGCGTCCTCGCTTGCCACCGTTGGTGGATGCTCAGCCGAGAAGGTCACCGGGACGGTGGTCAACGTGATCCCGCTCGCGACGTTTACGGTGCACGCCGAAGCCGTTGGACCCGTGGAGAAATTCACGGCAAGGAATGCGGGTCCTGGGAGCTGGCAGCATGTCGGTCCCTGAAATGTGCTCATTAGCCGAGTGTTCGTTGGCGCCTGTCTCGTTGTGCTCTTGTGGCGTGGGTAAAACCTGTCAGGGCACGGATGATCGCAGGACGCTCGCTGGGTTTCGTGCCACGCAGAGCTATGGCAAGGAGCAGTACCTGCCGCACGACCATGCCTGCCGTTGCGAGCGCACCAACAATGCCGACGCTCTCAAGCATGATCGCCTCCTGGTGTCGTGGACCAAACGTTGTACACGGAATGAACTGTCACCCGTTCACCTAAATTGGCGTACGGCTGCACGTGAACGGAAGGTGAACGCTGGCAAGTCTGGGGTCAAGAGCACATCTACCGTTACCGTTCTGAGGCCAACGAGCGCCCCGATGTGCGTCTCGCTGCGTGTTGTGCTGTCGGCGACTTCGACGAATCCGTCGGAAACCTCGAGCTCTGTCGGGTTCTCCAGGCGATCGAGTAAATCCAATCCCACCAGCGCAACGGCTCGACCTCGGCCTGAGTTCGCTCCACGAACTCACGGCAGTTCAGGCAATCGAGCCCTGACGCAGGGCGACACCGAGACAAGGAGACACGGCATGGTCACCTCGGAGAACGAGATCAACCGCCGCATCGAGGAACGCGATGCCGAACGCAGCGCCCGCCGAGCCCAGGCGGCCACCGTCGTGGGCCAGATGGCCCGCCGGCACACCGAGCTGGCCGGGCAGCTCGCCCAGCTCGAACGTGAACTCGGGAAAGTCCTGACCGAGGCCGGTGAGGTTTTCGACGTGGCCGAGCTGGCGCAGGTCACCGACATCCCCGTCGCTGACCTCACCATCTGGCTCGACCACGCAGCCAAGCCCGCCCGCAGCGGCAAACGCACACGCCCACGGGTGAAGCCCCAAGACGCCGGCAGTAACAGCACGTCGGTGGCCACCGAGCCGCGTGCCGCACGCACCGCGCTAACGGCGCCGACCGAGTCCACCGGAGCCGCGGCCGGGTCGGCGAGCAGCTGATGGTCCGCCGGACACCGATCACGCGCACCGTCCGGCTGGTGGGTCTGGGCCTACGGGGACTGCTCGCGCTCGGCGTGCTGGCTGCGCTGGTGGCCGGACTGCCCTGGGCGCTCATCTACGGCGTCGGGTGGCCGCTGCCGGATCATCTGCCGAGCTCCGACGAGCTCGGGGCGGTGCTGATGGCACCGATGTCGACCACTCTCCTACTCGACATTCTCACGTGCCTGTTGTGGGCGCTGTGGCTGGTGTTCGTCTTCGACGTCGCGGCCTGCGTCCTCGACGTCGCACGGGGCGCCCGGTGGCCGCATCTGCGCCGGCAGGCAGGTCCGGTCCGGCGCGTCGCGACGGTGCTCGTCGGTGCGCTGCTCGTGGCGGTGCTGGGCCGCACCGCCACCGCCGCACCATCAGCTCCTACCGATGCCGCCCGCTCTGTCAGCGCCGCATCGGCGGCCGTGATCAGCCCAGCCGGGCCCACACCAGTCGCCGACGAGTACACCGCCAGCCGATCGCCTGCGCTGTCTACTCCTGCGGGGACTGAGCGGGTCCGGCTGCCGGAAAGTGGTGTGCACGACTCGCTGTGGCGCATCGCGCAACGCTGCCTGGGCGACGGGGACCGGTGGCCGGAGATCTGGTCACTCAATCAGGGCAGCGCCCAGCCCAGCGGACGCGTGTTGACCAACCCGCACCTGATTCACCCCGGCGACGTCCTCCGGGTCCCCGCCGCCGGCCACGTGGCCGATTCTCCCGTCTCCCCGCCGCAACCGTCGGGCCCGGTCCCTGCCACTGCGGAACCCGAGATCGAGCCCGTACCCGCGGTGCCGGGCACGATCACGCCGCTGCCTCCCCACCCGGCCCTTGCCGAGGTGAACGCCGGTACCGACAGAGCAACGGACCGCGCCGCCGGCGGCGCGGTGACGTGGGGCAGCGGTGAGGTGTTCATCGGTCTCGGCCTCGCCGCTGGGGTCAGTGCCCTGGTCCTGCGCGCGCGGCGCCGCCGTCAGGCGCGCTACCGGCCCGGTCGCGGCCGAGGTGACGACGACATACCGGTCGCGCCCGTGGTGTATCAGCTGCGCCAGGCGCACGTGCGCGCGCAGCACCACGACGAAGACACTGCACTGGACATCGAATGCGAGTCCGACGGCGCCCGCGATCCCGGGGCCGACGTCCCCCTCGTTCCGCTGCACCGTCGTGAACCCGTTCACCGAGACAACGAGGGCCACGTGCAGGTGCTTGTTCCTCGCAGCCGGCGCGTGGTCGCCGCCGCGCCCACCGGTACCGGCAGCGGACCGGCGACGCCACCGTGGACGGTCGACATCGCCGTCCACACGACCGCGCCGGGCGCCGCCGCCGGAACCACCAACTCCGCAGCGGGCGAGGTGACCCCCGTCGCCCTCGACCTGGCTCGCGTGCACGGCCTCGGCCTGGTCGGGCCCGGCGGCTACGCCGCGGCCCGCGCGCTGCTGCTCACCATCCTCACCACCGCGCGCGAGAGCACACCGGCGCCGCAAGTGCACGTACCCGCCGCCGACCTGACCCGCCTGCTGGGCGTGCCCGGGCCCGTGACGGATTTACCGCAGACGCTAGGCGTCGTGGCCGACCTGGACACTGCGCTGTCCGCCATCGATGGCCCGGAATCATCCCGGCCCGCCGTCCTGATCGCGACACCGCCCGGCGAACCGGGGCGGCAGGCGCGGCTGCAGCACCTGCTCGACAACGAGGCCCAGCACGGCGTCACGGCCCTGCTGCTGGGCCAATGGCGGCCCGGGGTGACCGCCTACGTCACCGCCGCCGGGATCATCTCCGCGACCGACCCCGGGCTCGGCGAACCCTTGCGTGGCACCCGCAGTTTCACCCTGCCCGAGACCGCCACCCGCGACCTACTGAGCTTCCTGCACACCGCGCAAGCCCCCGACGAACCCGGCGACGCGAACTATGACCGCGACCGTGGCGGCCTCGTGTCCGAGCGTGCGGCGACACCATCACGTGTCGACCCGGCCCAGCCCGATACAGGTCCGACCGCGCCCGCTCGTCTGGAAATCACCTCGGACCGCCCCATCCCGGAGCCGGCTTCCGCCGACGCCGGTGCACCTGACCGCGATCCGCGCACGCTGCCGGCAACGGCCGGCGCGGACCCGGCGAGCCCCGCACCGCTGAGATTGGCGGTCTTCGGCACTCCGGCCCTGCACTGGCATCGCGACCCGGACCGACCTGACACTGGCAGGCGCGACCTGTCCGGAGGGCTGAGCAGCCGGCCGGTCGAACTGCTGGTGTTCCTCGCAGTACACCCTGGCGGAACGTCCCGGGACGGGATCGTCGACGCCTTGTGGCCCGACCAGCCGCCCCGCAACCCCGCCAGCGTTCTGCGCACCGTCGTCTCCCGGATCCGCCGCACGCTCGACACCGCCACCCACGGCGCCGTCGGCGACCTGATCCTGGCCGAGCACGGTCACTACCGGCTCGATCCGGCCGTCGTCGAGGTGGACTACTGGGGCTTCGCCGACGCGGTCACCGCCCGCCGAATCGCCACCACGCCCGAGCAGCGCACCGGCGCCTACGAGGCCATCGTGGCGCACTACGGCGGACAGATGGCCGAGGGACTGGATGCCGAGTGGCTCGTCGCCGCCCGGGAAGCCACGCGGCGTGACGCACTCGAAGCCGTCGCTGCGCTCGCGCGCGCCCGGGTCGAGGACGACCCGGACTACACCCTGGACCTCCTGGAAACCGCGCGCAGCTTCGACCCGCACAACGAACTGCTCTACCGCGACATCATGCGCATGCAGCACGCTCTGGGCCGGCACGACGGAATTTCCCGCACTCTCACACTGCTGCAGACCCGCCTGGCCGAAGTCGACCTGAGGCCCACCGCAGACACCATCGACCTCGCCCGCCGGCTACGCGAACGCGAGACCGGGATACCGCTCGACGATCTCTCCTCGCCCGCGGTGCCGTGAATGTCCACGCCGACGGTTCTCGTGCACACCGCGGCAACACCGCCATCGAGACGTCGATCATGTGGACCAAAGGTAATTAAGCGGAACAGCGAAATACCTCGATATCGTACCGCGACCGTGGTCGCGCCGATGTTAGCGTCGACTGTGGCAGCCCCCCTCGACGAGGCCGAAGAAAAAGAATCCCGTGTGTACGCCACTCTATTTCACCGCGATGACGTCACCGCTGCGCATCACGCGTCGCGTGCCGCCCTCGCGCGCCGCGACTGCGGCACGGTTCCGTGCACACAATCTCGGCTCCGTGTGTGACGCCGGAGCCCTGAGCGCCGCGTGTCACCCGTACCAGCGGTCACCCGCTGCAATCGGGGCGCGGAAGGTCGATGCAGAGGGTGACTGCCATCCGGGGGGCCGTTGCCCCTGCCGATCCGCCTCGTTCTCCGGTATCCGCCTAAGGCGGATCCCCCCGTCTCGGACGTTCTCACAGCTCATGAACCCCGCAGGGGGATCCACCGGTGTCCCAGACTCGCTTGACACCAAGCAGGTAAGCACATCAGGCCCGGCACCGATGTCATGCAGTTTTGTCCACGGTTCCCCGCTTCTCGCCAGCGCCCTCTCGTCGCCTCATGCCCTTCTTGCCTTCCGTATCTATTTGTATTTATCCGCGGCCGCACCTCTGGCCGGCGTTCCCGTTTCCGAAGCTGATGACAGCTGTCTGGCCTGCGCAAACACAACAGGAATTCCCATTGACTGCGGCGAAATTCGGCCACAATTACTCAAAATTGCCCGCGAAAACTATTGCGCGACGCACCGGGATCGAGTTACGTTTGTTGCGTCACCGGGAAAGCTGGAAACGCAAACGGACCCCATTCTGAATCTGAACTACCAAACCGGGATATCGGAAAGCCGTCAATTCACGATCGGGGAGCACTGCGCCCCCGCCAGTCGCGAAAGGAACCACCGATGACCACGCCGTCAACCAGTTTGATCCCGGGCACGACACCCGCCGCAACGGGCGCGGTGCGGATTCGCAACGGCGAGGCCCGCCGCATTGTCGACGAACAGCTGCCCGAGACCGTGGTCCGGGTCATCCCGCTGATCAGGGCACGGCTGTTCATGCCCGACGACGTCGCCCCCGACGAAGGCCACGTGGCGGCTGAACTGGCCGCGCTTCCCCCGGTCGGCACCCGGATTCTGCACGACGGTGTCGAGTACGTCGTGGGCGAGATCCTGCAGGAAACCGGCAACGTCTGGGTGTCGGTCTATCTCGACTACGTGTGAGACCGCCGCAACTCTGCCGGGTCACCGCCACGACAACGCCACCGCCCCGGTGTGAACCGCCGCTCCGTCCCCCCCCCCCGCCCCGGCACACCGTGCCCGTCTTGCTTTCGTGAAAGGACCCGACACCATGACCACGCCAGCCACTACTGCGGCCCCGGGCAGCGCGCCCGCCGCCGCGGGCGCGGCCAACCGACTGCCGGGCGGCGAACTCCGGCGCAGGGTAGCCGAACAGCTCGCCCGCACCCCCGCCGCCGCACTCACCCCCGGCACCATCGCCACCCGGCTCGGCGGGAAGTCGTCCGGGGCGGTCGGGAACGCACTGGCGACGCTGGAAGCGCGCGGCGAAGCCGAAAAAGCCGGAACCAACCCGCTGACCTACCGCGCGACCGCCACCACCGCCGACGCCGCGCGAATCGCCACGGTCACCCCGCGCGGCGCCACAACCGCCCCCGCTCCCGCACCGTCGGCGACCGCCGCACCGCCCCCACTTCCCGCGCTGGTGACCGGACCGGTGCGCCGTCCCAACGGGCAGATGTACCACCCGCGCAAACTGTCCGACCTGTCGGATGTGACCGCGCTGCGGCGGCTACGGGACGCGAACGTGTCCGCGCTGATGTACGGGCCACCCGGGACCGGGAAAACCTCGGTGGTGGAGGCCGCCTTCGACGACCTCGTGACCATTCAGGGCGACAGCGACACCGTGACCGACGACTTCGTCGGGTCCTACACCCAAACCCCGGACGGGCGGTACGAATTCGCCTACGGGCCGCTGGTGACCGCGATGCGTGACGGGCGCGCGTTGTTCATCGACGATGCCACCCTCATACCCCCGACCGTGCTCGCGGTGGTCTATCCCGCGATGGACGGACGCCGCCAGATCATCATCAAAACCCACCAAAACGAAGTGGTCGACGCCGCGCCCGGGTTCTACGTCGTGGCCGGACACAACCCCGGGGTCCACGGTGCGGTCCTGACCGACGCGCTCTCCTCCCGGTTCGCCGCGCAGATCCACGTGTCCACCGACTACGAACTCGCCACCAAACTCAAGATCAACGAGAAAGCGGTCCGGGTCGCGAAGAACCTCGCCGGACGGCAGGACAAGGGCGAGATCGGATGGGCGCCGCAGTTGCGTGAGCTGATCGCTTTCAACCGGATCGCCGACGTGCTGGGCATCAAGGCCGCCGCCGGAAACCTGATCGGCATCGCCCCCGAGGAGGACCGGGACGTGGTCGCCGAGGCAGTGCGCAACATCTTCGGTGCCGACGTCGCCCCGCTGTCTCTCGGCGCGCAGTTCTAACCCGCACCACCACCGACCCGCGCGCACCGTCGCCGAAAGGACCCACCAGATGACCGCCCACGTAGCCGCAGCCGCGTCCACCCCCACCGCCGTGTTTCCCGCCGCCACCGGATGGCTGACCCTCTCCGCCGCGTTCGGCGACGAGGTCCCCGCGATCGCCGACCGCGACGATCTCGTGGTCACCGTCGCCCCCGGGGCCGGACACGGCGCGCCGGCCTGCTTTTTCCCCGACCTCGCCACCATCGAGGTCGACGGCACCCACCTGGACCCTGGGGTCGACCCCGCCACGGTCGAACCCCACCGGGTCGGGGACCGCAAGCGTTACCGGACCATCTGGGGACTGCTGACCCACGAGGCAGGTCACGCCCACTTTTCCCGCTGGCGCGTACCGCAGGGCGCACCCCCGGGCGCGGCGGCCGCTGCCGAGGCGTTGGAAGAGACCCGGATGGAGGCGCGACAAGTCCAGTACCGCCCGGGGGACCGATACTGGCTGCGCGCCAGTGCCACCAACCTGATCCTCGCCGACACCCACGCGGCCGACCCCGCCGCCGCACCGCAGATGACCGCACAGGACGCCGCGCGCAGTGCCGCGCTGTTGCTGGCCCGGGTTGACGCGGGGATCCTGACCCGCCGCGAAGTCGTCGCCGTCGACCGGGTGGTGCGCGGCATTCTCGGAACCAGCACCCTCGCGAAACTGCGCCGTATCTGGCGCACCGCACACCGGACCTCCGACGACGACGCCACGCGGATGATCGAACTCGGGCGCCGCTGGTGCGACGCCATCGGTACCGACCCCAACCAGCCACCCGGCACCCCCGACCCCAGCGCCACCAACGGGAGTGGGAACGGCACGCCGTCGCCCTTGGCGGGCGCGATCACCAGCGCAGCCGCCGCGATCGCTCACGCCGTCGCCGCCACGCCCGCCCCCACCGACCCCGTCACCCAAGCCATCGACGCCCGCGCGGCCGACGAGAAGGCACGCCAGCAAGCACAGGACGCGGCGAACGCCGTATTCGGCGGCGCCGGAACCGGGTACGACCCGACCGCCCGCCACATCACGGGCACCCGTGCGCCGAGCGTCACCGAACAAACCGCCGCGCGGCACCTCGCCCACGCGCTGAGCACCGCCGGACACCGGGAACGCACCGCCACCAAAACCCGCTCGACGGTGCCACCGGGACGGTTGCGGATGCGCGGCGCGATGACCGCCGACGCCCAACGCGCGGCGGGCGCGATCCCCACCGCCGAACCGTTCACCCGGACCACCCGCAGCGTCGTGCCCACCCCGCCGTTGCGGCTCGGCATCATCTGCGACGTCACCGACTCCATGCGTGCTTTCACCGGGCCAGTGGCCTCGGCGGCCTGGATCCTCGCCCACGCTGCCCGCCACACCGCCGTACCCGCGACCACCGCCACCGTGGTCTTCGGTGCGGGCATCGTCACCCCGATCACCCGCCCCGGGGCCACCCCGGCGAAGGTGATCACGTTCGGCACCCACATCGGCGGGCACGTCATCGACACCGCGATCAGCGCCCTCGACGGCGCCCTCGACCTGTCCCGCCCGACCGCCGCGCGGCTGCTGGTGATCATCTCCGACGGCAACTTCGAGTACGAAACGCGGAAACCGGGCCAGACGATGCTCGACCAGTTGCGGGCCAGCGGGTGCGCGGTGCTGTGGCTGGCACCCGACAAGCCCGGCACCGACCCGATGCACGGCGCCACCGTGCACACCCTGACCGACCCGGCCACCACCGCCCGCGCCATCGGGCAGGCCGCCACCGCCGCCCTGCGCACCACCCGCTGACCCGGTCCGCCCCCGGGGGCGCCGCCCCCGGGAACCACCGACCCACACCACAGGAGCGACGGTATGAGCACCACATCGGCCACCGCCGACCCGACCGTCCCGCACGACGCCGTGACTCTCGTGCCCGCCATGGCGGGCACGGGTGCCCCTGCGCAACCCCGAGAGCACGTGGGCCTTCGTCATCACGACGGTAGGGCTCACCCCCCTCGGGTGCCGAAGCGGTCCGGCTGCCCGCGACCCCGATCCGGGCCACGGCGCAGAGGGCGCCCCCGCCGAATTCCACGGCGACCCCGGCCATCACCCGCACTGCCCCCACGCCACCGGCGCCTAAACCCAACCCCCGGTTCCAGCACACGACCACCGAAAGGACCTCAGGGGATGACGACGACCACGACAACGGCACCGGACAACCCCGCCACGTCATCTCCACTCGTCACGAAGCACTTGACCGGGTCGCCCTCGACGCGATCCAGAGTGCTGCCGCGACAACCGGTTCCCTGTCTGCCCTCGCCCAGCCAACCATTCCCATCACCCGCCGCATAGGCAAGGAGAAATCCATGCACGACAGCAAGACACGGCTCTTGTGGACCGTGCTCGCCGTGCTCCTGCCGGGGCCCTGGACTCCGGTGATCGTGCTGGCCTACCTGCTCGGCCACGCCGCCGAGCGCGACCAGAGCACCGCCCACCGCGAGTGGGCACCGCCCCACCGGCCGCCCGATCCCTACGCCTGCGTCCCGGCCCCCGCACGACTCAACCCCTACGCGCCACCACGATAAGGGAGGACAACCGATGTCGAGCTACACCGACTTCTACCTCGGTCGCGGCGAGAACGCCGCCTGGATCGGGTCCCTGCAGGGAGAGTGTTTCCCCGACAACTTTCTCGCCGTCGCGCCGCTGCGGCTGGGCCTGACCGCGACCGATGCACGCACCTTCCGCGCGGCGGTCGCCGACACCCTCGACGTCTGGGTCGACGAACGCCTCGGCCGGGCCTACCACCGTGAACTCGGCTGGCCGTGGCCCTGGTACAGCAGCCACAACAGCAGCTGGATCATCGCCTTCGATCCCGACTCCGAGTCGGTGTTCGTCACCGTCGGCGGCGGCGTCCGCTGGCACCGCATCGACCCGCACGACCCGCGATTCCCCGAAGGTGACGACCCCCTCGGGCCGCCCGACATCCGCGCGTGGGTTCGCGACCCGGCCGCCCCGCCGTCGGTACCCATGCCATTGATGCGGGAGAAACCCGCCGACATGCCCACCCTCGGCGGTGACGCCCGATGAGCTACGCGACCACCCACGACTTCTACCTCGGACGCGGCCCGGGCGCCGACTGGATCGCCTCGATCGACCTCAACCACTGCGCCTGCACCAGCCTCGCCGCCATCGAGCGAGCGGGCACTGCGGAGGAGTTCCGCCGGCGAGTCGAGCGACTCTGCGCCACGATCCACCGAGACGAGTCGGGCTACGCCACCAGCCCGCCCGGCTCGAGCTGGCCGTGGCTATGGCCGACCAGCCACGGCACCGACCTCACGTACGCCTTCGACACGGGCGCAGTCTGGACCTGCCAGCGCGGACAGCGATGGTCGACGCGGGCAGGCCAGTACGTCCCGCCCGGACCGGACGAGACCCCGGTGGCGTTCCCAACCGGTCGTGATACCTGCGGCTACACCGGGATCGCCGCCGCCGACACCACCTCGCGCCGCTACGGGCCGCTGCTAGGCCGGACTCACTGGTATCACCTGCCGGACCTGGGCATGCGGATCCTGGCCGACCTCACGCTGCCACCGAGCCCGGGAACCCTGCCCGAACTCGCTGCGCTGCGCCAGCAGTTGCCGCAGCATCTGCGCTACGCAGTCACCGCCGACACCTCGGCGGTCGAGCTGGAGATCCAGGTCCTCGGCTACCGCGACGGCGACCCCGCCGCCGAGCCCGCCCGCGACGCCCTGGCCAGCCTGCCAGCCCTCTACGGGTGGACCGACCCCGATGGCGGCCCACCGCGCTTCGGTGCACGCGTGCTCATCGCCGACGACAAGCGCAGCACCTCGCACCCGGTTCTGGCCGACCACCACGTCCATGCGGTCCTCACCGCCCACTGACCTCACGCCGCCATCACCACCGCCGACAGAGGACACCATGCCGCCGAACACCACACCCACCGCCGCCAACGCGGCTCGTAACCCGGAGCCGTGCAGCGCCGCCGAACACTGCGCCGCCGCCGAGGCCCTCTTCGCCCGCGCCCGCGCGCTGCACCCGACGCGCAGCAGTCGCGCCGTCGACCAGGACGAGTACCAGCGTTGCCTCGAATGGGCGCACCTGTACCTGCGGCTCGCCGAGATCATTACCGCAGGAGCGAACTTGGCCGCGACCCAGCTGAGGCTCAAAGCCGACGGTCTCCGGATGCTCGACTTCCACGCGGCCTCGGAGGCCTATGGCTGGGACGCCTTCCTCGGAGAGCGACACGACACGACGAGGAGGTCGCAATGACCGCCCGCCCCACCAGCGCGAACGCAGCAGCGTTGGAGCCGTCGTGCCCGGACTGCTACGTCGGGATCGGCCAAGTCCACCTCGAGGGCTGCGATGTGGCCCGCTGTCTGGCCACCGGGCAGCAGCGCCTCGGCCACGCCCGGTCGTGCCAATGCCCTCGCGACGTCTGGACCGGACGGTGGCCGGGAGAGGTCGAGTGCGAGGAGTTCGGCTGGATGCTGGGCCCCGGCCTACCTGACTTGAACCGCCTGCTGACCACCGCGACTTGGGACCCCACCGCGCACCGCTGGACCCGGTCTGCCGACGACACTGCGACCGTCGAAGGAGACGTTCGATGAGCACCCTTGCTACCGCGGACTTGACTGCGGGCACGCCCCTCGCCGCCGGCGAGAATTGGATCGAGCTCGTGCCCGCCGTTCACGCCGAACCCCATCAGGTCAGTTTTCCTGCTGTGATTGAACCTCGCCGCCACCACGGTTTGTGGGTGCGGCCCCGGTTGCGCCGGGAGGTCGCCGACGCGGTGTGTGAGTGGCTGAACGTGGTGTACCCGATCGACCCGGACTGGTACCCGCTGGCCCGCTTCGAGGACGACCAGCTGGTGGTCTTCACCGGCGACGCAGCGCGCCACCGTCACGAGATCGGCCCCGACGTGGGCGGCCGATACCCGCTGGGAGAGCTGGGCCGCTGGTTCCTCTCCGCCCCGACCCGTGCACGCCGTCACCGAACGGTGGCCGCGCGGAACCGGCGTCTCCAATCCCCGGGTGAGGGCGAAACGCTGGTCAGCTACGGACCCGGGACGCATGCGCGGAGCGTGTTTCCGGCCCGCGTGGAGTCCTGTGCGGCCGCCGGGGGACGAGTTGTGGTGTTCCGGCCCGAGATCGCCCAGGCCGTGGCCGAATACTGCACCTCGGCGAACCAGGAGTTTCCCGATGACTATCCGCTGGTGTACTTCGAGGGCGGCACCCTGGTTCACGTCCACCAGCACCACCGCGCCCGCGACGGCTACCTGCCCTGGCGGATCGACCCCGGCCCGGACGGTGCGTATCGCGTCGACCGCGACGAGTGGCCCTTCGACCTGCTGCCCGGAAAATCCGAGGGAATCGTGCACGCCTTCCGGGCGATCCGACCCACGGGCGAGAAGCGGCCATGACCGCACCGCGCTTGTCGACGAGCGGGGCGCCAGCAACGGCGAGTACCACCTGCTCGAACGCCTTCACCACCACGGGACTGACTAAGGTGATGGCGGGTCCTGCACTCCGCGGCCCGCTCCCGCTCGGTGATTGAACGCCTCGCCCGTCGCCGCTGGGGTCCCGCTGACCCCGAGCTGCCGGCCTGGGCGTCGGCGCAACTTGCCACGACCAGCACAGCGGCCACAAGCGTCGCTTCTGCCTGGTCCTGCACACGGTCAGCGATCGCTCCGCCGCAGGTCTGATTACGTTCGCGGCCTTCGACCCGTTGTTCGCGGATGACGACTGCACGAGTTGTTCTCGGGCAATCCGCGGACTCCTCGCCGCTGACGAGTACGTCGGCTTGGGTTGGGGTTACGCGGAAGGCGCCGCCGGCAGGGGGCAGGAACGTCTTGTTGGGCACGGCCGCACCTGCCGCGTTCTGCTCACCCGGGCACTCGCGGGCACCATCGTGCACTCCGCCGACGGCCGATAGCCGCCCGGACCGCTGGTTGGAGTCTTGGCGGTGCGGGGGAGATCGCGATGAGCTGAGGGCTTACCGTGCGAGGTACGTGGCGACGTCGGTGTCGAGCCACGCGACAACGTCATCGATGTGCTTGCGCTGCAGCCCGCGTCCGACCTCGATGGGAACGATCAAGGTAGGGACGCCGTCGTTGCGTCGGTCCTCGGCCCACCCAAGTTCCTTGCCGCCGAAACTGTCGTCGAGCCAGGCTACCGGCCGGTCGGCTACCCACCGGCGGATCGGCCCGCACTTGGGCGACCAGCCGAATGCGGGCCCGTGGTTGGGCACCTCGATGACGGGCATTTCCGGCAGGTCGAGACGCGGCGCGACCCAGTCGGCGGCGCGGGCGCCCCAGCTGGTCGCCCACGCCAGCTCGGCCCCTCGATCATGAAGCTCACGCAACCACGCGCCGTGGTCCACGTTCAACCACACGGTCCCCGCCGCCGCACGACCGTCGGGGCCGGGTCCGGCGAATTCGTACATCCGGTAGCCCAGCCCCGCCAGTACATGCTCACCGCCAGCCAGCGCAGCATCAGCAGCCAGCACACCGTCGACATCGACCGCAACTACCGCGCTACGCACGACCGCTCCTTCACTCCACATGTCCCTCCGGTGGACAACACACGTCCACAGTGTCGCATCCGCACCCCGCCCAGCACGTCCGCATTCGCCTGCCCCGGCAACGAGTTCGTCGTCTATCGGTGGTGGGCGACGACGTGCGTCACGCTTGATCAAGCCACAAAGGCAGGAACCTGTCACGCCGTGTCGACTTTCAGTCTTTTCAACGCCCGGTCCCCGCCGCGAAGGGGAGCCTCCCGGCCGAATCGACCACGTTGCAGGGCTGTGGCCAACCGAGCGATTTGGCCACAGCCCTGCGGACGCACCGAGAAGTCGGCAGCCCTGAGTAACTACTGCGGTTCGGCGGTCGACGGCGCGTCGACCTTGTCCGGATTGATCGCGAACCGCTTCGGCGCTTCGCAGGTCTTGATCGCGTAACTCGTGGTGACCAGCGCCTCCAGCGCGTTGTTGACTGCCCCGCCCGAACGACCGAGGTCCTTGCCAATTTTGGCTGGCCCGAAGCTTTCGCCCGGGTGCTGGGTCAGGTACTCCTCCACGATGGCTCGCAATCCGCCCTTGGGCAGCCGATCCTTATCCGCAGGAGCGGCGTCGGCGGATGTCGTGCCCGCAGAGACTGGGTCCGGAGACTGGGCACCCCCGTCTACGCTCGCGCTTGGCGCCGGGACGACCTCAGCCGGACCGGGCAGCGGGGTGGCGTCGACGTGGGCGCCGGGCCCGTCGGGGGCGGGTGAAGCGCTTCCCGTGGTCTTCTCGACGTTGGTCTGCTTGTCGTCGACGTCCGAGGTGTTCGTCGATGTCCCCGTAGCCGTGCTGTTCTCGGTTGAGGGGCCGTCGCCCGTGTCGGCCCGCGTGTCAGTGATGCCCGGTTCCGCGCTCGCTGCGTTGGTGCCGCCGACGTGGTCGGCGCTCGTGGGCGCGCCCGTGGGGGCGGGGGCGGAGTCCGGTGTGGTGGTGGCGCTGTCGGACGGCGTCAGCGTCCAGGTGTCGGGATTGCGGGGCCCGTCGCCTGCGGTGCGCAGAGCGATGCCGTCGCGGCCCCAGCGGGCCAGGATCTTCGCTGCGGTCGATCGGCCGACCCCTGCGGCCATCGCCAGCGCGGCGGTGGTGGCACAGGGATTGTCGGCCAATGCGGAGCGCACTTTGTCTTCCGTGGTCAGCGTGGTCTGCTGGGCGGGAGGCTCGGGTACCGCCTGCAGGTGGCGGTCGTCGGGGGAGGTGTCGGTAGCGGCGGTGCGGTTCGTGCGGGACATGACGAACTCCGTGGGTCTGTTGTGGAATGGGTGGTCATGCCCCGGCCGGGGCGTTGGCCCGCCGGTGCGCAACCGGTGGTTCGGGCTACACGTCTATGAACGCTTCGTCTCTGTCTCCGTGTCAAGCGATCCGTGAAATAAGATCGTCTCTTGTGGACATCGGTTCGTTCGCGGTTAAGGATTTTGACTTTATTTCAGAGATTGGCGTCGTGGTTGTGTGACGTTGGCACGTGCGCGATGCGTCGTTGGGACCAGTCGTGGACCGACCCGAGGTTCACCGGAGGTGAAGGAGGGTCTTATCAGTTGGGCGAGCTCACCGCGCACGCCGGCGCCCCGATGTCGCCGACATGCTGATTGAACTCGGCGGCCACGCTGCATCCTCGCAGGAGGTGCCCCGCAGGCCAGAAGGTGCTTTCGGGAAAGGTGAAAGCCTCGCTCGTCCGCTCAGTAAACTGGTGGAGTGTAGGTATTCGAACCATGTCGTATTCCCTGGCGGCTTAGCCAGTTCGTGTCGTCCTTAGCACGCTGACTGAGGACGACCGAGGTGCCGCAAGTCCTTCGTCGGGCCTTGGTGGCGAGATGCCGACAACGAGCTGTTCCAAGGCCGTGGTCGACCTGTTAGTAGGTACTGAATGGTCTGCTGGCGTGTGCTGACGTCGGCAGCTTCGCACTCTGAGACGCAGCCTGTTGTACGGTCCTTCGTGCAACAGACGTCGTCAGAGGTGGAGTGGTGGATCTTCCGGACTGGGTTGAGGACCTATGGGCCGAACTGCGCTTCAGGGAGTTGCTTGGACAAGCAAGCGGAGAGGGCTTCCAACGGCTAGTTCATCAAATCATGAAGGCCGTCGACGGTGACGACTTCATGGACGTACGGCCAGTCGGCAAGCATGGCGACTTCACGTGTGATGGCTGGGGGATGCAGTCACGGACTTGCTACGCGATTTACGGCCCGTTCAAGCGGAAGAGTCCAGGTCAAGTACGTCACAAGATCGAAGGTGATCTCTTTGATGCCGTTCAGTCCTGGCCCGAGATGCAGTCGTGGCGTCTCGTTCATAATGATCTAGCTGGTCTCAATGCGTTAGTCGCTGCCGCCCTCGTGTCGGTACGTGAGGAGGTACGGACCAAAGCGCCACATCTGGAGGTCCTGCCACCGTGGGGGCCGCGGGAGCTGTGGTGGCTGCTGAGGCAGGCGCCGGCCGAAGCGAGACGATCGATACTTGGCACTCACGGCTGGCGTTTGAGTCAAGATCGGGGTGAGCGATTCGTCGGCGCTGGAGCTGATCCCGTGTCAGTCTCGGCGGTCCGGTCGGTGACACAACTGTTGGACGGCTTCGCCGCTGGAGGTGTTGTCGAGCCACTGGCCGCTTGCACGTTCGTCGGGGCAGTGGCGATGTTTCTTCTAGGGGACGAAGCGACCTTTAGGACGCAGTCCAGCTTGTTGGAGCAACGCTGCCACGGGGACCCGTTCGAGACGATGCTCACGTCGGTTGTGTTCTGTGTCAAGGCGGTGCAGCTTTGGGAGGCGGCGACGGGTGACACGCCGCAGCTCTGGGCTGACATGCTCGTTGCTTCCACGTTGACAATCCCTTACGTAATACAGATTGTGCTTTCAGCCCGGCTAGGGACAGAGGCAGAGGTGCCCCTGCCAGGCCATCCAGAAGATCAGCAGAAGGTGATCATGAGCCTCGGCCAGGTCACCGCGATGACTCTCCAATTGACTGCCGACCACCGTGCCGACCCGCTTGTCTCGATTCTTCAGGACCTATTGATCGGCGTGCAGCGGGAGCGTCCGGGACCGCCGATGCATTGAGATGCCCGAACCAACCAGGCTGCCCACTATTTGAACGCGCAACTGAGCTTCGTTTGGTTCCAACACAACTGTGCGTATGCCTCGGATGCTGCTGCCGTCAGGCGAGGTCGGCGGTGCTGATCGCGTTGTAGGACTAATCGGCGGCTGCCTCCGTTCCCAGGAGCCGGCTCCACGGCTGGCGTTCCCACCTTTCCAACATCGCCTCGAATACGGCCGCAGCCTCATCCAGATCTCGTACCCGGACGTCAGAACCAGGTGCGCACGCCAGCCAGATCAACCCGTCGGACTGCCCAAGATCCGGTTGCATTGGATACAACATCGTTGTATCCAATGACGAAAGGTGCAGCTCAACGACGCGCCGCGATATTCACCTGCGCTGCCAGAAGTACCCTGACCAGCAGAAACAGGCAGCATCAAACCGCGCCCGAGTGTTGCGTTAGATGCAATAAAGCCTAATTAGATGGTCGAGTGGCGTGATAGTAGTCGTCGCCCGGGTAGCGGTATGCGTGTACTCGTACGACTTGTCCCACGTCCGGCGCGTCGATCATGTTGCCACCGCCGAGATAGAGCCCTACGTGGTGCACACGGCCTGCGGTGGCGTAGAAGACGAGGTCGCCGGGTAGCAGGGGCTGACCGTCGGGGAGGCGGGGCCCAGCCGCGTACTGCTCGCGTGAGGTGCGTGGCAGGGTGATTCCAGCGGCGGCGTAGGCCGCGCGGGTCAGTCCGCTGCAGTCGAATCCGGTGTCGCCGTCGCCGCCCCAGACGTAAGGCAGGCCACGTTGCCCGCACGCATAGTTGATCGCAGCGAGAGCCGCCGGGGTCGGGGCCGCGATGTCCGCGCAGTCCCCGGACGCTGATGGTGCGGGTTGGCAGCGTACGCCGGATGTGGCGGCGACGATGGTCCGCGCGGTGTGTTCGTGGTTCGCGTAGGCGTGGGGAAAGCCGGAGTGTTGCACGGCTTGGGCGGCGTCGGTAACGCTCATGCGCTGCCAGTCGGGCGTGGCCAGCAGGTGCTGGAAAAACTGTGTCGCGGCGTAGCTGGGGGTGGTGATCTGGTCCGGGGTGCCCCACCCCATGGAGGGGCGTTGCTGGAAGAGCCCGAGGCTGTCCCGGTCGCCGTAGTGCAGGTTGCGCAAGCCGGACTCCTGGAGAGCGGCGGCGATCGCCACCACCCACCCGGGTTCTGGCACTCCCATCTGTTTGCCGACGGCGACGATGGTGCCCGCGTTGATCAGCTGCTCGGCGGTCACCCCCGGCGCCTTTCCGGTCGGTGTCCCATCGGGTGTGCAGGTCAGTGCTCCCGTCGAAGAGCCGCTGCTGAACAGCTGGGTGATGCCGATGAGCTGAGCGCCGATGAGCAAGGGGATGGCCAGCACGAGGACGGCGATGCCGACGCCGATTTTGGTGCCCACGGGTGGATCACGCTCCTTGCGTTGAGCATGTAGGCAAGGCGGAGGCCCGCCCGACGAGGCAGCAGTCGGCGCGGCCGGCGGCCTGGTGTCAGTTCTCGCCGCGAGCGACGCGGTTCGGCGTGCCCGGTGGCGGGACCGCGGCGGGCGCCGGCAGCCGGTACGGCGAAGCTCCGGCGGTCTCACTGACCTGGCCCTCACCGGTGTCGGGCGCGGTGGGGTCGGCCGGCGGCGCCAGGCGGGGCCAGGCGTCGGGGAGGTCGGTGAGGCTGTAGCGCGGGCCGGCGCGATTGGTGCGGGCCGAGGTCAGCGGCAGCCACACTGCCTCGGCCGGGCTCGGATGCGGTGCGGCCGGGTTGAGCAGGTCGGCGGCCGCGGTGGCCACCGGCACCGCGCAGGGCACATCGAGGTCGGCGTGTACACGAGCCAGTGCGGTGCGGGCCCCGGCCTCACGTCGGGTGGTGGGCAGCCACACCAGCACCGGGGTGGCGATGCCGGTGGACTCGGCCAGCCGCGCGTAGCCGAGCAGCTTGCGTCCGACCTTGGTCAGCGATTCGGTGCCGGTGTCGAACTCCAGGAACCACTCCACCTCCCGCACCGCCGTGCCGCGGCCGCTGCGCCAGCGGCCGTAGCCGTCGGGGATGACGAGGTCGCCGAAATGCCGGGCGCAGCGGGATTCCGACCACCACACCGTCACCGCTTCCGCCGCGGCGGAAGCGGCGCGGCTGCGAGCGATCAGTGAGGTGAAGAAGTCGTTCACCCCGACGGTGTGGGCGAGGCGCTGGTTGTGCGCGATGCCCATGGCGCGGTCGTGCCGGTACCCCAGGTCTTTGACCTCGAGGCCGTGTTCGGCGGCGAGCACGGCCGCGCCGGCCGGGCCGAGGACGTAGTGCATCGGGGCGGAGCCGAGTTGCTGGAAGGGCTGGAATCGCGACACCGCGCGCCAGAGGTAGAGATCGCGGAGCCGCTGGCGGGTCGAGCGACCGGAGGGGAATGCGACGTCCTGGATCTGGCTGGTGGTCAGGACGCGGTGCTCGTGCAGTAACGCCAGCAGCCACTTGTCGCGGATGGTGAGGCGGGCGGCGAGTGTGGCCTGGTGTTCGACCGAGCCCGCGGCGCGGGCGGGGTGGCGGCCGGGCAGGTGGCCGCGCAGAGTGTGCTGGCGGGTGGTGGTCGTGATCACGAGCGACCCCTGTCGAGTGAGTTGTGAACAAGGTGTGGACAAGTCCTGTGGGTAGCTCGACATCCGCTCGGCGCGCAGCGACGTCGGTGAGCTGTTTCGTTGTGCGGCGGGTGGACTGCCGTCCGTGCGGTGCCTAGAGGCGGGTGCGACGCGGGTCGGTCTTCGGCGGACGGGTCGGCGGAACCCGTGTCCCGCCCGGTGTGGACCGTGCTGCGTCGGCGGTGCTGACGCGGGTCGAAGTGCCGCTGCCGCTGGTGCGCGCGCGGCGCCGGGCGCGTAGCTCGGCTCGGATTTCCCGTGCCCGACCGGGGATGGGGTCAGGCAGGGGCGTGGTGGTCATGGTGAACGGTTCGGTTTCCTCGCCGTTGACGACCAGGCGGGTGGCGGTGTGGTAGACGCCGAGGTGGGACAGGTCGTGTTCGGAGAGCCGGGGTGAGGTGTGGCGGGCGAGCTCGCGGGCATCCTCGGGGGAGGCGGAGAAGAAGATCTTGCTGCGGGCGTTGGTGGAAATGCCTTCCTTCAGTTCCCGGGGGAGCTGGCCGAGGTGCTGGTGCGCGAGCGTCATGCCGACCCGGAAGCCGCGGGCTTCGGCGAGCATGTCTTCCATCGAGTAGGGCAGGTTGAGGAAGTTGTGGCATTCGTCGATCACCAGGGACGCGTCGGGACGCAGGCGTTGCGGGACGCGGGCTCGGGCGGTGGTGGCCTGCCAGGTCCGGGCCACGACGAGGGAGCCGACGAGGCGGGTGGTTTCCTCACCGAGGGAGCCTTTGGGAATGCGGACCAGGCAGATTCCGCCGTTGTCGAGGACGTCGGCCATGTCCACGGTGGAGTGTCCGCCGGCGATGGCCGCCTTCACGAAGGGCCGCAGCAGGAAAGCCCGGAGCTTGTTCATCAGGGGAGAGATGACTTGAGAGCGGGAGCTGTCGGTGAGCTCGTCGTACCACTCCCAGAACCCGGTGAGGATCGGGTCGGTAAGACCGTTGGTGATGCGGGACCGGAAGGCTTCACTGGTCAGCAGCTTGGGCAGGTCCGCCAAGGTGGGGATGCCTTCCTGAGCGCGCAGGGTCAGGCAGGCGGCGCGCATGAGGTCATCGGTGCGGGGTCCCCAGAACGCGGAGTAGACCCGGCGGAAGACGGAGACGAGGTTGTCGACCTCCCGGTCGGTTTCGCCGCCTTCCAAGACGTTCAGGCAGGGCGGCCGGTGGAGGGAGTCGGCGTCGAAGAGAACGACGCGGTCGGCGGCGGCGGTCGGGATTCGGTTGAGGGTGTCGGTGACGAGGTCGCCTTTGGGGTCGATGAGCACCAGGCCGCGTCCGGCGTCGATGTCGTCGAGGATGAGGTTGCCCAGCAGCGTTGACTTGCCCGATCCGGTCGCGCCGATGACGTGCAGGTGGTGGCGGGCATCGGCGACCCGCAGCCCGACCGGGCGGGCATGGCCTGTGTCGGCCTGTCCGAGGGGTTTGACGCCCGGGCCGGGCGTGGCGACCCCCGGCGGCGGGGCGACGGCTTTGGCTCCGGCGCGTTCGACTCCGGGGATCTCGGCGTCGGTGGGCAGGTGGGCGAGCGCGGCGAGTTCCAGGACCGAGAGCAGGTCGCCGCGGTCGAGGCGCCGAGCGGCGAGGGCGCGGGCGGGGTGACGCAGTCGGGTGCGGGTGTAGTGGTTGTGGTCGGTGTAGGCGGCGAACGCGGCCGCCAGCGCGTGCGCTCGGCCGCGCGCGGTGTCGCGTACCTGGCGGGGGAGCTCGTCGGTGGTGTCGGCGCGCAGGTCGGTGGCGACGGCGTAGCGGATGAGGGTTTCGTACTGGGAGCCGCGCTGTTTGCTCACGATGGCCTTGTTCTGCGCCGAGTACTCCAGTGACAGCTGCGGGTCCTGGCTGATGCGCCGCGCGTCGGCGGTCCGCCCTGAGCGGGTCGCCGTCGCCCCGGGCGTGATCAGATCGAGCAGCCGGCCGCCCCAGCGGTGGGAGGTGGTGTGGTGGACGCGGCGGGCGGCGCGGCGGGATCGGGAGACGCGGCGGCCGGTGACGGGGCGGGCGAGGATCTGCACGCAGGCGCGCTCGTTGCGGCCGAGCCCGACAGGGGCGCCGAGCAGCCCACGGATCGGGTCGGCGTCGAAACCGGTCCGGATCGGCAGCGACTCGGGCCGGGCCAGGCGCAGTTGCCCGCCGACGGTGATCCGCCGATGCCCGGCGTCGAGGTCGGGGAACGGTGCGGTGGCCGGGCTGGTGCGGGTGTGCGAGCCGGGCCACGCCGCCTCGATGGCGCGTTCGACCAGACTGGGTGGGATGACGCCCGGTACCCAGAACTGGATGGTGACGCCGTGCTCACCGAAGAGGTACTCCAGCGCCAGGTGCGGCTGGCCTGCCCACCATCTCCGCCACGCCGGACGCAGCAGCCCGACGAGGTTGGACCAGACCGCGGCTCCGCCGGCCGGGTCGACGCTCGGTGGGGCGAGCACGGTGATCCGGCGGGCATCGGCCAGCAGCGCCCGATGCCGGCGCACTCGCCGCCACCGCCGGACGACGACTCCACCGGTGGCCGCGAGCGCGACGGCCGGGACGATGACCGGACCCCAGACCAACGCCCAGTCCCGCAACGCGGCGAGCAGCACACCGGTGGCGCCGCCCGGATCGCGTAGATAGTCACTGACCCAGCCCGCATGCATGGCCGTGACCGCGGGATGTGTGGTCATGACGGACCTCCTCACCGGGCAGCCGGGCCGGGGGCGGCGTGGCCGCGAGGTCCGACCTCGACGCGGCCGACCGTGTCGGGCTCGATGTCGTCGACGTCCGGGTCCGCGTCCTCCACGGCCGGCGGGTGGCTGCTCGCGGGCCCGAGGTCGACGTAGGTCTCGGCGAGGTTGCCCTCGGTGGCGTCGAGATCGGCGGCGGCGAACCCCGCGAGTTCGGCGGGGTCAGTGGTGACCAGGAAGTTCTCGGTCGGCGAGGCCAGCGACTGGAACGCGACGCGTTGTGCGCCGGCGGCCAGCAGCCCTTGGCCGCGTTCTGCTGAGAGCAGGAACTGCCGTTCCCCGCCGGAGAGATCGAAGGCCTCAGCGACCACGTCGATGGCCTGCGGAGCCTGGCGCATCAGGATCTGGGTGGCGGAGTTGGCGACGATGGCGCGGCCAAGGTCGCTGCCGAGCACGTCGGAGGGATCCTGGCTGGCGACGGTGAGCCCGACCCAGTACTTGCGTCCGGCCTTGGCCATCCGGAACAGGAACCGGCTGCCTTCGGGTAGCTGCATCAGCAGCCAGGCTTCGTCGACCACCACCAGCCGCGGCCGCCGGTGCGCCGGATTGCTCACCCGCCGCCAGACTGCGTCGAGCACGAGCAGCGTCCCGATCGCCCGCAGTTCCTCGGGCAGGTCGCGCAGCGAGAACACCACCAGGTGCCCGTCAGGGGTGGTGGTGGTCGGGCCGTCGAACAGGTCGCTGAAGGCACCGTCGACGAACGGGTGCAGTCGCGCGGCCAGGTCCGCGGCCACCTCGTCGCCGTGGTCGCCGATGGCGGCGAGGACCTCGCGCAGGTCGCGCAGCAGCGGAGCGGGCCGGGTCCAGGTGCGCGGGTCGGCGGTGATCCCGGCGCGGGCGTAGGTGGCGGTAATGGCGGTGTCGAGCACCGGCCGTTCGACCGGGGTGATCGCGGCGCCGAGCAGGACGGCCAGGACGGTGTGCAGGAACAGGCTGCGGCGCCGCAGCGCATCGGTGGGTGCGGTGCGGCCGCCCTGGGTGTCGGTGTGGATGGGCACGTCGAACGGGTTGAGCCGGACGCCGCCCGCGCCCAGGTGCAGGTAGGTCCCGCCGACTTGGGCGGCGAGGCGGGCGTATTCGTCTTCGGGGTCGATGACGAACGCCTGAACACCGGCATAGAGGCTGCGCACGGTCTCGAGCTTGACCAGATAGCTCTTGCCGGATCCGGAGCGGCCGAGGACCACGGAGTTGTAGTTGTCGCAGGCGAACCGGTCCCAGTGCACCAACCCTTGGGAGCCGACGTTGTAGCCGTAGAGCACGCCCGAGGCAGCGGCGGTGGTGGAATCGGCGGGTGCCAGGTCGGGTGAGGTGAACGGGTAGGCGGCGGCGACAGCGGGAGTGTCGAACGTTCGGCTCAACCCGAGGGCGTCCAGCCCGAGGGGCAGGGTGGAGACCCAGCCCTGCAGGGCACGGTAGGTGGCGGGTTTGGCGTCCAGCAGCAGCGAGGCACACAGCGACCGCAGCGCGGAGACTTCCTCGGCCAGCGACGCCTGATCGGCGGCGTGCACGGTCAGGTACAGCCCGAACTTGAACAACCGTCCCTCGCCGCGGGCCATGCGCCGCGACATCTCGGCGGCGTCCTCGGCGGCGGCGTCGAGATCCGGGTCGTCGAGCCGGTCGTGGCGGGCGTTGTGCCGGCGGGACGATTCGAGCTTGGCGCGCTGGCGGCGCAGCCCGGTGGCGGCGGTCGCCGGGTCGACGGGTTGGACGTGCACGGACACGTCCAGGCGGGCCGGGTAGGTCAGCAGCGGCGCGAGCCACCCGGGGTACACCTCTTGTGGGTAGCCGGTGACGCCGAAGCTGGCGACGAACTCGTTGCCGACTTCCAGGTGACGGGCGGCCACCGACAACGAGTCGGGCGTGAACGCCGAGGCTGACCCCGTGCGTGTGGTGTGGTGGCGGATGTGAGCCATGGGGTTACCTGCTCTCGATCTCGTCGTCGTAGTCGAAGTCGTCGGTGTCCGGCAGCCACGGCCCTGGCCGTGCCGGCGCCGCGGGCGAGGGCGCTCGCGAGGAGCGGTTCCCGCGGTCGGGCATGGCGGGGGAGGCGAGCGGGGTGTCGGCCGCCGGTTCCCGGTGGCGGGCGGGTTGCCCCGTCGGTACGTCGGGTTGCGGGTCGGGGCCGTAGAGGTCGGTGAACGTCGTGCTGCTTGTGACGACGTCGTCGGCTGCGGCCAGTTGGGTCGAGGGCGGCAGGAAGGTGTCGGGGTTGCAGGCGGAGGCCAGCACCGCGGTTGCCGCTGCCGCGTCGAGCGGGGTCACCGCGATTCCGGCGGAGGTCAGCAGTTCGGTGGCTTCGTCCAGGCGGCGCCCGAGACGGTGCTCGGCGGCGTGGCGTGCGTGGTCGTCCACCGGCCGGGCGTCGCCGCGTCGCCGCCGCAGCGCCGCGGCGGCGAAGGGTGTAGGCACGGGGGCGGTGCGCAGTGGCTCGCGCAGGATGAGTAGTACCTGCCGGCGCAGCAGGTCGGCGTGGGCGGTGAGCTCGGCGAGGTAGTCGGCGTGATCGAGTGCGGCGGCCTCGAGCGCGGGGTGGGGGAGCCCGCCGGCCCGGCCGCGCAGCTGCGCGATCTGCGGGGCGAGGTCGAGCCGCTCGGCGCGCACGAGGATCTGCACGGGGGCGGTGAGGCTGTGGAGGTAGCGGGCGAAGGAGGCGACGAGGGTTTCCTGCTCGCTGGGAGTGCGCAGGGAGAAGTTCACGGTGCCGCAGGCGGCGATGACCGCGAGCCCGTCACCGCCCAGGTCGACGATTCCGGCTCGGGCTCCGGTGTCGGTGACACCGGTGGCGGGCAGCTCCAGCGGCGCTGCCGACACCGGGTCTGCGCCGGAGGGGGCAGGGCGACGGGACCGGCCGCGCGACTGGGTCGGCGCTGGTTGCTGCGCGGTCAGCCATGCCGGAGCCGCGCGCACTCCCTCTGGTGCGGCGACCCGATGCCGTGGGGTCAGGCGCTGGCGGAGTGCGGCGAGGACGAGGCGGTCCAGCGGGACCCCGTCACGCTGCCCGAGGGCCAGCACGGCGACCGCGATCCCGGCCGGGACGCCGACGACGAGAAACACCGGTAGGGGGACGAAGGCACGGGTCAGTGAGTGCAGGCCTAGAAGCAACAGGCCGGCGACACCGAGGATCGCGATCTGGCGGGCGGTGAAGGGCCCGAGGACGCGGTCGGGGCGATCGACGTCGGCGGGGATACGAACTGCATAGGGCCCGTTCGTCCGGGTCTCGTGGTAGTTCATTGGTGGTTACCCATCCCTTTCATCTGTTGTGCGGCCGGGAGCTGCCGGTGCTGTTCGAGCGGCGCACGCGGCGCGGGCTGTGGTTCGTGTGCGAGGTCGATGGCCGGTCGCGGGTCACGCTGCGGCAGGAGTGGACCGATCGCGGTGCGCCGGCCGGTGATCAGCGGCTTTCGGCCGACGGGCTGACGGCGTTGCGCGAGGTCGTCGACGCGGTGACGGGTCGCCGTTCGGACACCACCCGGGTGGGTGAATGATGATCTTGATGGTGTGTGCACTCGACAACGACGGCTCGGCCGAGCTGGGGATGGGGAGTGGTGGCCGCGGCCTGGTGGGGCGAGGCGGTGATGGCAGTGGCGAACATGGTCGAGTCGTTGCTGCGCAAGGAAAATCACGGCGGTGGGCGTGATGAACGGCGCGTCGAAGATCACCACGGAGCATCGATCCCGCAGCGCGGTGGTGTATGTGCGGCAGTCGACGCTGATGCAGGTCCGCGAGCACGGCGAGTCGACAGCCCGCCAGTACGGCCTGTCCGCCGTCGCGATCGAACTCGGCTGGACCGCCGAGCAGATCCTCGTCGTCGACGCCGACCTCGGCGTGTCCGGCCGCTTCGGCTCGGAACGCGACGGGTTCCGCGAGCTGATCTCCCGGGTGTGCCTGGGCGAAGTCGGCGCGATCTTCGGGCTGGAAGTTTCGCGGCTGGCGCGTTCGTCGGCGGAGTTCGCGCGACTGCTGGAACTGGCCAGGTTGACCGACACGCTGCTGATCGACGGCGACGGGGTCTACGACCTGGGCGACGTCAACGACCGGTTGTTGTTGGGGCTCAAGGGAAGCATGTCGGAGGCCGAGCTGCACCTGCCGGCCGGACGGCTGCATGGCGCGAAGCTGGCCGCCGCGCACCGCGGCGAGTTGCGCGCGAAGCTGGCGGTCGGGTTTGTCTACGACCTCGACGGCCAGGTCGTGATCGACCCGGATGAGCAGGTCCGCACCGCGGTGCAGGATCTGTTCGCCGAGTTCGCGCGGACCGGGTCGGCGTTCGGGGTGGTCAAGGCGTTCGCCGAGACCGGTAGGTTGTTCCCGCAACGCGCCTATGGTGGCGCGTGGGCCGGTCAGCTGAAGTGGGGCAAGCTCGGCCACTACCGGGTGCTGCAGGCGCTGAAGAATCCCGCCTATGCCGGGGCCTATACCTATGGCCGCAGCTACGACAAGCGTCGTGTCCAGCCGGATGGCACGGTGCGTTCGGCGCGCCGCACCCGCGCGCGGGACGAGTGGACGGTGCTGATCCAGGACCACCACGAGGGCTAAGTCAGCTGGCAGCAGTACTTGGACAACGAGGCCAAGCTCGCGGCGAATCAGACCAACGCCGGTGCCCGTCCGCCGCGCGAGGGCATCGCGTTGTGTCAGGGCATCATCTACTGCGGCGGTTGCGGTTCGCGGATGGGCACCCGCTACGGCGCCCGGCACTACGTGCACTACGAGTGCGTCAGCGCCCGCGACCAGGCCAAGACTGCGCGTTGCCGCTCGGTGACCGCCTCCACGGTGGATGCGGTCGTCTCCGAATTGCTGCTGAAAGCGGTGACTCCGGAGCAGATCACGGCTGCGCTGGCGGTGGCGGACGAGGTCACCGAGCGGCACGTCCGCTCGCACCGGGCCGCCGAACTCGCGGTGGAACGCGCCCGCTACGAGGCTGACCGTGCCGAACGCGCGTTCAGTCAGGTGGAGCCGGAGAACCGGTTGGTGGCACGGAGCCTCGAGTCCCGCTGGGAAGCCAAGCTCGCTGCGGTGGCCGAGGCGGAGGCGGCGTTGGAGACCGCGCGGGCAGCCAAGCCACCGTTGCCGGAGCGTTCGACGTTGGAGGCGTTGGCGGCGGATCTGCCTCGGTTGTGGGACGACCCGGACACCAGCCCGCGGGACCGCAAACGGCTGCTGCGCACCCTCGTCGCCGACGTCACGCCGCTGCCGGCCGACGATCAGCGCCAGGTCCGGATCGGGGTGCGCTGGCACACCGGCGCCACCGACGAGATCACCGTCAACCGCAAAGGCCCCGGCCGCACCCCGGCCACAGCGCTGGAGATCATCCGCCGACACGGCGCAACACGCACCAGCGAGCAACTCGCCGCGCAGCTCAACGCCGCCGGTCTGACCACCGGCAAGGGACGGCCCTGGAACACTGCGGCCGTCGCTCGGGTTCGCGACACCTACGGCATCCGCGCTCCGCGCACGGTGGCCGTCGGCGAAGGCGAGGTCAGCATCGCCCAGGCCGCCGCGCAGCTGGGTGTCGCGCCGAAGCCGGTCAGCAACTGGATCCGCAAGGGACAACTGCCCGCCCGCCGCGGCGCGGCCGGACGCTGGTGCATCCCCTGGGACGAGGCCACGCAGGACCTCTACCGCCAGCAGGTCGCGAAGTCGTTCCGCGTCAAACGAACAGTCCCAACAACCGAAGGAGGAGCAGTATGAAACGACCGTCGGTACGCGTACGGGACTGCTCACAGCACGAGTCCTCACTTCTTCTTCGGGGCCGGGGTGCGGCGCGGCCGTGTCGGTAGGTCGAGCGGCAGCGGCAGCTGCACCCCGGCCCGCGGCGTCGGAGTCGACGTCGGCGGCGGTACCGAGACCGGTGGTTGGGCCGGCTTGGGTTGGCGGCGCACACCCAGCGGCAGCGGGTACTGACCTGAGGCCAGCGGCCGGTTGCCGGTGTAGGCGTCACGAGGACGGCGGCGCGGAGCGCGCGCGGCGCGGTTGATCTGCCCGGAGGGAGTGATCAACGCAGGCCCGGTCTGGCGGCTCGGTGGCGCGGGTGGGGTGTCGGCGAGAGTGTGCCGGGCCGGGCGGGCCGGAGCGGGTCGTAGGTGGATCGGCAGCATCCCGGTCTGGGGTGCGATCAACGCGTTCGGCAGCGTCGCGGGCGGCCGGGCGTTGCGGTTGATCCGCCCGTCGATAGTGAGCAGCCCGGGCTGGCGCACATGCGGTGGGGCGGCCGGTGTGCGGTCGGCGAGGTCCTCGGCCAGCGACCGACGCCCGACGCGGTCGGCGTCACGGCGGGTGGTGATCGGCAACCCGAGCTGGTCACGCGGCAGCGCGCCCGGCAGCGGCTCCGATGGCACGGCGCGCGGGTTCGGCGCCACCCGGCGCGCCTGACCGGCGCCGCTGGTCGTGAACAGCGACAGCTGGCCCGGGCCGGGGCGGCGGTCGGCCAGTGGCGGGGTGGAACCGAGGTCCCCTAACCGCGGCGAGCGCGGGTCGGCCCGTGTCCGGCGAACACGGATGGGGAGCATGTACTGGCCCGTGGGTGCCGAGGGAGGATCCACGAGCGGGGACCCGCCGCCTACGCGCCGCCGAGGTGCAGGCAGTCCCCGGCGTCCGCCCAGCGCAGCGGTGGCGCCGCTGAGCAGTCCCATCGTCTGGTAGGCGATGACGCCGCGCACGACCCGTCCCAGCAGAGAGGGGCGCCCGGACCGCACCGTGGAGAGGAACCAGAACGGGATCTTGATCAGGATGTAGAGCAGCGCGATGCACAGCATCAGGTTCACCAGCGCAGACGGCGCCGGCCCGAACACAGTGAACCCGCCGGGGGCGAAGAAGACCTTCACGGCCATGACCAGCGTCAGCGACTGGCCGACCTGGATCGCCAGCATCCCGCCGATGGCTTTCCACCACCACAGGGCGATGCCTTCGGTGTGCGGGAGGGCGTGGAGCATCAGCGCGATCGGTGCGGCGGCGACCAGCAGGATCGTCACGATCACGCGCACGGTGAACACGACCAGCAGCACCAGCAGCAGCGCTACCACCACCAGGCCGAGGCCGCCGAGGAACAGGCCGCTGCCGTGCAGCGACCCCTGCACCATGGTGATCAAGCTGCGGGTCAGCGCGGCCGGATCGACGCCCTCGCCCATCACCGCGGCCGACAGCGCGTTGGCGATCTGGATGCCCTTGGTCGCGAGAAACAGTGACAGCGTCCCGGCGAGAAACCCGACAACGAGACGGGGGGCGAGTTCTTTGACGGTGTAGCGGGACTGCAGGGTCTGGTAGCTCATGATGATCAGCCCGGCCAGCAGTACCAGCACGCCGTAAGCGGTGAGCAGGATGTGCCACGACCCCGTCCATGCCGCGCCGAGTCCCGGGATCTTGTCTGGTTCGGGGATGGTCAGCAGAGTTTTACCGAGCAGGTCCAGCAGAGGGTTCAGCCCGGCGGCCACGATGGCGGCGAACATGGCGCTCGCGGCGACGACCATGCAGCCGGTGAGGTTGGTCAGCCCGCAGTGCGCGGCGTCGCCGGTGCCGCTCGGTATCGGTTGCGGCGGTGGGTCGCTCGGGGCGAGGGTCGAGGGCTGGGGGATGCAGTCCAGGCCCTGACATGGGCCTTCGAGCGAGGGTGCGCAGCCGGGCAGGAGTGACCCCGGAAAGCAGGAGGGGCCCGGGTCCGGCAGCGTGGTCTGCGGGGGCAGGGGGGTAGCGGGGATGCTGCGTGTCGGGCTGGCGCTGGGGAGATGACAGGCCGGTTCCGGCGACCCGGGTGTGCAGGTGGAGTTCGGTGGCAGCGGAAGCGGCGGTTCCTGCATCGGCGCCGTGTGAGCAGCGGCGGTGGCGTAGTCGGTCCCGGCCGTCGCGCCCGCGGAGGCCAGCGCGCCGAGGAATGTCGCCAGCAGCACGCCCAGGACGATGAGGATCCGGCGCCGTCGGCGCCGGGCGACGCGCTGGGGCCGGCGCGCGTGCCTGTCGGTCGGGCTGAGCATGCGGCGCTGCGGTGAGGCGGTGGGCATGGCTACAGTCCCCCGACGATGGTCTTGAGGATCTCGACCGCGATGGGCGCGAGGGCGGCCAGGCCGAAGCCGACGCCGGAGGCCTTGAACGAGTCCTTGGCTCTCTCGACTTCCCCGGGGTTGCCGCCTGCCATCAGGTAGCGCACGCCACCGATGGTCAAGAACACCAGGGCGATCCCGGCGAGGATGCCCATGATCCAGTTGCGGATGTTGGTCAGGACCTGGTCGACGGTCTGGGCGAGCGCGACGGTGGTCACCGTCTCGGCCCACGCGGTCGAGCCGCCCAGCAGCACCGGTACGGCAACCGCGGTGAGAACGAGGAGAGTCGCCGCGTGCCGGTGGCGTCGACGGCGGGTCGCCGGCACCGGGACCGCCGGTACCGATTTCTGACGCCGGTGCCGTGGTGTCGAAGGGCGGGTGGAAAGAGCGCGGGTGCGGCTGCCGGAGCGGCCGTCGATCAGTCGCATGAGAGCGCCTCCCGCGAAGCGCTCGGCCGGGGCACGGGCCGTGATGAGTGCGAGGCAGCGCGCCGACCGGTCTCGCGATCACCGGATCGGGAATGCAGGGTCTGGCGGCGTGGTGCCCGTGCCGGCTTCGGAACCCGATCTGTAACGGTGTGTAGCCGGGATGGGCCGCGCATCATCGAGGCGCGGGACCGGTCTGGTGCATCCGGCGCAGTCGCTGCTTGCAGATACGTGGCGAGGCGGCCCTCGGCACGTTGGCGAGCCTTCTTGGCGGCTTCGTAGGTCTGCCCGCGTGCGTGTGCAGCCTCGGCCAGGGACAGTTCGCCGAAGCGGGTGGCGCCGATCAGCGTCGCCTCTTCAGCGGAGACCACGCCGGCCTCGACAGCCGCGAGGAGGGCGAGTTCGGGATGCTGACTCGGCCGCGGTGGCGGACACGAGCGAAAGCCCGACGCCGACGACGCGTCACGCGCGGCCAGCAGGTCCCGCGTTTCCTCGTGGCTGAGATCTCCGATCGGAGAGGCGGCATGCAGCGTCTCGCGCAGCGCCGCACACCCGGCCCGGTAGGCGCTCCAGCGCAGCCGGACCAAGATCCTCGGACGGTCCACATCGACGGTCGTGAGCTCTTCGAGGAAGCCGGTCACGACCGCGGCCTGAATGTCGTGCGTCTCCCCCTGCGCCGACCGGGTCAGCCGTGCCGCGACCTGGACCAGCCACGGCAGCGCCAGCCCGACACACGCGACCGTCCACGTGCCGCCGTCGGTACGGGACCGGGTCACGAGCGCGGCCCAGGCCGCATCCCGCAGCGGCTGGGGATTGTCCTTGTTCAGTAGCAGCGACCCGAGCTCGTCCAGCGGCACGAGCCGCGCCGGCAGTCCTGGTATCGGGCGGCAGTCGAGGGCGACCGGATGCGGTCCGGTGACCAGCCATTCGAACGCCGTGTGGGCCGTGTCGAAGACGCCGGGCTCAGTGATAAACATTGGGGTCCGGCGCCGGAAGAAATCACGGAAGTCGGGTTCGTTGTCCGGCTCTGACGACGTCATGTTGGAATCTCCTCGGCGTGTAGTTCGACGCCGAAAGGAAGCCACGCGGGGCGCCTCAAAAGCGCCTCAAACCCGCCTCGGGAACGCCTCAAAACCGCCTCAAAAGCGCCCCAACTTAGCCGACGGTCGAAGGCTTGAAAACGACGTCAACGGCCTGACAACGCCTAGTTACCGTGTTCGAAGAGGTATCGTGAAAACGCCTGTGAACAGCGTTGCCATCGCTTTGAGGCGAGCCCGGATGGGAGTAGCGCCTCAATCGCACTTAGTTATCTGGATCTGAGGCTGCGTGCGACGAAGTGGTCAACGGGGAAGCCATCGAGGTTCATTAGAATAGGGCGTGCCGACATGGGCATGCGTGACCCTGTCGGCCGGGTACTCCACGATCGCAGCCGTATAAAAGTCGGACGAGGGACGTTTTTTTGTCTGCGATCCGTGTCCCGGTGAGGCCGTTTTTTCGGAACTAGTAGGTGACAGCAGCACGAGCCCGTCGGCACATCCCGGCGGCATCTGGCACCGGAGGCCATTCATGACCGATCGTCCGCAATCTCCGGACGGCCGTCCCCGCCATCGAGGGGACTCGACGCGCCCGTCACGCAGCCGGCGCGGCGGCGACCTCGCTCCCTATCCCGGAGCCCTCAGCCGCATCACCACGGGAGCCTCCGGCACCCGGGCGACCTCACGGCCGGAAGGCCCGCCGCCCCGCTCGCGCCGGCGCACGAGCAGCGGGTCGCCGGACCCGATCCCGGCGACCGTGTGGACCTGCGGACCCGATCCGATCGACGCGCACGAGACGTGGCCGGTGACAATCGTCGAGCGCATCACAACCGCATTCACCACTCCCGGCGCGCATGTCGTTCTCGTCGACGCCGGTACGGCGGCGCCGACCTCCGCCACGCCCGCAACCGGAGGCTCCGCGGCGACCGGAAGCATCGTCCCAGCATTGGTGCAGGACGCGGTTCGCGCACTCGGGCGGACCGTCAGCGCTGTCGTCCTCGACACACGGGCCGATGCCGCCGTGGCGCCGTCACGACCGTTCTGGGCCGACCTCGTCGATGACTCCGCCGCGTCCGCAGCCGCGCCCGTCGACCCGGCCACAGGTGCGGCCGGTGGCCCGGCCCTCGGTGGTCGCGGCGCCGTGGATTCGCGGCGGCAGCAGCGGGTGGATCTGGTGCTTGTCGCGTTGCCGGCGCGGGTCGCCGAGCGCGTGTCACTCGATCGGCTCGCGCTGCGCGCGGCGGAGATGGTGCGCCGCGGCGGCATCGTCGCGGTGTATACCCACAGTGACGGAAACGGGGAGGGGTTGCTCGACCCGACCGGCGCGATCGTGGCCGCCGCGCAGCATGCCGATCTGCTCTATCTGCAGCACATCGTGGCGCTGCACACCCCGGTCCGGGCGGGTGGTCTGCATGTTGTGCCGAGTGCGTCGGTGGCCGCCGAGTATGACCGCACCGCGCATCGCGCGACGGTGCGTGGGCTGCCCGCACCGCACCTGCGTTCCCACGCCGACGTCTTGGCCTTCGCGCAGCCGGCCGACCTTGTGACAGGGCCACTGAACGTCCCCGGCACCGCCTCGGCTTCCGCCGAGGACACCGGCCGCGGGGACCTCCGATGAGCCCGGCGCCGTGGCCTCCGTCCGAGGCTGTCCAGCTCGCGCCGGTCGTTCCCGAAGCACCGAAAGGCACCCCGCTCATGTCCTTCTCGCACCCCACGCACCCGACCTCGGACACGGCCACGGGCGGCTCCGCCACCGGTGCCGCTGACGAGGCCACCATGCCGGTTTCGCGGTGGCTCATCGACGCCGTGGACGCCTCTGCGCGGCGTGGCGCGGCCGGGGCGACGGGTGCCGCGGCGCCCGTCCCGACCGACCCCACCACCACGGCTGACATCTCCCGGGCTGACGGGCCGCCGCTGTCGGTATGGGTGACCGCGCAGACCTCGCCGGCGGCGCAGCGCAAGGGCCGCTACGTCCCCGACTCCACCGCGCACCCAGCGAAGATGCTCCCCGCCGTGGCGGCGCACGCGATCCGCCACTACACCCGCCGAGGCGACCTCGTCTTCGACCCGATGGCGGGGTCGGGCACGACGCTGGTGGAAGCGCTCGACGCGGGGCGCTGTGCGGTCGGGGTGGAGTACGAACCGCACTGGGTCGCGGTCGCCCGAGCGAACCTCGAGCTGGCTCGCACGCGCGGACATGACGTGAACGGCGAGATTGTCCAGGGTGATGCCCGCCAGCTGCCGCAGCTGCTGCCCGAGCGGTACCGGGGCCAGGTCGCGCTGGTGGTCACCTCACCGCCGTACGGGCCGGCGACCCACGGGCAGGTCGTCACCGCGACGACGGACTCGCCGGACGGGAAGGTGCACAAGTACCACCACCGCTACGGCAACGCCCTCGACCGCGGGAACCTCGCCAACGTTGGCCACCATCGGCTGCTGGCCGGGTTCACCCGCATCCTCACCGGCTGCGCCGCGGTGCTGCGTCCCGGCGGGCACGTCGCGATCACGGTGCGGCCGTGGCGCGAGCATTCCGAGCTGATCGACCTGCCCTCGCAGATCATCGCCTGCGGTCGCGGCGCCGGCTTGATCCCGGTCGAGCGGTGCGTCGCCCTTCTGGCCCGCGTCGCCGACACCGGCCTCGTCGTCCGCGGCAGCTTTTTCCAGCGCGACTTCATCCGCAAACAGCGCCAGCAGGGTCTGCCGTTGCATCTGATCGCACACGAGGATGTCGTCGTCCTCCGCAAGGAGCTGACCCCCGGCGCCCCGCCTGCCACGCCGGCAGACTGCGGCCGCGGGGAGCGGGCATGAGTGCGCGCGCCCGCTGCACCGACTGCGGATGGACTGTCCATCACACAAGGCCCGACGACGCTCGCAGGGCCGCCGACAGCCACCGTTGCGAGCCGCCCGACCGTCCCGGACAACAGGGCCGCGATGCGGGCAGGCAACCATGACCGAGCTGTCGAACTCCAGCACCGAGCGTGCCCTGTGGGGACGTCAACACCGCAGCTCGGGTGAGCGCAGCTGGGTCCTGCCGGCGGCCGGATGTGTCTCGGCAGGCTGCTATCTCGCGGCCGTGGTGGGGGCGAACTGGACCAGCACCTACCACGTGCTCGCGATGGGAACACTGGTCATTCCTGTCGGCGCGTGCGTGGCGGGGGCGGCGTTCACTGCCCGCGATGTCGTGCATGAGGCACTCGGTGCGCGGGGCGCGCTCGCGGCGATCGCCGCGGGAACGCTGCTCTCGGCGGCCGTGGCGACACCCCGGATCGCGCTGGCCAGCGCAACCGCGTTCCTGCTCTCCGAACTCGCCGACTCGTGGCTGTATCGCCGGTGGCGGCGCCGCGGCCACGTGCCGGCGATCGCCGGGTCGAATCTCGGCGGCCTGATCGTGGACAGCATCGTGTTCGTGCCGTGCGCATTCGGCTCACTGGCCCTGCTGCCCGGCCAGCTCGCCGGGAAAGCGCTCGCCACTGCGGCGGCCGTCGCATTTGCCCTCGGGATGTCGCGACGGCGGGAGGCGCGGTCATGAGGACGTTCTATCTTGGTGTCCATCAGCCGGCGTGGCTGGAACGTGATCTCGGGATTCCGCTACTGGTGTCGCACCGGCGTCTGGCCGGGCGCCGCACGCTGCCGCGGGCCACGCACGAGTGGGCGGTGGATTCCGGGGGCTTCTCGGAATTGTTGTTGTATGGCCGGTGGCGCAGCGACGCTCACGCTTACGTCGCGGCGGTGCGCCGCTACCGGGATGAGATCGGGAAGCTGGCGTGGGCGGCGCCGCAGGATTGGATGGTCGAGCAAGCCGTCCGGAATCGGACAGGCTTGAGTGTGCGCTCGCACCTGCAGCGCACGGTGGGCAACTACGTGCAGCTGCGCGACTTGGCGCCGGAGCTGCCGATCATCCCGGTCATTCAAGGTGACGAGGTCGACGATTATCACCGCTGCGCGGACTTGTACGAGCGTCACGGTGTCGACCTGGCGGCCCTGCCGCTGGTGGGAGTGGGAAGTGTGTGCCGCAGGTCGCACACCGGCGAGGTGGAGCGCATCGTGCGGTCGCTGCACGCGCGCAACTTGACCACCCACTGCTTCGGCGTCAAGACGCAGGGGCTGGCGCGCTATGGCGAGGCGATCGCCTCAAGTGATTCGGCTGCCTGGAGTTTCAGCGGCGGGTTTCTGCCGGGGTGCACTCCGACCCATCGCAGCGAGGCCAACTGCCTGCGCTACGCCCTGGCCTGGCGGGCCCAACTGCACCGGAAGCTCACCGCCGCGCCTTCGTCTCAACCTGATCGGCTCGCACACCTGGCACACACGGCGGAGAACCGCACGGCGGTCCTCACCGCGCCGCGCGGGCCACGCCCATCCGGCTACGCGTCGCCCGGCGGCCCGGTTGACACGTCGACGTCCAGGCGGCGCCTCGGCCGACGCACGACGGACGCGAGCTCACCGATGAGCGCCCCTCGGCGTGGCGCGGTCGCGCCTCCAGCCCGCGGCGGCGACACCGTGCAGTTCGTGGCGACCGAGGGCCCGGTGATCGGATCGCTGTGTACCGGCCTCTTGGGACTGGATCTCAGCGTCGCCGCGGTACTCGGTGGCCGGGTCGCCTGGTTCAGCGAGGTCGATCCGCACGCCGAGCGGATCCTCGCCGCGCGCCTGCCGGGCGTGCCGAATCTCGGGGATCTGCGGACCGTCGACTTCACCGGCGTGGAGCGAGTGGATGTGCTCACCGCCGGATTCCCGTGTCAGGACATCTCCGCGGCCGGTCGGCGCGCGGGCATCGAGAAAGGCGCGCGCAGTGGACTGTGGAGCAACGTGCTGGACGCCGTTCGCGTCCTACGACCCGGGCTCGTCGTCGTGGAGAACGTCGCCGCCCTCCGCTGGCGAGGCGGAGGACTCGACCGTGTTCTCGGCGGGCTGGCCGAAGCGGGGTATGACGCGGTCTGGCGTTGCGTACGAGCCAGTGATATCGGAGCCGCGCACCGGCGAGAGCGGGTGTTCGTGTGTGCCGTCCCCCAGCCGGGACGGGATGCGGATGATGCCGACGCCGCAGGCCCGCGACGGCGAACCGTGCGGTCCGGTCGATCCGGCGCGGCGGCGCGCTGGCGGGCACCAGGTCAATCTCAACGACGCCGTCGACTCCGTGGTCACACCGGCGCAGCTGCTACCGACACCGACGGCGGCGGACTCGCGGTCGGCGGCGATCCAGACGGTGCTCAGACCGGGCCGGCCGATCCCGGTCGGGTGTGTGACGCTGACCGACTCGGTGCGGCTGTTGCCGACGCCGACGGCGTCGGATGCGAAGAACTGCACCCACGTAAGCCACGACGGCGGACCGTCGCTTCCCGACCGGGCACGCGCCGTCACGACACCGGACCCCTCACCCGAGGAAACGTGCTGCGCGGCAATACAAATTCGGGGGGGGGGGGGGGGGGTGGGTGGGGTTGATTCCCCCGGCGCGGGGGGAAG
>NZ_JBFBBZ010000027.1:142957-147359 GCF_040682935.1 Amycolatopsis sp. NPDC051061
GGGCCCCCCCCCCCCCCCCGCCCGCGGCGGGGGGGCCGCGGCGCGCTTCGTAGCTGTCTTTCCCCCGGCGCGTGGGGAACTCCTGCCGACACCGACCGCGCACGACGGTTCTTCCAACGGGATCTCCGCTGCGTCACGACAAGGAGGTCCGTCGCTGTTGGACAGTCTACGGCTTCTGCCGACACCGCGCGCTACCGACGGAACGAAGGGCTGCCCCGCGCAACGCGGCTCGAAGGGCGATCTGATGCTGCCCTCGGTCGTCCTCGCCGCCACCGCACCCCGCCCGCCCACGAACGCGCCGAAGGAGGTCGATGATCGTGGCACCCGCCCGCGCACCGCGCACCCGCCGCGCCGTAGCCGCTGAACCCGCGGCGGTGGACTGGGGCGAGTATGCCGCCGCCGTGTACCGCTGGGAACTCATCACCGGACATGGCGCGCCGTACCCCACCCAGTCCGGCCGGCACGGCCGTCCCGTCCTGGCGCCCGCGTTCGTCGAGTGGCTGATGGGCCTGCCCCCGGGCTGGGCCACCGCCGGACACCTTGACCTGCCCCGCACCGCCCAGCTGCGCGCCCTCGGCAACGGCGTCATGCCCCAGCAAGCCGCGCACGCCCTGCGCCTGCTACTCGACGACTTCGCCCACCTGAACAACTCTGCCTGCCCCGCACCGGTCGGCGCCCCGGCGCTGAATCGGCGATCCGCCCACCCGGGGCGTACCGCCGATTCAGCGCCGGCGCACGCGCCTACGCCATCTCCCACGTCCCGAGGCGCCGCGAGCAACCGCCGCGCTCGGACCGGCACCCGCGCGCGTCGCTGAACTCGCGGCGCTGCGGGCAGGTGAGCCGCACCGTCACAAGGCCCGTCCCGCAGCGCCGCCTTCCATCCCGTACCCACTCCACTCGAAAGAGGGCTCGCCATGCCACCCGCAGCCGCACGCGCCGGCCGCCCCGCCGGTGCCACCGGGATACACCGGGCACCAAGCCCTCGGAATGCGCGACGAGCACGACGTCTTCCGGCCCGCCGAGCGGTGGGTGCTCTCCTACCAGCCCGCGCATCGGGCCCTCATGACTCCCTCGCTGCTCTGAGCGGCCCAGAGCCCGCAGACCAGCGCCCGGCGCATTCCGCACCTGCTGCACCCTGCCCGCTGCCACCCCATTACGGCCACGACGGGACGGAACCGCGATGACCATCACCTCCCGCGCACCGCACACGCGGCGTGCCACCACACCTCGCCCGACCAGCCCCTCCGCCGGGCGTCGTCCGCTTACAGCCCGGTCACCTCAACGGCCACGCCGTGAGCGTTACCCCGGCACGCCACGAGGCCGATTCCTCAGTCTCGGCGCCGGAGTACAGAGCATGTGTGTACTACTGCTTGCCTGCACGGGGGAGATCCCTCCTTTCGACGCCGCCATATTCGCCGATACCGGCTGGGAGCCCAGGCAGGTATACGCGCAGTTGAACGTCGCCCGCCGGTTGGGCGCGCAAGCTGGGATACCGGTACGGACCGTGTCCAACGGCAACCTTCGTCTCGACACGCTGAACCCCGCCACGCGCTTCGTGACGATGCCGTTGTTCGTCAAAAACCCCGATGGCTCGCGAGGTATGGCTCGCCGCCAATGTACTGGTGACTACAAGATCCGGCCCTTGAAAAAGGCGGTCCGCGAAATCCTAGGCTACCCGCATCCAGCGCGAGTGCCGCACGGCGTGTTCGTCGATCAGGCCATCGGCATCTCGACCGATGAATTCCACCGCGCCAAGGACTCCGACGTCAACTACACCCGCAACATTTTCCCCCTCCTCGATCTAAGAATGTCGCGCTCGGACTGCCTGGCCTACCTGCGCGAGCGCGGGCTGGGCGATGTCGTGAAGAGTTCATGTCTGGGCTGCCCGTACTCGGGCAATTCCCGGCTCAGGTTCATCCGGGACACCGATCCGCAAGCGTGGGCGGACCTGGTCGAGTTCGACGCGGCTATCCGCAACGGCAGCCCCCGCGCCAACGCCGACGGGAAGCCTTTGCGCGGCCAGTTTTTCATCCACCGATCCCTGCGCCCGCTGGACCAAGTCGACCTCGATTCCACCCGCGGCCGACGCAGTGCCGAGGAAGACGACCCCGACGGTTGCTCCCCGTTCTCCTGCCGCAGCGGCCCGGACGCGACCGTGCCGGCTCCCTAGGATCGGCCTGCCCTTCCCCGGGGCGCCGTGACGTGCCCTGATGGTGCCGCTGAGTCGCGTTCCGACACCCATCGACCCCCAAGGCCGGTTGCGTGCTTGACCCCGCGCGCGGGCGCGCACGAGAACCCCGGGTCTGTCACCGAACCCTGCAATTCCTCACCGCCAGGGAGCTTGCTGTGCATGATCTCGATCGTCTCCACGCGGACACACCCGACTTGGCAACCGCTGCCGCGTCCTCACCGGCGTGGTCGCGCGAACGACTCGGGGACCTCGGCGTGACCACCGACCTGATGACCGCGGCCCGGATCCTCGGCATCGCCCGCACCACGGCCTACAAACTCGCTCGCACCGGAACCTTCCCGGTGCCGGCGGTCCGCGTCGGCCGGAGTTACCGCATCCCCGTCGCACGCGTGGTCGAGCTTCTCGGGCTGGATAAAGACCCTCATGCCTGACCCTTCCCCTCTGCGCGTACCAGAGCGTCCATATCCGGTGTCCGGACGCAATACCCACGGATTGCGGGAAAGGAAGAATCCGCGATGACGTTCAAAGGCTCCACCTTCAAGCGCTGCACCTGCACTCAACCTGGAACAAAGAAGCAACTTGGTGCCCGGTGCCCGAAGCTCAAACGTTCCAACGGCATGTGGAGCTCCAACCACGGCACCTGGTCGTTTCAAGCCGAACTCCCCAAGCACCACGGCGGAACACGCCGCACCCGCAGGCGGCACGGGTTCGCGTCGCAGACTCACGCACAGGACCAGCTCGACAAGATCGCCGACCTTCTCGCGCTCGGGGAACAACGCGGCGACACCGCCCTCGCAACGATCGGCGACCTCATCGACAACCGGCTTCGCACCGGCGAACCATTTCCCGCTCCCGAAGTGATCGCCAAGCAACTCGACCACGGCAACTCCAGCCTCGGTGACGTCCCGACCGTCGGGGAATGGCTGACCAGCTGGATCGCTACTCGTAAGAAGATCCGGGAAGGAACCCGGATCTCCTACCTGTCGCACGTCACCAACTGGCTGGTTCCTCATCTGGGCCACTACCGCCTCGACGCACTCACCGTCGAGCACATCACCCGTATGTTCGACGCGATGGCCGAGCGCAACGACACCATCACCGCCGCCAAGGACAGCGACGACGCCGAGGAACGAAAGAGTGTGTACGGCCTGCGAGTGATGGGCGCGGCCACCATGCAGCGCTACCGCGCCACCCTGCGCGCCGCGCTCAACGCCGCCATCCGCGCCCAGAAGATCACCTTCAACCCGGCTTCCTACGTCGAGCTGCCTTCCGGTCGACGCCCGAAGGCGCTGCTGTGGACACCGGACCGAGTCGAGCGGTGGCGCCGCACGGGGCAGAAACCGTCGAGGGTCATGGTGTGGACGCCCGACCAGATCGGCCGATTCCTCGACGAAGCCGAGGGTCATCCCTACTATGCCTTGTTCCACCTGATCGCCTACCGGGGTCTGCGGCGCGGTGAAGCCTGCGGCCTGCCGTGGTGGAACATCGAGCTGGCCAACCAGTCGATCACCATCTCCACCACGATCGTGCAGCTCGGGTGGAAGGCCGAGTTCGGCGAACCCAAGAGCGAAGCCTCCGGCCGTGTCATCGCCCTCGACGATGCCACCACGCTCGTGCTGCGGCGGCAGAAGCGACGACAGAACGAACTCCGCGCGGCAGCGGGGGCCGCATGGATCGAACACGAGCTGGTGTGTACCGAACGCGACGGCGGCCCGCTGCACCCGGCCAAGCTGACCGACGCCTTCCACGCCATCGCCGACGCCGCCGGGCTCCCGCCCGTGCGACTGCACGACCTGCGCCACGGTGCCGCCACCATCATGATCGCCGCCGGAGCGGACCTCAAAGTCGTACAGGAGTTGCTTGGCCACTCCACCATCGCGGTCACCGCCGACACCTACGCCCACGTTCTGCCAGAACTCGCACGCGAGACTGCCGAAGCCGCCGCCTCCATCGTTCCCCGTAACCCGCGACGGCAACCGCCTTCCGCGGCTTGAGTCCAACATCACGGCACACCGGGCCATCCCAAACGAGAAAACCGGGGCACGGCCATTCATCGTCGATGGCCGTGCCCCGCGTGTGGATGTGTTGTGAACGACGTGCCTTGTTGGCCGCTAGATGTATTGACCACGGAGGTTGGGTACGGGGCGACACGTGATCGGATGATCTTGGCGTGAGGGAGGGCCTCCGGGTTCGGTGTGGATTGCGACATCT
>NZ_JBFBBZ010000028.1:0-100767 GCF_040682935.1 Amycolatopsis sp. NPDC051061
ACCGGCATCGCCTACGACGAACACACTGCCTGGTCGCATCACGCCGAGAACGTCGCCGCTTGACATCTACGCTCCTGGGATGTCTTTCATGACGTCCCGCCCGGCAAACGCGACGTTGCCGGGGCCCTGTCGTCCGATGACATGGCCGAGTCGTTCATGTCATCCACAGCGGTGCGCGCCCCACTGGACCACCGCCCCGCCCTGCTCTGCCCCCGCCCCCGGCGCGGCTCAAGCCGGTGCCGTCACCCCGAACTCCACCTCCGAGGTCTGCACCGTCCCCGCCGTCCGGCCCGGCGCCGTGTGGAACTGCCAATACAGGTTCGTGTGCGCGATGACCGCGCCCGGCTCCGGATTCCCGTACGCCGACAAATCCTCCGTTGTGTGCGCGTCGGCCACCAATGTCGCGTCGTAGCCGCGGGTGATCGCGCCGTGGAGGGTGGACCTGATGCACGCGTCCGTCTGGGCTCCCGCCACCACCAGCTTGCCGATGCCGCGCGCCGCCAGCACCGCCTCCAGGTCGGTGTCCTCGAACGAGTCGCCGTAAGCCTTGTGCACCAACGGTTCCGGCTCGCGGCGCGCCAGCTCCGGCACGTACTCCCACACCTCGCTCCCGCGGGGGAGCTCCTCGCTCGTGTGCTGCACCCACACCACCTCGGCCCCGCCCGAACGCGCCTTTTCGACCAAGGCGACGAGGTTCGCGAGGACGGCCGAACGGTCGTGAGCCCCCTTCATCACGCCGTTCTGCACGTCGACGATCAGCAGAGCGGTGTTCGGGCGATCGGTCAATGTCGTCATGCCGCCCACCCTAAACGCGGGCACCGACAGTTTCCGCGACGTAGCATGACCCGCCATGGACTACGGGATGCTGCTGCTCGGGGTCGTCCTGCTCGTCGTGGTCGTCGGCTTGGGCTCGTCGGCCACCGAACGCAGGCTCAGCCGCCGGCTCGAGCGGATGGAACGGAAGCTGGACGCCATCGTCGCTCAGCTCGGCGTGACCGTCGAAGAGCCGGGGCTCGCCGAGGTCACCGCCCTGCTGCGCGACGGCAAGAAGATCCAGGCGATCAAGGCCTACCGCGAGAACACGGGCGCGGACCTCAAGGAAGCGCGCGACGCCGTGGAGCGGCTCGCTTAGGGCGCCCCGCCGACGTGCTTCGCCGACACCGCTTCCCACACGGAGTCGAAGTCGTCGTAGCGGTCGCCGTGGGGCAGGCCGCCGAGCGAGCCGAGCACGGAGTCGCCGCCGCCGGCCGCGGCCGCGCACCGCAGGAGCTCCGCGCGGTCGCACGGGTATTCGGTCTCGGCCAGGTGCTGTTCGAGGCTGGAACGGTCCGGTGCAGGCATGATCCTCGCGTACCCGCCGCGAACGGCCCGAAAACTCAGCCTACGACGATCGTGTGGTCCCCGCGCGGCACGAGCTCCCCGATCACCGGGTGGCCCGGCAGCTCCCCGGCGACCAGCAATCCGCCGGACGTCTGCGCGTCGGCCAGCAGCAACGCCTCGTCCTCGGAGATCCGGGACAGGTCGACGTGCGGGCGCACCCAGTCGAGGTTGCGGCGCGTGCCGCCGCTGACGTACCCGTCGCGCAGGGCCTCGCGCGCGCCGTCCAGGTAGGGCACGGCCGCCGGGTCCAGGCGGGCCGTGACGCCGCTGGCCCTGGCCAGCTTGTGCAGGTGGCCGAGCAGGCCGAAGCCGGTGACGTCGGTGGCGCAGACGGCCCCGGCGGCGAGTGCGGCGCGGGCAGCGTCGTCGTTCAACGTCGTCATGACGTCGATCGCCTGCGCGAACCGTTCGCCGGTGGCCTTGTGCCGCGAGTTCAGCACGCCGACGCCGAGCGGCTTGGTCAACGTCAGCGGCACGCCCGCGCGGCCGGCGTCGTTGCGCAGCAGCCGCGCGGGATCCGCGACGCCGGTGACGGCCAGCCCGTACTTCGGCTCCGGGTCGTCGATGCTGTGCCCGCCGGCCAGGTGGCAGCCCGCCTTGCCGCAGACGTCGAGGCCGCCGCGCAGCACCTCGCCCGCCAGCTCGAACGGCAGCGTCTCCCGCGGCCAGCCGAGCAGGTTGACCGCCACCACCGGCGTGCCACCCATGGCGTAGACGTCGGAAAGCGCGTTGGCCGCGGCGATCCGCCCCCAGTCGTAGGCGTCGTCGACGACCGGGGTGAAGAAGTCGGTGGTCGCGATGAGCGCGGTCGAGCCCGAGATCCGGACGACGGCCGCGTCGTCACCGGTGTCGAGGCCGACGAGCAGCTCGCCGGCCGGGTCGGTGGGGGAGCTGCCGGTGAGGCCGCGGACGGCCTCCTCCAGCTCGCCGGGCGGGATCTTGCACGCACAGCCACCGCCGTGCGCGAACTGCGTAAGTCGGAATTCCACGCTGTTCATCGTGCCCGCCGGGCGCAACCTTGGCAGGATGGCCGCATGGTGCAGGGAGGCGTATCCGGCCTGGTGACCGGCACGGTCTTCAAAACCGGTGAACGGCAGGTCCTGTCGTTGGCGGGTTCGATTCCCGTCCGCCTCCGCCATGCCTGACCCCCGCCGCGCGATCCCGCGGACCGACGCGGTGCTGGCCGAGCCCCGGATCGCCAAGGCAGCCGAGACACTCGGCCGGGACCTGGTCAAATCCGTCGTCACCGACGTGCAAAAGGCCGCGCGGGCCGGGGAGATCGGCCCGGCCGACGTCGTCGACGTCGTGCTCGCGCGGCTCCCGGCGAGCGCCGCGTCGCTGCGGCCGGTGGTCAACGCGACCGGCGTCGTCGTGCACACCAACCTCGGCCGGGCCCCGCTGTCGCCGGCCGCGCTCGACGCCCTGGTCGCGGCCGGCGGCGCCACCGACGTCGAGTTCGACCTGGCGACCGGCGAGCGGGCGCGGCGCGGGCGGGGCGCCCTCGCGGCGCTGGCCGCCGCCGTCCCGGACGCCGGGGGCGTGCACGTCGTCAACAACAACGCGGCCGCCCTGCTGCTCTGCGCGCTCGCGCTGGCCCCGGGCCGGGAGATCGTGGTCAGCCGGGGCGAGCTGGTCGAGATCGGCGACGGCTTCCGCATCCCCGACCTCCTGGCCTCGACCGGCGCCCGGCTCCGCGAGGTCGGCACGACGAACCGGACGTCCATCCGGGACTACGCCGGCGCCCTCGGCCCGGACACCGGGTTCGTGCTGAAGGTGCACCCGTCGAACTACCGGGTCACCGGCTTCACGTCGGAAGCGACGCTCGGCGAGCTGGCCGGCCTCGGGGTGCCCGTGGTCGCCGACATCGGGTCCGGCCTGCTGGCCCCCCACCCGCTCCTACCGGACGAGCCGGACGCCGCGAGCGCGCTGCGGGCGGGCGCCACGGTCGTCACGGCCAGCGGCGACAAGCTGCTCGGCGGCCCGCAGGCCGGCCTGCTGTTCGGCGCCGCGGACGTCGTCGAACGGTTGCGGCGGCACCCCGCCGCACGGGCGTTGCGCGTCGACAAGCTGACCCTCGCCGCGCTCGAAGCGACCCTTCGCGGGCCGCGGCCGCCGGTGCGCGCCGCTCTCGACGCGTCCGTCCCGCGTCTCCGAGAGCGGGCGGAGGCCCTGGTCGGGGCGCTGGACGGCGTCGACGCCCGGGTGGTCTCGGCCACCGCGGCCGTCGGCGGCGGGGGAGCACCCGGCGTCGAACTGCCCAGTGTCGCGGTGAGCTTGCCCGCGCGGTACGCCGTCGCGCTGCGGACGGGCGAGCCCGCGGTCGTCGGCCGGGTCGAGCGGGACCGGTGCCTGCTCGACCTGCGGACCGTGCGGCCGGAAGAGGACGCGAAGCTCCTGGAAGCCGTCCGCCGATGCGGGTGATCGTCACCGCCGGGCACGTCGACCACGGGAAGTCCACGCTGGTCCGCCGGCTGACCGGGATGGAGCCGGACCGGTGGGCCGAGGAGCGCCGCCGCGGGCTCACCATCGACCTCGGGTTCGCCTGGACGCGGATCGGCGGCGAGGACGTCGCGTTCGTGGACGTGCCGGGCCACGAACGGTTCGTGCCGAACATGCTGGCCGGCGCCGGACCCGCGCCGGCGGTGCTGTTCGTGGTCGCGGCCGACGAGGGCTGGATGCCGCAGTCGGCCGAGCACCTCGCCGCGCTCGACGCGTTCGGCGTCCGGCGCGGTCTGCTGGTCGTCACCAAGGCCGACCGGGCCGATCCGGCGGCCGCGACCGAAGCCGCCTTGCACGAGATCGGCGAGACGTCGCTGGGAGCCGTGCCGAGCGTCGCCGTCAGCGGGACCACCGGCGCGGGCTTCGACTCGCTGCGCGCGGCGATCGCCGCGCTGACCGGTGGTCTGCCGGCGCCCGACCCCGGCGCCGACGTGCGGTTGTGGATCGACCGGGCGTTCACCGTTTCGGGGGCGGGCACGGTCGTCACGGGCACCCTCGCCGCGGGGACGATCGCCGTCGGCGACGAGCTGCTGCTCGGGGACGCGCGGGTGAAGGTCCGCGGCCTGCAGGCGCTCGGCGAGCCGCACGATCGGGTGACGGCCGTGGCCCGGGTGGCGGTGAACCTGCGCGGTACCGCGCGCGCCGGCGTCGGCCGCGGCGATGTCCTGCTCACGCCGGGCCGGTGGCACGCGACGGCCGAGTTCGACGTCCGGCTGCGCGCCGCGGACGTCCACCGGAACCTGGTGCTGCACTTCGGTACCGCGGCGGTCCCGGTGCGCGTCCGTCCACTGGGGACGGACACCGCACGCCTCACGACGGCGTCCGCGCTGCCCCTGCGCGTCGGCGATCGCGGTCTGCTGCGCGACCCCGGCGAGCACCGGATCGCCGCCGGGTTCGACGTCCTGGACGTCCGGCCGCCGTCATTGGGCCGCCGTGGCGCGGCGCGGGCGCGGGGCGCTGAGCTGGCCTCGCCCGACCTCGCTCGGACTTACCTGCGTCGCCACGGTTTCGTGCCGGCCGCGGACTTCGCGGCGATGGGCCTGCCCGAGACGGGCGACCGGGTGAGCGGCTGGCGCGTCGACCCGCCGCGGTTCGCCGAGCTGCGCGTCGAGGCCGCGGCGATCGTGCGGGCCTGGGACGCCCTCGCCGCGGGCATGCCGGTGGAGGCGCTGCGGCAGCGGCTCGACTTGCCCGCCGCGGACCTGGTCGGCCCGCTGCTGGCGGGTAGCGGGTTCGAGGTGGCGGGCGGGCTCGTCCGGCGACCCGGCGCGGGCCTCGCCCCGGCCGTCGAGAAGGCCCTGGAGACGGTGGCGAAGAAGCTGGCCGAGCACCCGTTCCGCGCCCCGGAGGCCGACGAGCTGCGGGAGCTGGGCCTGGGCCGCCGCGAGCTGGCGGCGGCCGTCCGCCTCGGCCGGCTGACGGCGGTGGCCGACGGCGTGGTGCTGGGGCCGGACGCACCCGAGCGAGCGGTCGCCGAGCTGCGCGGGCTGCCCCAGCCGTTCACGGTTTCGGAGGCCCGGCGGGCGCTGGACAGCACGCGCCGGGTGATGATCCCGCTGCTGGAACGCCTCGACGCGGCCGGCTTGACGGAGCCCCTCGGCGACGGAACCCGCCGGATGCCGGACCGTCGCGAATGACTCATTCGCGGCATCTCGTCGGGCCCGGGCCGGGGTCGCTCCCGGCTGGAACGACATGAAAGGGTCGTTCATGTCGTCCGGCGCGGTGAACGACTCTTTCATGACGTCGCGGACCAGCAGCCGCCGCACGGGTGGTTGAACCTGCGTTTCGCGGGTATCGCTACTACCGTGCCAGGTATGAGCGTCCGGAAGTGGATCGAAGGCTGGCCGGTGTACCGGCAGCTGACCGGTCCCGACCGGACGGCGCGCGCGGCGGCGGCCAAATCGGATGGTTCGGAAAACTGGCACGCCCGCACCGAAGACGCCGACAAGGTGGTCAAGTCGATCTGCCCGTACTGCGCCGTCGGCTGTGGCCAGAAGGTCTACGTCAAGGACGGCCGCGTCACGCAGATCGAAGGCGATCCCGACTCGCCCATCTCCCGCGGCCGGCTGTGCCCGAAGGGGTCGGCCAGCAAGCAGCTCGTGACCAGCCCGAGCCGGGTCACCGAAGTCCTCTACCGCCGCCCGTACGGCACCGACTGGGAGCGCCTGCCCCTCGACCGGGCGATGGACATGATCGCCGACCGGGTCCTCAAGACCCGCGACGAGACGTGGCAGGACGCCGACGACCAGGGTCGCAAGCTCAACCGCACGCTCGGCTTCGCCAGCCTGGGCGGCGCGACGCTGGACAACGAAGAGAACTACCTGATGAAGAAGCTGTACACCGCGCTCGGCGCGATACAGATCGAAAACCAGGCTCGTATTTGACACTCCGCCACGGTTCCCGGTCTGGGGACCTCCTTCGGTCGTGGAGGCGCCACGACGTTCCAGCAGGACCTCGCCAACGCCGACTGCATCGTCATCCAGGGCTCGAACATGGCCGAGTGCCACCCGGTCGGGTTCCAGTGGGTGATGGAGGCGAAGGCCCGCGGCGCGAAGATCATCCACGTCGACCCGCGGTTCACCCGCACCAGCGCGGTTTCGCACGTCCACGCGGCGTTGCGCGCCGGGACGGACATCGCGTTCCTCGGCGGCCTGATCAACTACGTCCTGTCCGAAGAAAAGGACTTCCGGGAGTACGTGCTCGCCTACACGAACGCGGCCGCCATCCTGCGTGAGGACTTCGGAGACACCGAAGACCTCGACGGCGTCTTCTCGGGCTACGACCCCGAGCGCCGCCAGTACGACATGACGACGTGGGAGTACGAAGGCGCGGCGACGGTGCCGGCGGCCGGGTCGACCGACCCCGAGCAGCCGGGCGAGCCCGGCTCGGAGAGCCAGCACGGCGGCGAAGGCCACCAGAGCACAGCCCGGGCCGACACCTACGGCAGCGGCGGAGCGGCGGTCGGTGCCAAGCCGAAGACCGACGAGACCCTGCAGCACCCGCGGTGCGTCTTCCAGGTGCTCAAGCGTCACTTCGCCCGGTACACGCCGGAGATGGTCGCCGACGTCTGCGGCCTGCCGGTCGAGCAGTTCACCGAGATCGCCGAGGCGGTCACCGCGAACTCCGGCCGCGACCGGACGACGGCGTGGGTGTACTCGGTCGGCTGGACGCACCACACGGTCGGCGCGCAGTACATCCGCACGGCGTCGATCCTGCAGACGCTGCTCGGCAACATCGGCCGGCCCGGCGGCGGCATCCTCGCGCTGCGCGGCCACGCCAGCATCCAGGGCTCCACCGACATCCCGACGCTGTTCAACCTGCTGCCCGGCTACATCCCGATGCCGCACGCGCACCAGCACCAGAGCCTCGACGAGTTCGTCGCGGCCGACGCCGGCAAGACCGGGTTCTGGGGCAACATGCGCTCGTACACGGTCAGCCTGCTCAAGTCGTACTGGGGCGAGTCGGCGCAGCCGCACAACGACTTCCGGTTCGGCTACCTGCCGCGGCTGACCGGCGACCACGGCACGTACGCGACCGTGCAGAAGCAGATCGAGGGGGAGTGCAAGGGGTACTTCCTGGTCGGGGAGAACCCGGCGGTCGGCTCGGCCAACGGCAAGTTCCAGCGGCTCGGCCTGGCGAACCTCGACTGGCTGGTCGTCCGCGACCTGCAGATGATCGAGAGCGCCACGTTCTGGAAGGACGGCCCCGAGATCGAGACCGGCGAGCTGAAGCCGGACGAGATCGGCACGGAGGTCTTCTTCCTGCCCGCCGCCGCGCACACCGAGAAGGACGGCAGCTTCACCAACACCCAGCGGCTCCTGCAGTGGCACCACAAGGCCGTCGAGCCGCCCGGCGACGCCCGCAGCGACCTGTGGTTCTACTACCACCTGGGCCGGATCATCCGGGAACGGATCGGCGACGACCCGCGGGACGCGCCGATCCGCGACCTCACCTGGAACTACCCGGTCGAAGGCGAGACCGACGACCCCAGCGCCGAATCCGTGCTCGCCGAGATCAACGGCCACGGCCCGGACGGCCCGCTGTCGGCGTACACGCAGCTGAAGGACGACGGGTCGACCGCGTGCGGTTGCTGGATCTACTGCGGTGTCCGTGCCGACGGGAAGAACCAGGCCGCGAACCGGCAGCCGGGCAGCGAGCAGGACTGGGTCGCGAAGGGCTGGGCCTGGGCGTGGCCGGCGAACCGGCGGATCCTCTACAACCGCGCGTCGGCCGACCCGGACGGGAAGCCGTGGAGCGAGCGGAAGAAGCTGCTCAGCTGGGACGCCGAGCAGGGCAAGTGGGTCGGCCCGGACGTCCCGGACTTCGAGCCGACCAAGGCGCCGGACCACGTGCCGCCCGAGGGGGCGAAGGCACAGGACGCGCTCGGCGGGCGGGACCCGTTCATCATGCAGACCGACGGCAAGGCGTGGCTCTACGTCCCGGCGGGCCTGGCCGACGGCCCGCTGCCGGCGCACTACGAGCCGTTCGAGAGCCCGGTGGAGAACGCCCTGTACAGCCAGCAGGAGTCGCCGACGCGGCAGACCCTCGAGAGCCCGTCGAACCCGTACAACCCGGCGCGGAGCGCGGTCTACCCGTACGTGTTCACCACCTACCGGCTCACCGAGCACCACACGGCCGGCGGGATGAGCCGGACGCTGCCGTACCTGTCGGAGCTGCAGCCGGAGTTCTTCTGCGAGGTCTCCCCGGCCCTGGCCGCCGAACGCGGCCTCGAGAACGGCGGCTGGGCGACGATCGTCTCCGCGCGGACGGCGATCGAGGCCCGCGTCCTCGTGACCGACCGCGTGAAGCCGCTGAAGGTCCGCGGCCGGACGATCCACCAGATCGGCCTGCCGTATCACTGGGGCCCGAACGGCCTGTCCCGCGGCGACGCGGCCAACGACCTCCTCTCCATCGTGATGGACCCGAACGTGCACATCCAGGAATCCAAGGCGGCCACCTGCGACATCCGGCCGGGACGACGCCCGCGCGGCGCCGCGCTGCCGGAGTTCGTGGCCGAGTACCGGAAGCGAGCCGATGGCTGACTACGGCACCCAGCCCCGGATGGGGTTCTTCACCGACACGTCGGTGTGCATCGGCTGCAAGGCCTGCGAAGTGGCGTGCAAGGAGTGGAACGGCGTGCCCGAATCGGGCGGGCTCGACCTCCTGGGCATGTCCTACGACAACACCGGCGCGCTGGGTTCGAACACCTGGCGGCACGTGGCTTTCGTCGAGCAGCCGAAGCCGGTCGAATCCACTGAGCCCACCGAGTCCACAGTGGACCTCGGGATGCCGGACGTCGGCGCGCCGGGCCAGGACGACCCCGGCGTGCGCTGGCTGATGTCGAGCGACGTCTGCAAGCACTGCACCCACGCCGCCTGCCTCGACGTCTGCCCGACCGGCTCGCTGTTCCGCACCGAGTTCGGCACCGTCGTCGTGCAGCAGGACATCTGCAACGGCTGCGGCTACTGCGTCCCGGCGTGCCCCTACGGCGTCATCGAGAAACGCGAAAGTGACGGCCGCGCCTTCAAGTGCACGCTCTGCTACGACCGGCTCGGCGCGGGCATGGAACCGGCGTGCGCCAAGGCGTGCCCGACCGACTCCATCCAGTTCGGCGAGCTGGACGAGCTGCGCGAACGCGCCGACGAGCGGGTGAAGACGCTGCACGACTCGGGCGTGCCGGAGGCCCGGCTCTACGGCCGTGACCCGGACGACGGCGTCGGCGGCGACGGCGCGTTCTTCCTGCTGCTGGACGAACCCGAGGTCTACGGGCTGCCGCCGGACCCGGTGGTCACGACCCGGGACCTGCCCGCGATGTGGAAGCGGGCCGCGGTGACGGCGGCCGGCGTGGCCGTGGCGGTCGCGGCGTCGTTCCTGGGACGGCGTCGATGAGCCCGCGCCGTGAACGGACGATGGTCGAGCCCGCCGAATTCAAGTCCTACTACGGCCGGCCGATCCTCAAGGAGCCGGCCTGGAAGCAGCCGGACGTCCCGCTGTACCTGTTCCTCGGCGGCGCGGCGGGCACGTCGGCCATGCTGGCGGCGCTCGCCGACGTCACCGGGCGCCCGGGCCTGGCCCGCGTCGGCAAGCTGGTCGCATCCGGCGGGTCGATCGCGAGCGTCGGGGCGCTGGTCCACGACCTGGGGAAGCCGACGCGGTTCCTGCACATGCTGCGGGTGCTGAAGCCGACGTCGCCGCTGTCGGTGGGATCCTGGATCCTCTCGCCGTTCTCCGGGCTGGCCGCGGTGGCGGCGGCGTCCGAGGTGACCGGGCGCCTGCCGCGGATCGGCCGGCTGGCGGGGGCGGCCGCGGGCGTGCTCGGTCCGGCGATGTGCACGTACACGGCGGTCCTGCTGGCGGACACGGCGACGCCGTCGTGGCACGAGGCCCACGGCACGCTTCCGGTGCTGTTCGCGGGCAGCGCGCTGACGAGCGGCGCGGGTGCGGCCCTGCTGGCGGTTCCGGCCGGCGAGGTCGGCCCGGCGGTCCGGGCCGGTCTGGTGGGGGCGGTCGCGGAGCTGGTGGCCGAACACCACCTGGAGACCGGGCTGGGCCTGGTGTCGGAGCCGTACCGGACGGGCCGCGCGGGTAAGCTGCTGAAGGCGGCGAAGGCACTGACGGCGGCCGGGGCGGGTCTTTCCCTGCTGGCGCGGCGAAACCGGGCGGCGAGTGTCCTGGCGGGAGCGGCTTACCTGGCTTCCGGACTGTGCACGCGGTTCGGCGTCTACGCGGCGGGAGTGGAGTCCACAAAGGACCCAAAGTACGTGGTGATCCCGCAGCGGGAGCGGCTCGAACGCCGGTCCGAAGGGCGCTGAGACAAGAAACTGCCGCACCCCGGGTTCCGGGGTGCGGCAGCGGCAGGACTACGGATCAGTCCTTGTCCTTGACGCCCTTGACGGCGTCCTTGATCTTCTCGCCGGCCTGCTTGAGCGAGCCCTTGGCCTGGTCGGACTTGCCCTCGGCCTGCCACTGCTCGTTGCCCGTGGCGTCGCCGACGGTTTCCTTCGCCCGGCCCTTGAGCTCTTCGCCCTTGTTCTCGATCTTGTCGTTCATGGGTGCACCTTCCGTCATGGCGACATTTCCGGTTCGGCCAGTCGCCAAAAGGGCCTTGACCCTCGATTACCCACTTGCCGGGCGCGTACACATCACAACCGGACGAGCGCCGTGAGGACCGTCACCCCCACGAGGAGCCACGCGACGTAGTCCCCGACGTGGCCCGAATGGCCGCGGTGCAGGACATCGAGGGCCGCCCGGACCGGCCGCGGCCAGGACGGGAGCCGGTGCGGCCAGAGGGCCGCTGCGGCGATGCCGAGGGCCAGCAGCACCGTGATCCCGCTGAACAGCAGCCCGGACGACGTCCACTCCGCCGTCGCCGGTGGCAGCGACCCGGGTGACCCGGCGGCGGGCAGGACGTCGTGCAGGTACCCGGCGCGGTCCGCTTCCTGGCGCCCGGCCGTGACGGCGGCTCCTCGCAGCCAGGGGACGGCGAGTGCGGTGGCCAGCACCGCGACGATCGCGCCGGTCATCGTCGCCGGGGTGCGCTCGATGCGGCCGCCCGTCTCGGGCTCTTCGTCGGTCCCGTCGGTCCGCTCGCCGTCGTCCCGGCGCGGGGGCCGACCCAGTCCGAAGTAGACACCCAGGCCGGCGCGCAGCACCGCGGCCGCCGTCACCGCCGTGACGACCACGGACACCGCCACCAGCCAGCCGTACCCGGTGTGCTCGAGCGCGTGTTCCGCGACGTCGTTGCCGAACGCGACGCCGAACGGCGGCAACCCGGCCAGCACCAGCGCCGCGAGCACAAACAGCCCGCCTTCGAGGCGCGAATGCCCGCACTTGCCGAACAGCTCGTCCTCGTCGACGCTGCCGTAGCGGTCCTTGAGCACCCCGACGAGCAGGAACAGCGCCGCCTTGGCCCCGGCGTGCCCGGCCACCGCCAGCACGAACCCCGTGCCGGCCGCGCCGTCGGCGGCGGCCAGGCCGCAGAGGAACAGGCCGGTGTGCGCGATGGTCGAGTAGGCCAGCAGCCGTTTCAGGTGGCGCTGGGTGAAGCACAGGACGGCGCCGAGCAGCGCGCTGCCGATTCCGAGCACCAGCAGCACCCGGGCGAACGCGCCGTCGTCGAGCACGCCGCCGAACACCGTGCGCCGCACCCGCAGCACGCCGTAGACGCCCAGTTCGACCATCACACCGGAAAAGAGCACGCACACCGGCGTCGGCGCGACCGCGTGCGCGTCGGCGAGCCAGAAGTGGAACGGCACCGCGGCCGCCTTGACCAGCAGGCCGGTGCAGACGAGCACGAACGCGGCGAGCACCAGCGCGTCCGCGGGTTTCCCGTCGAGGGCGACGCCGAGCTGGGCCAGCCCGAGCTGCCCGCCGCGCGCGTAGAGCAGGCCGATGCCCATCAGCGTGAAGTACGCGCCGAGCGAGTTCACGACGCCGAAGTTCAGCGCGCCCTGGACGGAGTCGGCCTCCTCGACGCGGTACCCGGTCAGCGCGTAGGCGACGCCGCTCATCAGCTCGAAGAAGACGAACAGGGTGAACAGGTCCCCGGTGAGCAGGAAGCCGAGCATGCCGGTGAGGAACAGCAGCATCATCGCGTGGTAGCGGGCTTCGACCGCCTGGAAGTAGCGCCAGCTGTAGACGAGCGCGCACGTCGTCAGGAACGACGCCAGCAGGGCCAGCGTGGTGTTGAGACCGTCGGCGGCCATGACGATGCCGAGGGACCGGGCGCCGTCGGGCCGCTGGCCGCCGAGCCAGCTCACCACCCGGCCGTGCTGGACGCCCACGAGCAGCACCGCGGTCAGGACCGTGACGGCCAGCGCCGCGGTCGTCGCGATAGCGTCGGCCACCACCCGCGGCAGCTTCACGCCCAGTCCGAGCAGCACGCACGCGGCCAGCAGCGGCAGGGCGACGACGAGGGCCGGGAGCGCGGTCATCGCCTCAGCCGCGCAGCGCGCGCAGCTCGTCGGGATCGACCGTCCCGTGGCGCTGGGAGATCTGGATGGTCAGGCCGAGCAGGAGTGCGGTGATCGTCGCCGACACGACGATGTCGGTGAGCGTCATCGCCTGCACCATCGGGTCGACGACAGGCTGCCGCTGGTCCTGGACGACGATCGGCGCGCCGGCCCGGTCCTGGTAACCGATCCCGAGCAGCAGCACGTACGTCCCGGCTTGGGCCACCGAGAGCGAGACGACGGTGTGGACGAGGTGCCGGCTGCGCACGATGCCGATCGCGCCGATCAGCAGCAGCCAGCCGGCGACTCCATAACAGGCCATCCCCACCATCACGGGGTCTCCTCGCGGATCAGGCCCTGGCCGAGGAACTGCGCCAGCAGCACCACGAGCCCGGCGGCGACCTCGATCCCGATCAGGACGCTCAGGACCGGGACGGTGCCGGCCGACACCAGCGAGCCGAACTCGCCCTTCGGCAGGACGTTGGCGAGGAACGCGCCGCCGGCGACCAGCCCGGCGAGCCCGGCGACGACGTACAGGCCGGTCGCCGCCGCCTCGGCGTACTCGCACCAGTCGATCGGGCGCAGCCGCGCGAGCGCCGGGTAGCTGCCGGAGATGTAGAGCAGGTGCCAGCCGGTGGCCAGCACGACGCCGCCCTGGAAGCCACCACCCGGGGTGAGGTGGCCGTGCGCGACGACGTCGATGCCGAGCAGCAGGGTCACCGGCAGCATCAGGTAGCCGGCGAGCTTGACCACGGGCATGACGTAGCCGCGCTGGGGCCCGATCCGCTGTCGTTCCTCTTTGGACGGTTGCAGCAGCGAGAGCGTGCCCACGACCGCCGCGGCGACGATGGTCTCCTCACCGAGCGTGTCCAGCGCGCGCAGGTCGAAGTTGATCGACGACACGAGGTTCGGCGTCGCGCGCGCGATCGCGGCGGGCAGGGCGAGGTCGCGGTAGACGTGCAGGGTGCCGCCGAACTCCGGCATCCGCAGGAACGCCGTCACGAGCAGCACGGCCACGCCGAGCGCGCCGGCCGCGCACAGCCACGTCCGGGCCCGCAGCGTCATCGCCCGCCCACCTTCCGGATGGTGAGCAGCACGAGCAGCGGCACCACGGCCGACCCGATGGCCAGTTCGGACAGCGCGACGTCCGGGGCCTGGAGTGCGACGAACACCAGCGCCAGGCACAGGCTGAACAGCGAGAGCGTGATCGCCTGGCGCCGCGGGTCCGAGGTGGCCACCACCGCGAACCCGGCGACGGCGACGAACGCGAGGGCGACCAGCAGCACGACCGTCGTCACGACGGCAGGTCCTCGTCGATCGCACCCTGCCGCTGCGCCTCGACGCGCCCGGCCGCGGACTGCAGGACCGGGCCGGTCACCGCCAGCAGGACGATGGTGAGCAAGATGGCGCCCGACGTCAGGGTCCAGCCGTTCGCGAGCGTCAGCCCGATCCCGACCAGCGGTCCGCCCAGCGTGGTCACCGGGGCGAGCAGGTGCAGCCGGTCGAGCAGGGTCCGGGCCCGCAGCATCGCCAGCGCCGAGACCACGACGACGGCGACGCCGGCGAAGACCAGGACCTGCGCGACGACCGTCATTCCGTCGTCCCCAGCAGCCGGATGAACAGGAGCGTGCCGGCGAAGGCCAGCACCGTCAGCGTCAGCGGCAGGATCACCGCGCTCGACGGACCGTAGGCCTGCACGAGCAGCAGCAGCGTGAGGACGGTGACCGGGCCGGCGAGCTGCAGCCCGGCGAGGCGGCCGAGGGCGTCACCGCGCGCGGCGAGCCACAGCGCCGGGCCGAGCCCGCCCACCATGAGCAGCACGGCGGCGATCAGCCAGCCGGTCACCGGCGCACCTGGTCCAGCACGCGCGAGTCACCCTCGAGCAGGCGGTGGACGACCAGGTCACGGCCGTCCGGCGGAGTGGCGACGACCATCGTGCCGGGCGTGCTGCCGACGACGACAGCCGCGCAGGCCGCCCGGGCTTCGTGAACCGCGTCGGGTTCGCCGGGCAGGGTCACCGTGTCGAACCGGCCCGCACGCGGGTGCCGCGCCACCTTGACCATGGCCTGGACGGACTCGCGGACCGCGGCCGCGGGTACCGCGAGCAGCCAGCGGACCCAGCGCGCCCGGGGCCGCCAGGTGCCCTCGACGGCCTTGCGCGCGGCGCGGGCGGCGAAGGCGCACGGCACCGCCGCGACGGCCGCGGCCACCACCTCCGGCAGCGACGGCGTCGACAGCGTCAGGACCCACAGGCCGGTCAGGCCGAGCCACCAGGGCAGCACCTCGGATGTCACCCGCACGCCGGGCGGGGTACCCCGCGGCCGTCCTCGCCAACCGGGTTCAGTGGGCGGGCAGGTGGCCGCCCATGCGCTCGATCCGCTGGATGGCCGGTTCCGCGAGGACGCCGTGGACCACCACCGAGACGGCGACGGCGAGCGCGCCGACCCGCCACAGCACGTCCTGGTGGTCGACCGGCAGCCGGTTGATCGCGTACGCGAGGTAGTAGAGCGTGCCGATGCCGCGGACGCCGAAGAACGCGATCGCCAGCTTCGCCGGCCGGCCCGCCGAAGACCCGAGCAGTGTCACCCAGCCGACCAGGGGCCGGACCACCAGCACGGCGACCACCGCGATCACCACTTCGAGGGGGCGGAGGCCGAGGAGGAGGCCGTCCCCGATACCCAGCCCCAGCCCCAGCAGGGCCAGCGGCACGAAGAGCCGTTCGAGCTGGTGGCCGAAGGCGTGCAGGACGCCGTGGTAGTCGTGCTCCCGCTCCTGCTTGCGGACGCAGACCGCCGCGGTGAACACGGCGACGAAGCCGTTGCCGTGGGCCAGCTCCGCCAGCGCGTACGGCAGGAAGGCCAGGGCCAGCAGGACCAGACCGTCGCCGTACTCGGCGAGCCGCAGCCGGTCCGACGAGGTGTGGAAGATCGCCCAGCCGAGCCCGCGCCCGGCGAGCAGACCCAGCACCACGCCGGTCGCGACGGGCAGCAGCAGGTCCACGAGCACCCAGGAGAGGTCCAGGTTCGGCCTGCTGCCCGCCATCGCCAGCCCGAGCAGGACGAACGGCATCGCCAAGCCGTCGTTGAGCCCCGCTTCGGTGGTCAGCGTGAAGCGGATTTCGTTGTTCCGGGCCAGGTCCGGCTCGACGTCGGGGTGCGGCACGCCGATGTCGCCCGCCAGCACCGGGTCGGTCGGCGCCAGCGCCGCGGCCAGCAGCAGTGCCACGCCCGGCGCCAGCGCGAGCCACCAGTGTCCCAGCGCGGCGATCGCGAGGATCGACAGCGGCATGGTCAGCGCGAGCAGCCGCCACGTCGAGCCCCAGCGCTTCAGGCCGAACGGGCGGTCGACGGACAGGCCGGCCCCGGCGAGCGCGACGAGAATACCCAGCTGGGTGAAGGACTCGACGCCTTCCAGGTGGGCGGCGGGATCGCTCCAGCCGTTGCCGTAGGGCGCGGGCAGCGGCAACAGACCCAGCACGATCCCGGCGACCAGCATCACCAGCGGCACCGAGAACGGCCGGTCGGCCACGAGCTTCGGCACGATCGCCGCGGCCAGGGCGAGCAGGCCGGCCACGCCGAACAGCACCGTCAACGACGACAAAGGGTCCTCCTGCCCGCTCGTGCCGTGCCGCCCGGGCGGGAGGTCCGTGAGCGGGACCCGGCCGAGCGTGAGCCGGGTTCCGCCGACGCCGCCCAGCCGGTGCGGATGCGGGTAGCGTGACCGGCAGGTGGCGTCGCGCCTCGGGTTCCCGGTGTGCGCGCGGCGAAACCGGGAGGAGGTGCCGTGACGGCGGCGAACGGGGCCGGGCGGCCCTGCCGGTTCTGTGGCACGGTGCGCGGCCCGCGGGTCCCCGGCAAGGCCGGGCCGATCTGCGTGGACTGCGTGCGCGCCGGGCTGCGGGTGGCGCGCGACGGCGCCGACCGGGAGACCCCGGGCGGGAACGTGCTGGCGGCGGTGACGTCGCCGCTGGCCGCGGTCTGCGAGTTCTGCGGTCGCCGCGAACGCCGGACGTTCCTCGGCCTGCGCCGTCCGCTGCTGCGCGTCACCTGCGCCCAGCGGGATGCCGTGATCTGCGTCGACTGCCTGGACCACGCCGGTGACGTCCTGAACCTCGCGCTGCGTCACTGACGGCGTTTCCGCCCCGGCGATCACGGGTAGCCGGACGCCCATGACGTCCACTCGGAAAAAGCTCGCGCGCCCGGCGACCGCTTCGGTGGCCGAGACCCTCCAGGTCGCGCTCCAGGTGGCGTTGCCCACGCTGGCCGGCGGGGTGATCAAACGTCGTCCTTCGGCGATGGCCCTGATGGGCAAGCTGCGGGCGGACCGTGCGGGCGTGAAGCTGCTGACACGGCTGCGCGAGAAACACGACGGGCGTCCGTTGAAGCTGCGCGTCCCCGGCCGGTCGGTCGGGATGGCCCTCGCACGCGAAGACGTGGAGAAACTGCTCGCCGGCGCGCCGACGCCGTTCAGTCCGTCCACAGTGGAGAAACGAGCCGCACTGGGCCACTTCCAGCCGCACGGCGTGCTCATCTCCGACGCGCACGACCGCCGGCTGCGGCGCAGTTTCACCGAGGCCGTCCTCGAGCCGGGACGCCCGCTGCACGAGCTGGCGACACCGTTCGCGCGCGCGATCGCGGAGGAGTCCGCCGCGCTGCTCGGCGAAGTCACGCACGAGCTGACCTGGGACACCTTCAACGTCGCCTGGTGGCGGCTCGTGCGGCGCATCGTGCTCGGTTCGGGCGCCCGAACCGACGAAACGCTCACCGACCTGCTGGAACGCCTGCGGCTGGACGCGAACTGGGCGTACCTGCACCCGCGGCGCAAGCAGGCGCGGGAGCAGTTCCGCGCCCGGCTCAGCGCCCACCTCGGCCGCGCCGAGCCGGGCAGCCTGGCAGCGGCGATCGCGTCCGTGGGCGACGACGGCACGGCCGTGGACCAGGTGGCGCACTGGCTGTTCGCGTTCGACGCGGCGGGCATGGCGACCTTCCGGGCCCTGGCCCTGCTGGCGACCCACCCGGCCGAGCTGGAGCGCGTCCGCACCGACGTGTCCGGCCTGGACCTCGCCGAGCCGCACCAGCTGCGCTTCCTGCGCGCGTGCGTGCTGGAGTCGGTCCGGCTGTGGCCGACGACGCCGATGCTGCTGCGCGAAACGACGGAGGAGACGTCGTGGGGCCCGGCGGGGACGACGGTGCTGGTCTTCACGCCGTTCTTCCACCGCAACGCGGGGCTGTCCTACGCCGACCGCTTCGACCCGGACCTCTGGCTCGACGGCCGGGCGGCGGAGAACCCGGCGCTGGTGCCGTTCAGCGCGGGCCCGGCCGTCTGCCCGGGCCGTGACCTGGTCCTGTTCTGCGCGAGCACGATGCTCGCGAACCTGGTGCGACAGCACGGTTTCGAGCAGGCGTCGGGGCCGGTACTGGCCCCCGAACGCCCGCTTCCGGCCGGCCTGGACAACTTCCACCTGAAGTTCAGGCTCCTCCCGGACTGAAGCGCCCCAATGTGGCCTTCGGTGCGTTCAACGCACCCAAGGCGGCCTTCGGTGCGTCGAACGCACCCAAGGCCGCCTTGGGGCGCTCGTCACCTCATGCCGAAGCCGTGAAGACGTACGACCCGGCGGGCACGAAGTACGACCTCGCCGCCGACGGTACCGCTTCCGGCGGCGCTACCACCGAACCCGGCTGCGACGTCGGCACCTGCACCGTCGCCGATGAACCGGCCGGGACCGTCACGCGCAGCGTCAGCTTCCCGGCCGAGACCGACCAGTCGCTGACCGCGCCGCCGTAGGGCGTCTCGTACGCCGACTTCGCCGACGTCAACCCGCCACCCGGCCGCGGCGCCACCAGCAGCGACGCGTACCCCGGGGACGCCGGCGAGAGCCCGCCGACCGAGCGGTACAGGAAGTCGCCCACCGAGCCGAGGCCGTAGTGGTTGAACGAGTTCATCCCCGGATCGTTGAACGAGCCGTCCGGCTTGATCCCGTCCCAGCGCTCCCAGATGGTCGTCGCGCCGTGGCCGATCATGTAGCCCCAGCCGGGGAAGTCCGGCTGCAGCAACACCTGGTACGCGACGTCCGCGTGCCCGTGCGCGGCCAGCACCGGCAGCAGGTTCTCCACGCCGAGGAAGCCGACGCTGAGATGACCGCCGGACGCCGCGACCTTCGCGGCCAGCTTGTCCGCCGCCGGCTGGACGCGTGCCGCGGGCAGCAGCCCGAACGCCAGCGCCAGGACGTACCCGGTCTGCGTGTTCGCCCCCACCGTGCCGTCCGCCTGGACGAACCGGTTCGTGAACGCCGCCCCGATCTGGTCGGCCAGGGTCCCGTACTTCGTCGCTTCGGCGGTGTGCCCGGTGGCCGCGGCCATCCGCGACACCAGCCGTGACGACCACGCGAAGAACGCCGTCGAGATCAGGTCCTGCGCGGTGTTGTCGTTGACGTTGAGCCAGTCGCCGTACGTCTGGTGGTCGCGGATCAGGTCCGCACCCGACGTCGAGCGCAGGTACTCGACCCACTTGACCATCGCGGCGAAGTGCTCGTTGATCACGCCGGTGTCGCCGTAGCGCTGCCACAGGGTGTAAGGCACGATGACGCCCGCGTCACCCCAGCCCGCCGTGCCCGAGCCGCTCAGCACGCCCGGCGCGACGTCGGTGAAGGACCCGTCGTCGTGCTGGGCGTCGACCAGGTCGTCGCTGAACTTGCCGAGGAAGTTCGCGACGTCGAGGTTGAACGTCGAGGTGCCGGCGAAGATCCCGATGTCGCCGGTCCAGCCGAGCCGCTCGTCGCGCTGCGGGCAGTCGCTCGGCACGGACAGCATGTTCGAGCGCTCACCCCACAGGATGTTGTGCTGCAGCTGGTTCACCAGCGCGTTCGACGTCGTGAACGTGCCGGTCTGCGCCCCGGAGGTCCACATCGCCCGGCCGGTCAACGTCGCTGCCGTCGGCGCCGCGGGCAGGCCGGTGAGCTCGACGTACCGGTAGCCGTGCACGGTGAACCGCGGCTCGTACGTCTCCGCGCCGCCGGTGCCCGCCAGGGTGAACCGGTCGGTCGCCTGCGCCGCGCGCAGGTTCGTCGTGTAGATCGTGCCGTCCGGGTTGAGCACCTCGGCGTGCCGCATGGTGACCGTGGTGCCGGCCGGGCCGGTCACCGAAAGCCGGTTCCAGCCGCTGAAGTTCTGGCCGAGGTCGGCCACCCAGACCCCCGGCTTCGGCTGGGTCCAGGAGACGGGCTTGAACTCCTGCTGCACCGTGACGCCGTTGTCCACTTGGGACACCAGATTCGGCTTCGCACCGGTCTTGACCCGGGGCGCCGCCCACGCACGGTCGTCGAAGCCGGGCCGGTCCCAGCCGTTCGCGAGCCGGGCGTCGTACGTTTCGCCCTGGTAGAGGTCGTCGGCGCGGATCGCGCCGTCGCCGGTCTTCCAGGTGCCGTCGGTCGCGACCGTGGTGGACGTGCCGTCGGTGAAGGTCAGCTTCAGCTGCGCGGAGTACCACGGCTCGGTGCCGTACTTCTGGCTGCCGGCGATGCCGATGCTGCCGGAGTACCAGCCGTTGCCGACCAGCGCGCCGAGGACGTTCTCGCCTTGGCGAACCTGCCCGGTGACGTCGGAAACGCGGTACTGCAGGCGTTTCGCGTAGTCCGTCCACCCGGGAGCGAGGACCTCGCCGCCGACCTTGGCGCCGTTGAGGTGGGTCTCCTGCAGGCCGAGCGCGGTGGTGAGCAGCCGTGCGTCCGCGACCGGCTTCGAGACCGTGAAGCTCTTGCGCAGCAGGGGAGCGGGGGCGCTCACGGCGACGTTCGCGCCCCACGGGCCGGTGCCGTACGCGGTCAAGGCCCGCGCCGCCACCCAGGACGCGTCGTCGAACCCGCGCTGCTGCCAGCCGTCCGGGCCGGTCTGGCTCGCTTTCCACGTGCCGTCCGTGCTCACCGTGGGTCCACCTTGGACGGTCAGCTTGGCGATCATCCCGGCCGGGCTCTGCGTGGTGTTCTCCGCGCGGACGGCGATGGTGTTCGTCCCGGCGGTCAGCAGGCTGCCGACGTCGATGACGGCAGCGGTCTTCCACGAGTCGGTGGCGCGCGGGGAGTCGCTGACCTGGGTGCCGTTGACCCAGACCGTGGCGGTGTCGTCGCCGGTCACGACGAGGGTGGCCTTCGACGGCGCCGCGGTCAGGTCGACGTTCTTCCGGAAGAACCGCGTGGCCGGGGGCACGCCGCCGACCGGATCGCCTTCGGGGTACCAGACCCAGCTGGCGCCGGCGAGGTCCGGACCGGCCGTGGCGCGGCCGAGGAAGGCGCCGGTCCATTCGGTGCCCGCGTCGCGCAGCGCCGTTTCGAAGCGCTGCACCGGGCTCCAGTCGCTCATCCGGCCTTCGCCGTCCCAGACGCGGACCTTCCAGGTGTAGGCGGTCAGCGACGCGAGGGCCGGGCCGCCGTAGGCGACGTCGGCCTGCTGCGCGGAGGCGACGCGGCCGCTGTCCCAGACGTCCTGACCGCCGGCGGACACCACGAGCTGGTAGGCCGACTGCCGTTGCTGCGCGGCCGAAGACGCCAGCTTCCAGCCGAACCGGGCTTGGGCCGGGTCGACGCCGAGAGGGTTGATCCGCTGCGCGGTCGTGGCGCTCGCGACCGAAAGCGGCGTCTTCGCCGAGCCGTTCGGGGTGCTGACGCCGCTGCCCCACGGCGCGGCGCCGTAAGTGCCGAGATCCGCGGCCGCGGCCCAGGTCCCGTCGGCGAAACCGGGTTGCTCCCAGCCGTCCGCCGCGGTGGTGGCGCTTTTCCAGCCGGCGCCGGTGGTCAGGTCGGTGGTGCCCGAGGAGGTCGTCACCCGCAGCCGCCCGAGCAAGCCGGCCGGGCCGCCGGCGTTGCGGACGGCGACGGCGAGGGTGTTGACGCCGGGAGCCAACGCGGGCCGCAGGTCCACGGGCAGCGCCGTCCGCCACGAGTCCGTGGTGCGGGCGGACGAGGCGAGGGGCTTGCCGTTGAGCCAGACGTCGGCGGTGTCGTCGCCGGTCACGACGAACTGGGCGTCGCTGACCGCGCCGGCGGGCGCGGTGAACGTCGTGCGGAAGTAGCGGGTCGCGGCCGGTGCGCTCACCCGGGCGTCGCCTTCCGGGTACCAGATCCAGTGCGCGCCGGCCAGGTCGACCGGTGGAGCCGCGCCGGCCGGGGGAACCGAGGCGGCGGACAGGACGAGGATCGCGGCGAGCGTGGTGGTGGTCGCGCGCCAGAGCTTCGAGGGCAGCATGCGGGCTCCCTTACGGCGGGGATGGGGGCGACGATATTTAAACGTTTCAATACAGCGTGATACGTGACTGTAATCACGTACTCACACGTTGGCAATACTCCACCGGGACGCATACCTGGTGAATCGCTTCGACGACTTGGGAATTCCTAAATCGTTTTAGGGGCGCCGAACGCCCCGATTCGCCGGGAATCGGGGCGTCCCCGCTCAGCCCTGGCGCCGCTTCCGCACCCGCACGGCCACGGTGACCGCCGCCGCGCCCAGCAGGATCAGCACTACCGGGAGCGCCGTGGGTAGCCACGGCCAGGCCCGGCCTTCGAAGGCGACGCGGTCGGTGGGCAGCTCCAGGACCTTCGCGGTCCAGCGCGCGGTCGCGACGTCCGTGCGGCGCGAGAGCGCGTTCACCGCGGTGTCGTAGGCGAAGCCGGGCCGGTCGTGGACGTATTCCGGGGCCGGGCCGCCGGGCGGAGGAGTGACCCCGCGCGTCGCGCCCGGCACGATCAGCCGGTCGAGGTCAGCCGACGCGAGGGACGCATGCGGCACGAAGGTCAGGCCGTGCCGCGACCGGATCGGGGCACCGTCGGCGCTCACGGCGAGTGTGCGCGAAGACAGCGACTGGCCTTCGGTGTCGAACACCGACGCGAGCTCGAGCTCGCCGACACCGTCGGCGAGCAGCACCCCGATCTCGTCCGGGTTCCAGCGGAAGGCGGCGTTGACGATCGCGGCCGCGTCCGGCATCGACGCCGGCGGGTGCACCGGCACCGTGGTGCCGTAGCGCGTCCAGCCGACCGCCTTCGCGGCGTCGGCCGCCACGTCGCGACCGGCCAGCCGCTCGACCCAGTGCAGCGTCCCGTCGATGCCGGACAGGATCCCGGCGGTGGTGACGACGTCGCCGTCGTCGACGAACCGCTGCCCGGGCACCCAGTGCACGGCCGGGTAGTCGCCGGCGAAGGCGTCGAGCTTCAGCCAGTGGGCGGTGGCCGGCCGGCCGTCGAGCAGACCGGTGGAGGCGAGCACGCCGCCGCCGTTGCAGACGCTCAGCAGCTTCGCGCCGTGGGTGGCCTGCGCGCGCAGCCAGCGCTTGACCGGCTCGGTGCTCGGCTCGCCGACGTCCGGGAGCGCGGGCACGACGACGAGGTCCGGCGCCTTCGGGCCGAGCCGGGCGGCGAGGTCGTCGAAGCTCAGGTCGGGGACGAGGTCGAGGCCGCCGGTCAGCGGCTTCGGTTCCCGCTTCGACGCGACGGTGTAGACGTTGAACCGGCCGGTCGCGGCGAGGATTTCGTATGGCGCGAGGGTGTCGGAGACGACGGCCCCCCGATCGCCGACGACGATTACCGCGGTGGGCTTGGCCGGGTCGTGGACCGGCGGCGTCGCGGCGGGCAGAGGCCGGTCCGGGCCGGGGGAGTAGAGAGCCCCGAACGCCGAGAGCGCGGCGATGGTCGCGCCGACGGCGGGGACGGCGAGCACGGCGACTACCAGGGCGAACCACTTCAGGACGGTTCGCATGTCAGTGCCAGTACTCGGCGCGGCGCCACACCATGGCGGCCAGCATCAGCGGGAACATGATCACGTGCCCGGCGACCATCAGGGTGGCGCCGTCGATCGCCTCGAGCCAGAACGGCACGAGCAGCAGGACGAACGGCAGGTACATGGCGGCGGCCATCTCGGCGATCCGCGGCCACGAGTGCCGGCGCAGCACCATGGCCGCGGTCATGGCGACGGTCATGTTCGTGGCCATGACGAGCGCGTCGACGTCCGCGCGCTCCAGCCAGGACGACGGCCAGAGCGGGTGGAGCGCCACCATGCCGATGAGCATGGCGGCGACCATCTCGACGTAGTGCCCGGTGAACCGGGCGAGTTTGCGGGTGGTGGTCCGGGGTGGGGCGGCGGTGGTCATCTCGGGTTCCCTCCAGTGCGGTTTCGCTCCTGGACGAGAATCCCGGGTGCCGGCCGGATCGGGACGTGCCGGAAGTCATGACCCGGGTCAGGTGACTCCTCAGAGCAAGCCGAGATCCCGGGCGCGCAGCGCGGCTTGGGTGCGGTCGCGGGCGCCGAGCTTCCCCAGCAGGTTCGTCACGTGGTTCTTCACGGTGCCCTCGGCGAGGAACAGCTTCGCGGCGATCTCGCGGTTGCTGCGGCCGTCCGCGAGCAGGCGCAATACTTCCTGCTCTCGCTCCGACAGCGGCACCACCAGCGACTGGGGAGCCGGCTCGGGCAGCTGCGCGAACCGCGCGACGACCTTCGCGGCGACCGACGGCTGCAGCACCGACTCGCCCCGCGCGGCCGCCAGCACCGCCTCGATCAACCGGGCCGACGAGACGTCCTTGAGCAGGTACCCGACCGCGCCCGCGCGCAGGGCCGCGAAGACGTCTTCGTCGTCGTCGAAGGTGGTCAGAGCGATGACCTGGACGTCCGGGTGCGCCAGCCGCAGCCGCCGGGTCGCGGCGATGCCGTCGAGCACCGGCATGCGCAGGTCCATCAGGACGACGTCCGGGGTCAGCTCCTGCGCACGGCTCAGCGCTTCCTCGCCGTTGCCCGCCTCGCCGACGACGTCGATGCCATTGTGAGTCGCCAGTAGCGTGGCGAGGGCTTCGCGGAACAGCGCCTGGTCGTCGACGAGCAGGACGCGGACCGGTGTCATCCCGGGACCTCCATGCTCAGCGCGCTGCCCTCGCCCGGCGCCGAGGTGAAGTCGAGCTTGCCACCCAGCTGCTCGGCGCGTTCCCGCAGCCCCAGCAGCCCGAAGCCGGAGGACGCGCCACCGTCGCTGCCGGCGCCGTCGTCGCGCACGACCACCCGGACCGACGCGTCGGCGTAGTCCAGGACCAGCTCGACGCGGTCCGCGCCGGCGTGCTTGCGGACGTTCGTCAACCCTTCCTGCGCCGTCCGGAACAGGGCCTCGCGGTGTTGTTCCGGCAACGGCCGCTCGGTCCCCGAGACCGTGATCTCGGCCGGGACTCCGGCTTCCGAGGCCAGCGCCCGCACCGCGTCCGCCAACGGCGTCGACCGCGGTTCGCGCAACGCCTTCACCGAGCGACGTACCTCGGAAAGCGCGTTCTCGGCCTGTTCCTGAGCCTTCGCGAGGACTTCGTCGGCCTTGTCCGGGTCGGTCGGCAGCACCGCTCGCGCGGCCTTGACCTGCATCTGGACGACGGTGAGCGAGTGCCCGAGCCCGTCGTGGATGTCGCGCGCGACGCGGTTGCGTTCCTGCGCCGTCGCCAGCCGTTCGGCCTGGGTGGCGTAGTCGCGCAGCTTTTCGTGTGCCTCGGCGAGTTCGCCGCGCGAGCGCTGTTCGCGCAGCAGCAGCTCGGTGATGACGGCCGCGAACAGCACCGACACCAGCGTCCCGAGCCCTTCCCGCAGGCCTTCGCCCAGCGACATCCCGAGGTGCACGAGCGGCACCACCGCGATGACGAGCGCGATCACCGGTAGCGGCAGGCGCAGCAGCACGCACTGGCTGACCAGCACGACGAGGAACAGCGTCGCCCCGACGCCGGCGCTGATCGTGAACGTCACGAAGGCCAGCGGCAGCTGGACACCGACGTACGCGGCCGGCCACGCCCACCCGCCGCGGGTGCGCACCCAGCCGAAGCCCGCCGTCGCGAGCACGAGGAAGATCGCGCCGAAGACCAGCGAGAGCACGGGCTCCCCGGATCCGAGGACCCCGAGCACGATCGAGAGGAAGGCGCCGCAGGTCAGCACCCCGAGGGCCCGGTTCACGGTGCCACTCTGCGGGGTCGGGCGTCCGCGGTCAACCACTCGCTCACGCGGCCGCCCGGAGCGCCGCCGCTTACGCTGGGAATGACGGCGAAGCCGAGACGGGAGTCCGACATCGATGTCAGTCCTCTGGGGTGTGTCCTTCGACGCCACTCCGCTCTCCGGCGTCGTGGTCGAGTTCCTCAAGACGGCGCGCCGGTTCGCCGGGCACCGCGTCCACCTCGACCTCGGCTACGACATCAAGGCGGACAAGGGCGCCTTCTTCCGGCGCTACCGCGACGAAGCCGGGCTGCTGCCCGGGTGGGTCACGCTCGACCGCGTCGAAGGCGTCGACGGGATTCGCGGCTACGACCGGGACTTCGTCGAACGGACCTTGCGCGAAGTCGTCCAGCACGGCGACGAGACCCTGCGTCCGGAGATCGACCGGATCGCCAGCGAGCTGGCCGGGAAGATCGTGGCCACCTGGGAACGCCTCGGCGTCACGCTGGTGCTGGTCGAGAACGGCACGCTGCCCGAGAACATCGCCTACACCGAGGCGCTCTACCGCGCGATCGACCGCTACGGCGCCCGCCACCGCCTCGGCCGGTTCGTGTTCTGGCGCGACCACGACCTCATGTGGCAGAGCGAACCGGGCATCGCGAAGTACGGCCGCTTCCCGTACCCCGGCGTCCCCGCGCCGCGGAACTCCCCGCACATCCACTACTTCGCGCTGCACGAGCAGGCGAAGGCGAAGACCCTCGAGTGGGTGCCGGACCTGCGGGCCATCGACGTCCTGCCCAACGCGTTCGCCATCGCGCCCGCGCGGGTCGACGAGCGCAACGCGGGATTCCGGCGGGACCACGGCATTCCCGACGGCGTTGCGCTGCTCGCCCGGATCACGCGGATCATCCCGCAGAAGCGCATCGACCGGGACCTGCACCTCCTCGTGCTGCTGCCGGACGCGTGGCTGTTCGTCGCCGGCGACGTCGACGAGACCCCGGCCGAGCACGCGCGGCTCACGGACCTCGCGACGCGGCTCGGCGTCCGCGACCGCGTCGTGTTCGGTGGCTGGCTGACGCCGTACGACACGGCCCTGCCCGGCCGGTACTCGGTGCGAGACCTGCTGGCGCACGCGACGGTCGTGTCGTTCCTGACCTCCTACGACTACGAGAGCTACGGCAACCCGGTCAGCGAGGCGATCGCTTCCGGGACGCCGTACGTCACGAGCGGCTACGAGCTGTACGACGTCGTCTACGGCCGCAAGGGATTCCGGGCGCCGGTGCTCGACATCCGGGCCCGCGACCTGCCGGACGCGGCGTTCGCGCGCGAAGTGGCCGAGCTGATCACCGACGAAGGGAAACGGGCGGACGTGGTGCGGGCGAACTCCGAACTCGGCCAGGCGCACTTCGGCACGCGGGTCGTCGACGACCTCGTCGACCGGCTCTACCCGCCGCCGATGGGGGCCGGCACCCGGCTTTCCGTCGTCCTGCCGGTCTACAACGAGGCCGCGAACCTCCCGGAAGTCCTGCGGACGCTGCACGACCAGCGCGACGGCGACGCAGCCCTCGACAAGAGCCGGTACGAGGTCGTGCTGGTCGACAACAACTCGACCGACGACACCGTGGCCGTCGCGCGCGCCTTCGCGGCTTCGCACCCCGAACTCGCGCTGCACGTCATCCACGAACCCGAGCAGGGCGTGTCGTGCGCGCGGCGGGCGGGCATGGACTTCGCCGCGGCGCGCAGCCGGAACCGGCCGGAAACCGACCCGGGGGAGCGGTTCTACCTCGTGTCGGCCGACGCGGACTGCCGCGTCGACCCGCACTGGCTGAGCGAGCTGTTCGCCGCGATGGAGTCGAGCAAGGCCGCGATCGGCGTCTGCGACTACTACTACCGTGCAGAGCACTTCACCGGCCGGCCTCGGCTGTGGGACGCGATCCAGCGGACGCTGCGGTGCCGCGCGGTCACGTTCTCGCTGTTCGGTGGTTTCCCCGACGGCAAGGGTTTCGCGGGCGAACGCGACGCCTACGAGCGCGCCGGCGGCATCGAGATCTTCTACCAGCTGCAGGACGGCAAGTTCGTCAGTCACCTGTCCGACGACTGGGACTTCGGCATCAAGGTCGCCAGTGGTGGCGACGCGATCACGTACGCGCCGCGCTCGCGCGTCGAGATCAACCCGCGGCGCGTCGACCACGCCATCGACGAGGTCATCGCCGGCCGGGCTTACGGCTCCGACGGCATCATCGTCATGCGCGACATCCGGCCGTCGATGCCCGCTGCCGCTTCGGATCTGACGGAGGCCGAAGCGCGGCAGGCGTGGGAGTTCTCGATCAAGGACTTCACGCCCAAGAACACGATCCTGCCGGTGCTGCTGACGCCCACGCTCCTCGAGGACGACGCCGTCATCGCGTTCTTAGGCGCCGGCTTGGCGTCCCGGCTCGCGCGGCGGATCGCCGAGATCCGCGCCGAGATGCACGTCGTCGACTTCACGCCGATCCACGCGTACAAGACGCCGTCGTACCGGCTGTACTTCGAGTTCGCCGACGAGCTGTTCGCCTGCCTGCGGCGGCACGTCGGCGAGGACATCGGGTTCCCGCCGCCGCTGCCGCCGTGCCTGGCGGAGATCCCGGCGGAGCGCTTCGCGGAGTTCGTCCACTACTACTGCGAGGACCGGGAATCCGGAGAGGCCCACAACTACTTCGGCAACGGAGGGGTGTTCTGATGACCCTCGCCTACGAAGAGGCGATCGGCTCGCTGCACACGCTCGACCCGGCGTGGCCGCGGCCCACCGTGCTCGATGTCCTCGAGGCGCCGGAGAACCGGCACCTCCTCGATTTTGTGCAGGAGGATCCGTTCGGGGCGCACGTCTTCCCGGGCAACGTGCCCGGGTCGCCGTCGGAGTTCCTGCGCGATCTCGACGCGCAGCTGGCTTCGTCCGGGCCCATTCATCTCTGGTCCTACATCCCGACGTGCGCTTATCGCTGCCGGTTCTGCCAGTACCCGGTGGTGCTGGTCAAGGGAAAACCCGAAGTGGCGTACGAGAAAGCGAAGCACTGGGTCGACCTCAACATCGCCGAAGCGCGGCTGTGGCTCGACGCCGTGCCCCACCTGGCCGGCGCCGAAGTGGGGGAGTTCAACGTCTTCGGCGGCACGCCGTCGCTGCTGCCGGAGCCGGAGATCCGCCGCTTGCTGGAGTTCTACCGCGCGCACTTCGGGTTCACCGCGGACACGACGATCCGCTTCGAAGGTGACCCGAGCACGTTCACCCCGGCCAAGCTGGAACTGTTGCGGGACCTGGGCTGCACCAAGCTGTCCAGCGGTGTCCAATCGTTCGACGACCACGTCCTGGAGCTGTGCGGCCGCGAACACAGCGCCGAAATGTGCGTCGACTTCGTCCGCAACGCCCGGTCGCTGGGCTTCGAGTGGGTCAGCATCGACCTGATGTACGGCCTGCTCGACCAGACCCTGGACAGCGTCCGCCGCGATCTGGACATCGTGCTGGAGAACGAAGTCACGGCCGTGGTGTGCACGAAGCTGCACCTGGCGTCCTACAGCGACACGCGCACCGGCGTCACCGGCGAGAAGCCGGCGGCGTGGCAGCTGCCGGCGTACCGGGACAAGCTGGTGCGCGACGGCCACCGCTGGCCGACGCTCGGCGAGCAGTACCAGATGCGCGAGCTGCTCACCGACGGCCTGCGCGCCGCGGGCTACACCGAGCACCCGACGATGTACTTCGCGCGCGCCGGTCTCGGGCCCGAGAAGTGGAAGGCCATCATGGTCGACCAGGACAAGCAGGAAGCCGAAGTCGCGATCGGCCTCGGCGGCAGCTCGAGCTGCCGCGCGTCCGAGGCGATCACCGACGTCAACTCCCGCCGCTACATCGAAACCGTTTCGGACGGCCGCATTCCCCTGGGTTCGGCGACGCGGTTCACGCCGGAGGCGCAGGAGGCGCGGGCGGTGAAGATGGCCTTGACGACGTTGCAGCCGTTACGGGATTCGCTGCACGCATCGCGGTTCCCGGGGCGTTCGCTGTTCGCGGAACCGTGGCTGGGGAAGTTCCGGTCGCTGGCCGCGCGAGGGCTCGTCGAGCTGCGACCCGACGACGGAGTGATCCAGCTGACCCGGTCGGGCGAAGTGCTGGTCGAGGCCATCATCACCACCGAGCTCTGACGGCCAAGATCACTACATCGGGTGACAGAAGGCTCGCGGAACGCGACCACGCGAGGCAGCATGGGAGCCGGACGTGCCCGTACCGAGATCGGAGCCCCGATGAGCCGAACCGTTGCCGGACACGACGAACGGCGGTGGCGGCCGAGGCTCGCCGCGGCGGGCGCGCTGGCCGCGTTCGCCTCGGTGGTCGCCGCCGCGCCCGCCGAAGCCGCGCCCGACTACTCCCTCGCGGCCACGAACTTCGCCGGCACGCAGATCGCGCTGCACGAAGGCGTGCTGGGAACCGCCCGCGTCGACCCGGCCGGGCAGACGCTCGGCCACGACGTCAGCGGGCACCAGGGGCCGGTCGACTGGGCCGCCGCGGCCGGCGCCGGCGCGAAGTTCACCTACGTCAAGGCGACCGAGGGCACCGGGTTCCTCAACCCGCAGTTCATCGGGCAGTACAACGGCGCGCACACGGCCGGCCTGATCCGCGGCGCGTACCACTTCGCGCGCCCGGACATCTCCGGCGGCGCGGAGCAGGCGGAGTACTTCATCGCCCACGGCGGCGGCTGGGGCCCGGACGGCAAGACGCTGCCCGGCGCGCTCGACATCGAGTACAACCCGTACGGCGACGTCTGCTACGGCAAGAGCGCGGCCGACATGACGGCGTGGATCACGGACTTCACGCGCACGTACCTGGCGAAGGCGAAGCGCAGCGCGCTGATCTACACGAGCACGTCCTGGTGGAAGCGCTGCACCGGCAACACGAACCGGTTCGGGAACACCGATCCGCTGTGGCTGGCCCGCTACGCTCCGGAGATCGGCGAGCTGCCCGCGGGCTGGGACAAGCAGAGCATCTGGCAGTTCGCGCGCGGTGGCGGGCTGCCGGGGGACCAGAACTACTACAACGGCCCGATCGGCCGCGTCGAGGCGCTGGCGAAGGGCTGACGCAGGATGCGCGAACACCCGGGCGGGCTGGTCACGGTGATCACCCTCGTGCCGTCCGGCGTTTCGTACGGTTCGCCGAACGAAAACCCCCGGCGCTGACAAGATCGGACAAGCTGCTTGCCGCTTTCGTGACCGGCTCCCTACCATCGATCGAATGCGAGTAGCCCATCGGATCGGTGTACTGGCCACGATTTCCGCGTTGGTCGTCGCCTCGGCGCCGAGCGCGGACGGCGCGGGACACGCGTGGTTCACCTCCTGGGCGCAGTCGCAGGACGGGCACGCGGACGCGCCCGTGTCCGGCCGGTCGCTGCGGATGCTCACCCACCTCAGCCAGGGCGGCGACGCCGTGCGCGTCCGGCTCCAGAACACCTTCGGCACCGGCCCGCTGACCATCGGGCACGCCACCGCCGGGCTCAGCACCGGCGGCGCCGGTGTTTCGGACGTGCGCGACCTGACTTTCGCCGGCCGTCCGGCCGTCACGATCCCGGTGGGCGGCGACGTCTGGAGCGACGAAACCCGGCTCGTGACGAGCCCGGACACGAACCTCGCGGTGAGCATGTTCGTCGCGGGCACGGCCACTCCCGGCCGCCACGGCGCGGCTTTGCGGGACAACTACCTGACCGCGCCGGGGTCGGGGGACCACGCGGCCGATGGCTCCGGCGGAGCCTTCACTTCCACCGTCGGCTCGACGTACGTCGTGAGCGCCGTCGACGTGCACAACACGTCCTTGCGGGGCACGGTCGTCCCGTTCGGCAGCTCGGTCGTCGACGGCATCGGCAGCACCAACTGCGGCCCCGGCTGCACCCAGCTCGGCGCGGACCGCCGCTGGCCCGACGACCTGGCGCGGCGGATCGTCGCCCAGGCGCCCCCGTCGGCCCAGCTGGCGGTGGCCAACGCGGGCGTCTCGGGGACGACGAGCGCGCCCTCGTGCCCGGGGATGCCGCCGTCGGTTGCCGGCCTGGACGCGGGGAGCCGCCTCGACCGCGACGTCCTGGCCCTGCACGGCGTGACGTCGGTGATCTACTACTACGGCACGAACGACCTCGCGTACGGCTGCGACGGCGAGACGATCCTGGCGAGCTACCGCTCGGTGTTCCAGCGGCTGCGGGCGGCGGGGATCGCGGTCTACGTGACGCCGAGCACGCCCCGGCCCGGATACGACGACGCGGCGAACCTCGCGCGCCACGAGATCGGGTTGTTCGTCTCCCGCTGGTCCTCCTGCGGCGGCACGTGTTCCGGCGTGGTGAACTTCGACGAGGTGCTGAAGGACCCGCTGAAGCCGAACACGATCTTGCCGGTGTACGAGAACGGCGACGGCATCCACGCCAACGCGGCGGGGCAGCAGGCCTTGGCGGACTTCGTGTCGCTGCCGATGCTGGCCGGCTCCGCGCGTCGATGACCCGATCCGGGGCGGTTATTCACACGATCGCGTGACTCCGCGAGTCGGAACGGCCGGACTGTGCCCAGGGGTCCCCAAAGTACGTCCGGTGATGAACACCTCGATGGACGACGCCGGCTGCTGCCTGCTGTCCGTGGCCTGGAACGTCGCCCCGCTGACCGAAGGGCGGCCGGACTCCCGGCGCGGTGACCTCCGGCGCACGGTGGTGGCGGTGTGCCGCACCGCGGGGCACGGCGCCCGCGACTGGGCCACGCGCAACGGTACCGGCACCGAAGCCGAGTACCGACCGTTCCTGCAGCTCGCCGACGTCGCCTACGAGATCGCCACGTTGCTGCAGCTGGTCGAGGATTTCCTGGTACCGGACCTGGAGCGTGAGCACCGCCGCTGGGCCGAGATCGAAGAGCTGAAGTCGCGGCTGACGGAGCTCGCCGAATGGACGTCGTCGTTCTTGAGCTTGTCAGGGTCCGCCTTACGCGCGTAAGGTCGCCCCTGACAAAGGAGGCCGGATGGCGGTGATCGTACAATGTTCCTTCTGCGCGAAGCCGAACACGGAAGTGGACACGCTCGTCGGCGGTCCGGGGGTGTTCATCTGCGACGGGTGCGTCCAGCTGTGCGTCTCGGTGATCGAGGGCAAGCCGTCGGACGCACCGATGATCGCCCCGTGGGAGCACGACCTGCCGCTCGAGCAGGTGCTGCAGAACCTCGCCCCGATCGCGGCGGCGACCGCGCAGGTGCAGCAGAACCTGGCCGCGTGGGTCGGCAAGGCGCGCGCCCTGGGCGGCACGTGGGCGCAGATCGGCGACGCGCTGGGGATGACCCGCCAGTCGGCGTGGGAACGCTTCTCCACCGAGCCTTAAGGTTTGACGCCCACGCCGGCGTAGAGGCCGTCCTCTTCGGGGTCGACGACGGCGGCGAGCCGATCGGGCCGCCAATTCGCGGAGGTGGTCAGCCCGGGTTCGACGAGCTCGAAGCCGTCGAAGAGAGCGAGCACCTCGTCGCGCGAGCGCGGGTAGATGCGGTCTTGCGTCGACTTCATGGTCTCGGCGATCTTGGGGTCGCGCAGGACGGCGAAGTCGTTGGTCAGGTGGGTGAGCGCGAGGTGGCTGCCGGGCGCGAGCGCGTCCCGGTAGGTCCCGAAGACCCCCCGGACGTCCGGCAGGTAGTGCCCGAGCGTGATGGCCAGCAGTCCGACGGGCTGCTCGAGATCGATCAGCTTCCGCACGGACTCGGAGCCGAGAACGGTTTCCGTATCGGTGGCATCGGCCTCGAAGGCCTCGGCGTTCGGGTTGTCCTTGAGCAGCATGAGGCTGTGCGCGACGGCGACGGGTTCGTAGTCGACGTAGACGACCTTGGCGCGGGGATCGACGGCTTGGGCGACTTCGTGCACGTTGCCGACCGTCGGGATGCCGGAGCCGAGGTCGAGGAACTGCCGGATGCCCTGGTCGAGCATGTACCGCACGACGCGCCTCAGGAAGGCCCGGTTGCGCCGGGCCACGGTGGCCACCTGGGGCTGGATGGCTTCGAGCCGTTGCGCGACGGCCCGGTCGGCGGCGAGGTTGTGGGCCCCGCCGAGCAGGTAGTCGTAGATGCGGGCAGCACTGGGCCGGGAAAGGTCGGCATCGGGCGGGATCCAGTCCGCGCCCTCCTGATCGGTCACCCTCGTCCCCTTCGAATCTGCTCGGCCTACTGTAGCGCTTGCAGGTGGATGACCGTCAGGACTTGCGGGATAACTGGGCGGCATAGGCTCGAAGGGCGCGGTGGTGGTCCGCCGGCCTTATTGGGTCCATCTCGATCTTCACGCTGAAGGTGAGATCCACGTTCTCGCCGGCGAGAAGCCGCGCGGTGAGTCCGTCCATCTGCTGCAAGAAGTCTTCGACGAACCTGCGAAGCTGCTGGATCGGCATGTCGGCGAGCCGCGCTTCGACGACGGCGATGTGTCGGATCGCGTCGTCCTCGAAGCCGGTTGCCCGGATCCCGGCGGCCCAGTCGAGTAGTTCTTCGTAGATGCCAGTGAGCCGGTTCGCCAGGTGGATGATCCGCTCGGGATCACCGGCTTCGCCGGGCTTTCCGAACGCCGCGGTCTGTGCGTCGTCCGACAGCACACGGTCGAGATTGGCGACGATCGTGCTGACCGAGGTCAGCTTGTTGCCCAGCCACGAAAGTCCGTCTTCGCCGGCGATTACCTTGCCGTTGTGTGCAGCGAACTCGATGACGTGGTCCAGGTAATTGTCTTCCAGATCGGCGATTCCTCGGTGGAGGAGGCCGCCGTAGAGAAGGAACTCCCATCCGGGAGGCCGTTCGCTGAGCACCAGGGCGACAGCTTCTGGTGTCCGCGGCGCTCTACCGTCGAACTTCGGAGCGCGAGTCCGGCCGTGATCGCCGAGCTTGCGAAGGACGGCATCGACGATGCCTCGCACGCCGGCGAAGTCGGCGTCGATGTAACCGACGGTGGACAAGAGCCCGGGAAGGTCCGAATCGTCGATACGCACCGGAAGGATGTGGGAAGCGGTCTGTTGGAAGGCCCGGTCCTGGGCTGCTTGCCGTTCGTAGGTGGTCCACTTCTTGGCGACGTAGTGGCTCGAGATGAAGAGAACGGCATAGCGAGCCCGACGGCCGTAGATCGCCTTGAGGAGGTTTTCACCCCACGTCTCGGCGGTGCTGTCTTCGTCGAAGAAGACCTTGACGTCGTGTTCCTTGAGTCCGGTCACGACGTCCCTGACAAGCTCCCGATCTTCTGCGGCGAACGACACGGCGATGTCGTAGTCGTAGGTCTCATCCTCCGTCATGGTCGCTGCGAACCTCCCGTAGAGGCGCACACCCTAACCGGGCATCGCAGGGCGGCGCTGGAGGCAAGCCGGAGCCCGGCGCTGCGCGGGGCAAAGGCCCGGGCGACATAAACGAGCGAGTGCGGTTGTCGCAGTCGACCCGGATACGACGAAAGCCACGTCCACCTGCGTGAACGTGGCTTGTCCGTCGGGCTGACAGGATTTGAACCTGCGACCCCTTGACCCCCAGTCAAGTGCGCTACCAAACTGCGCCACAGCCCGGACCCGCACTCGCTGAGTGCGTGAGAAGTACTTTAGCGCGCCCGCCGAACGGCCCTGCGCGCGGGGTCGCCATCCGCCTGACCTGCGGAAACGCGAGTCAGGCGGATGGGGCAAGATCAAGCGGCGTTGCCGGCGTGGGTCAGCGTCTGCCACGCCACGAACAGGTTGTTCGAGCCCGCCGGGCGCTGGCGCTCCGTCAACGTCTGCGTGTTCGTCATCGCGATGCCCAGGCGGGTGTTCAACGCGTTGAACCCCACCTCCGTCACCGGGCCCAACCCGAGGTTCAGGTGACCGCCGCACAGCCATGATGGCACCGCCGTGCCCAGCTGGTATTTCGACTGGAACCCCAGCGCCTGGCGCAGGCGCTCGCCCACGTCCGTTCCGTACACGTCCTGGCCCTGGATGCGCAGCGTCTCCGCTACGTCGGCGATCGAGGCGATGCCGTAGCCCGTGTGGGTGAAGTCGCGGCAGGTCTCCTGGGTCAGGCCGTCCGCGAACGTTCCCTGGCCCTGCCAGTAGCCCACGATCTGGTCGCGCGTGGACAGTCCCCTGCCGGGGACCGTCTTCGGTAGCGCGCCGTCGGAAGACAGGTAGACATACGCGGCGACGCGGTTTCGGTAGCGGGTCACGGCCTTGTCGAAGTTCGTCTTGTCCTCCAGGAACACCGAGATTCCTACCGCGGCCTCCATCATGGACAGTTCCCAGTTGCCGTTGCTGTTGCTGCCGTTGATGATTTTGTTCAGGTACACATTCCGCAGCATCGTGCCGAAGCGGCCCGAGTTCGGCCAGCTCGTGTACGTGTACTTGATGATCTCCGCCGCGCGGGGCCAGGATGAGCCCGCCCAGCCCGTCTGCAGGGGTGCGTTGCTGTTGGTGTGACTCGTGATCGTCGCCGACCACGCGTCCATCAACGCTATCGCCTTCTGCGCGTAACGGGCGTCGCCGGAGATGTACCAGATCAGGGCGGCCGTGTACGCCGCGATCGCGTCTTCCCGCTCGTCGGTACAGCCGTAGTTCGGGTTCGAATACGAGCCGCATTCGACGACCGCGCGGGGTTTCGGGGTGCGGGAGAGTGATGCGTAAGAAAGACTTTTCTCAAGCAGGACATGGCTCTCCTCCAGACGGCGTTGTCACTCCAGAGCGCGCTGTCCCGCCAGTTTCATGGTCCAGACCATCGAGAGTCAAGACCCGTCGAAGCCCTTTCTTCGGCTCCTGAAGAAAAGAACCGGAAAATGTTCAGCCCGCTGAACGGAAGGCGTTTTCCGTTCAGCGGGCTGAATCGCTGTACCGTCAGCCGAGACCGTCGCTGACCGCGTTCATCAACGTCCCGGTGTCACCCGACATCTCCCACGCCATCACGCCGAGCAGGCCGCGCTGCTTCACCCACGCCGTCTTCAGCCCGATCGACCAGGCGTCGTCGAACGTCCACCACTGGCCGCCATTGCCCGTGTAACACGACGTCGCCACCGCGGCCGTGTCGTGGTGGACCGCGCACCCCGGCACGCTCGCCACCAGGTTCGCGTAACCGCGCGTCCCCGCTTCCTCGGCGAACTGCCCCGGAGCCGCGCCGGTCGCCGACTGCCACTCGCCGCTCTTCCCGCCGTCCGCGACGCCCTGCCAGCCGCGCCCGTAGAACGCCAACCCCAAAGTCAGCCGGCGCGGATCCACGCCGGCATTCGTGTAGGCGTTGATCGCCGCTTCCGCGCTGAAGTGGAAGTTGTACGGGTCGTCCGCGTCCGCGTACAGGTTGCCCTGGTGCCCGGTGCGGTTCGGCTCCCACGAGTTGTCGCTGCCCGAACCGTGGAAGTCGTACCCCTGCACGTTCGCCACGTCCAGGTAGTCGAACACCTTCGACAGATCCCACCCGGACGCGACCTTGGCCGGGTCCGCCGGGGTGAAGGCGTGCAGCTGGTACCGCTTGCCGGTCGTCGCGCCGTACGCGTCCAGCTGCGTGCGGAACTCCGCCAGCAGCGCCGTCAGGTTGTTCTTGTCGTTCGGGCTCCAGTGGTTGCCCGGGTGGCCATCGGCGCTCGCGGGCCACTCCCAGTCGAGGTCGATGCCGTCGAAGAGGCCGGCCGCCGTGCCCGGGCCGCCCGCGCCGCCGTAGGACGCGATGTTGCCCTTGATCCACGTGTCGATGCACGACGAGACGAACTTCTTGCGCGACGCGTCCGTGGCCGCGACGTCCGAGAAGTACTTCGAATACGTCCAGCCGCCCAGCGAGACCAGCACCTTCAGGTTCGGGTGCTTCGCCTTGAGCTTCGTGAGCTGGTTGAAGTTGCCGCGCAGCGACTCCCAGCCCGTGTCGGCCACGCCGTCCACCGACTGCGCCGCCGAGAACGGCCGCGAGTAGTCGGCTTCGGCGTCCCCCGCGCCGTCACCCTGGTTGGGATCCTGCGGGTTCGCCGTCGTACCCTTCGTGACGCCGGAAAGGCACGTCAGGTTCACGGGATCGATGTTCTCGAACGCGTACAGCAGGTGCGTCAGCTTCGCCGCCGCGCCCGACGTCTCGAGGTTCTTCACGAAGTACTGGCGCCCGTAGATTCCCCATTGCACGAAGTAGCCGACCTTCGCGTAGCCCGACACGATGTCGCCGGTCTTCACGGAGACCGCGTTGCCGGCGGCGGAAACATTGTCGTAGCCGTCCCGGGCACGCACCGTGAAGGTGTACGAAGTGGACGGTGCCAGCCCGGTCACGACCGCGCCCGTCGTCGTCACCGTGGTGGCGAGGGTGGAACCGCGGTAGACGTCGTAGCTGACGACGCCGGTGTTGTCGCTCGACGCGGTCCACGTGAGCGATACCGAAGTCGCGTCGGCGGCGGTCGAACGGAGGGAACCGGGAGCCGAGGGTGCCTGCGTGTCGTCGGCCGGGTTGTTCGTCGTGACGGCCAAAGCGGTGCTCGCGGGCGAAGTCGTCCCCTTCGAGTCCTTGGCCTTCACCGTGAACGAGTACGCGGTACCCGGCGTGAGCCCGCTGATCGTCGCGCTCGTCCCGGTCGCCGACGCGGCCAGGGAAGTTCCTTGGTAGACGTCGTAGCCGGTCACCGGCAGCGAGCCGGCGGCCGAGGCGTTCCAGGCCAGCGCGACCGTCTTGGTCGTCTTCGCGACCAGCCGCAGGTTCGTGGGCGCGCCCGGGGGAGTGTCGGGTGAACCGTCGCAGTTCGCGTTGTCGACGCGGCACTGCGCCGGCGTCGCCGCCGTGCTGAGCCGGAAGGTCGGGCTGTACGGGTAGGTGGTGCGGCCCGGCGCCAGCGTCGCGATGTAGTACGCGGGGGTGAGCGTGACCTGGGTGCCGTTCTGCGTCACCGTGCCGTTTTCGCCGGTACTGGCGGTGACGCCGGCGGGCAGCGTGAAGGTGATCGCCCAGTTGCTCACCGACGCGGTGCCGGTGTTGGCGACGGTGTAGGTGCCGGTCGTGCCGCTCATCGCCAGGGTGGCGGTCAGCGAACCGGCCGCGGCGGCGGGTGGCGCGAGCGCCGCGACGCCGCCGGTTGCTATCAGTACGGCGGCGAGCGCGGAGCGTAGTCGTGCGGGAGTGCGTCTCATGGCGGTTCTCCAAGCGGCACGCGGGGGACGACGACGTGGTCTAGACCACATCGAATGTAACCCGGTGCCGGGAGATCCGCGCCCGCCCGAACGGCGGCAACCGTTGTCCGAACGGACTGTTAACGGCCGGAGAAGGTCGCTTTCCCGGGCCCGTCGGCGAGGAACGACTTCACGGCGTTGCGGAGGTCCTCGGTCTCGAAGAGCGCCGCGGCGATCGAAGTGATGTGCGCGTTCGCCTCCGGGACGCCGCCGGCGGAGAAGTGGTCGAGGACCTGCTTGGTCGCCGCGTGAGCGCGCGTCGGGCCCTCGGCCAGCCGCGAAGCGAAGGACCGCGCCGCGTCGTCGAAGCCGTCGTCGGCCAGGACGCGGTTGACGACGTTCCAACGCTCCAGGGTCGCGGCGTCGTAGGTGTCGCCGGTCATCACGAACTCCTTGGCGCGACCCACGCCGGCGCGGGCCGCGAGCCGCTGGGTGCCGCCCATGGTCGGCGTCAGCCCGACGACCTTCTCGACCAGCCCGAACTTCGCGCGGGAGGCGGCGAGGACGATGTCGCACGCCACCGCCACCTCGAACGCCCAGGTCAGGCACAAGCCGTGGGCGGCGAACACGGTCGGGAACGGCAGCGCCGCGATCCGGTCCGGCACCGCGAGCATCTCGTCGAAGAGCACCTTCGCCTCGGCGGGCGAGCCCTGCGCGTCGAACAGCGAGACGTCCACGCCGCCGCTGACGACCTTGCCCTCGGCGCGGATCAGCAGCGCTCGCGCGGGCGATGATTCCAGCGCGCCGATGGCGTCGGACAGGTCCGATTGCAGGGAAGCCGTGTAGAGGTTCAACGGCGGAGCGTCGATCGTCAAGACGGCGAGCCCGCCGTCACGGTCGAGGCGGGCCTGGTCGGTCATGTTCACCCTGCTTCTTCGGCGGCGACGATGTCGTCCCAATACTGCTGGGCCTCCGGGCGCCAGTCGACGTGTTTGTGATGGAACAGTTCCGCCGCTTTCGTCCCGCTCCACTTCGCCGGCAGGAGCTCGGCGGGCAGCTGCGGGTCGAGGAACGGGAACCGCCGCCACTCGTGCACCAGCTCGGTCTGCGCCCGCAGCACCGCCCGGCCGCCGGTCGGGTGCAGCCCGGTGAACCGGTCGATGAAGTCCTCGTAGCGGTCCTTCAGCTCGGTGAGGTCCCAGGACCGGGCGACCATGGTCTCCTGCTCGCCGACCTCGCCGTAGGTGGCGGTGAAGGACATCGCCTGGGCGTCCAGGCCGAGCTCGTCGACGATCTGCTGGGCCTCCCGCTGGCGGCTCAGGTCCGGGCTGACCCACACGCCGGCCACGGGCGAGCCGAAGCCCGCCCAGGTCAGCCGCGTGCGCAGGCGGTGCCGCAGGTCGCGCTTCGCCTCCGGCACGGAAACGATGAGCATCAGCCACTGGCCGTTCCAGGGGCGCTCTTCGCGGCCGAACGCGTAGATCCGCTCGGCGCCCTCGGTCAGGAGCCGGCGGCCCGGCGGCGTCAGCGACCAGCGCACCCGGCGCCCGACGCGCTCGGAGACCATCCAGCCCTCGGCCGCGGAGCGGGCCAGCGCCTGCCGCGCCGACTTCTCCTCGATGTCGAGGATGCCGAGCACCTCGACCAGCATCGACGTCCAGACCGGCGTGTCACGAGGCAGCGTGTACTCGCCGAGCACGGTCATCAGCAGTGACCGCGCGCTGGCGTGGCTGACCTCGCGGCGCCGGCTCATCGTGGGCCGGGGCGCGGATGGGCGGCCTTCCCTCGGTTTCGGCCTTCGGCCGAGGGTGACCGGGGGAGCGGATTCGCCCATGCTGTTTCACCTCACTGTGCGGGGGTATCGACAACCGAACAGATTACCCACACTGAGTGATCAAAGCGCCACCGGACACACACCGTCGGTGCCTTTGACCAAGATCTGACAGTTCAGCACGGGGCCGTAGACTTGGCCACCTCATGAGCGCAACTCTCGTCGCGAAGGACCTGGCCGCGGGCCACGGTGACCGCATCCTCTTCTCCGGCCTCGATCTCGTGGTCGCGCCCGGCGACGTCGTCGGCCTGGTCGGCGTCAACGGCGCCGGCAAGTCGACGCTCCTGCGGACGCTGGCCGGGCTCGCGAAACCCGACGACGGCGAGATCCGGCTGAACCCGCCGACCGCGACCGTCGGGCACCTGCCCCAGGAGCCCGAGCGGCGCGAGGGCGAGTCGGTGCGCGCGTTCCTGGCGCGGCGCACCGGCGTGTCGGCCGCGCAGGCGGACCTCGATTCGACGACCGAAGCCCTCACCGCGGGCGAGGCCGGCGCGGACGACCGCTACGCCGTGGCCCTGGACCGGTGGCTCGACCTGGGCGGCGCCGACCTCGACGAACGGGCTGCCGAAGTCGCGTCCGACCTGGGGCTCGCCGTCGACCTCGACCAGCCGATGACGTCGCTGTCGGGCGGGCAGGCCGCCCGTGCCGGACTCGCGTCGCTGCTGCTGAGCCGCTACGACGTCTTCCTGCTCGACGAGCCGACCAACGACCTCGACCTGGACGGGCTCGCCCGGCTGGAGCGGTTCGTGTCCGGGCTGCGGGCGGCGACCGTCCTGGTCAGCCACGACCGCGAGTTCCTGGCCCGGACCGTCGACCGCGTCGTCGAGCTCGACCTGGCGCAGCAGCAGGTCAACGTCTTCGGCGGTGGGTACGAGGCCTACCTCGAAGAACGCGAGGTCGCGCGCCGGCACGCGCGTGAGGAGTACGACGAGTACGCCGACACGAAGTCCTCCCTCGAAGCGCGCGGGCGGATGCAGCGGGCGTGGATGGAGAAGGGCGTCAAGAACGCGCGCCGGAAGCAGCCCGACAACGACAAGGCCGCCCGCAAGTTCCGCACCGAAGCCACCGAGAAGCAGGCGTCGAAAGCCCGGCAGACCGATCGGATGATCGAGCGCCTGGACGTGGTCGAGGAGCCGCGCAAGGAGTGGGAGCTGCGGATGGAGATCTCCGCGGCCCCGCGGGCGGGCGCGGTGGTCGCGACCCTGCGCGGCGCGGTCGTCCGGCGCGGCGGGTTCACGCTCGGGCCGGTCGACCTGCAGATCGACTGGGCGGACAAGGTCGCCATCACCGGCGCGAACGGCGCGGGCAAGTCGACGCTGCTCGCGGCGATGCTCGGCCGGATCGACCCGGACGAAGGCAGCGCGACGCTCGGGCCCGGCGTCGTCGTCGGCGAGGTCGACCAGGCGCGGCGGTTGTTCCTCGGTGACGTCCCGCTCGCGGAGGCGTTCGCGCGGGAGGTGCCGGAGCTGCCGGATGCCGACGTGCGGACGCTGCTGGCCAAGTTCGGGCTCAAGGCCGCCCACGTGCTGCGGTCCGCCGCGACGCTCTCGCCGGGCGAACGGACGCGCGCCGCGCTGGCCCTGCTGCAGGCCCGCGGGGTGAACCTGCTGGTGCTGGACGAGCCGACCAACCACCTCGACCTGCCGGCGATCGAGCAGCTCGAGGCGGCGCTGGACAGGTACCCGGGCACACTCCTGCTGGTGACGCACGATCGGCGGATGCTCGACGCCGTGCACGTCGGCCGCCGGCTCGAGGTCGATGGCGGGAAGGTCCGCGAGCTTTGACTGCCGGCGGTCGCCGGCGCCGGTGAGCGCGCTCTCGGTCGGTTGGTGAGCGGTGCTCTCGGTTGGGAGCGTCGCGCTGGAAGTGCCCGCGAGCAGTGCTCTCGACTCTGAACGGTGCACGCCGCCGTACGTGAGCGGTGCTCTCGGTCGAGAGCACGCCGGCGCAAGTATTCGCGAGCAGCGCTCTCGACCCTGGGCGGCGGACGCCGCTCAGCGTGAGCACTGCTCTCGAGACTGAGCACTGACGGCCGCCGGGGGTGAGCACTGCTCTCGACTCCGAGCAGTGCACCCGAGCGCCCGTGAGCAGTGCTCTCGAAACTGAGCGCCGCCTACTTTCGCAGGTGATCGGGGCTCTCGGTTGGGAGCGGCGCTCACCCCTTCGTCGCGCCGCCGGTCAAGCCCTTCACGAACTGCTTCTGCAGCGCCAGGTAAAAGATCAGCACCGGCAGCGTGGCCAGGAACATCAGCGCGAACACGCTCCCGAGATCCGCCTGGTACTGCCCGATCGAGCGGTAGATGCCGGTCGTGATCGTCGTCCCCTGGCTCGGGCCCAGGATGATCAGCGGGTCGATGAAGTCGTTCCAGATCCACACGCCGAGGAAGATCAGCACCGACGCCGTCGCCGGGCGCAGCAGCGGGAACACCACGCGCCAGAACACCTGCATGCGGCTCGCGCCGTCCAGCCGGGCCGCCTCCTCCAGCTCCACCGGCACCCCGCGGATGAACCCGGTGAACACGAACACGCCGAATGGCACGTAGTACCCGACGTTGAACAGGATCAGCCCCTGCAGCGTCGCCATCAGGTGCGTGACCCGCAGGACGTCGGTGATCGGGATGAGGATGACCTGCGGCGGGATCATCAGCCCGGCGAGCAGCACGAGCGTCAGGACCTTCGTCCACCGCTTGCCCGAGCGCGCGAGGTAGTGACCGAGCATCGCCGACAGCACCGTCAGCACCAGGATCGACAGCACCGTGACGACGACGCTGTTGGTCAGGCTCACCCAGAACAGGCCGTCCGGGCGGGTCAGCACCGCGTGGATGTTGGCCAGCGTCGGTGGCAGGGGGAGCGACGCCGGTTCCGCGGCGATCCGGTCACCGTGCTTGATGACGTTGGTCAGCACCAGGTAGAGCGGCACGAAGAACACCGCACCCACCACGAGCGCGACCGTGGGCCGCAGCCAGGCCCGGGTCACAGGTCCACCTCCCGGCGGCGCAGGAACCCGAGCACGACGGTCGTCACGACCGCGACGATCACCAGCATCGACACGGCCATCGCCGACGCGTAGCCGACGTGGTTGGAGTCGAAGCCGGTCTGCAGGACGTCGAACGCGATGGTCGCGGTGGCGCCGGACCCCGGGCCGCCGTTGGTGATCACCTTGACGTAGTCGTAGGTCTTGAACGCCGAGATCAGCAGCACGACCGTGTTGATCGTCAGCGACGGCGCGAGCAGCGGCCAGGTCACGGCGCGGAACCGCCGCAGCGGCCCGGCGCCGTCGATCTCGGCCGCCTCCAGCAGTTCGGTGGGCACGCCCTGCAGCCCGGCGAGGTACACGACGACGCAGAACCCGAGCATCTGCCAGCACACGATCGACGCGACCGAGTACAGCGCGACGTCCGGATCGGACAGCCAGCCCGGCGGGTGCTCGATCCCGGCCGCCCGCAGCAGGTTGTTCACCGGGCCCTGGTCGTCGAGCAGCCGCGACCAGACGATCGACACGACGACCGAGCTGAGGATCACCGGAGTGAAGAACACGCTGCGCAAAGCGTTGTAGAGCCAGCCTTTCCGGTCCAGCAGCAAAGCCACGCCCAGCCCCAGCACGTTCGGCACGATCACCACGATCAGCGTCAAGATCGTGGTGACCTTCAACGCGGTCAAGAACTGCTCGTCGGTGAAGAGCAGCTGGTAGTTGTCGAAGCCGACGAACTTCACCGGCGGGTTGAACGGGTTGTAGTTCGTCAGGCTGTAGCCGAAGCTGATCAGGATCGGCGCCATCACGAAGCACAGGTAGACGAGCACGCCCGGCGCGCCGAACGACGCGAAGTGCCACAGCCGCGGCAGGATCGGCTTGCGCCGCCGGCCTCGGGCGGGCGCTCGGCGGGCCGCGGGGGGAGCGGGAGGACTGACGACGGCGGACAAGTGCGTCAGCCCGCCTTCGCCCACTCGGTGTCCAGGAACGCGCACGCGTCGGCCACGGACTTGCGGCCGGTGATGACGTCCTGGGCGGCCTGGTCGACCTTGTCCTTCATGCCGGGCAGCAGCCCGTCGTCGGCGGTCTCCCAGCGGAAGGCGTGCACGACGGCGTTCTGCTGCACGGCCTGGGTGTAGAGGTCGTAGCCGGCCTTGAAGGTCGGGCCGACGTCCGCCGGCGGGGTGTAGCCCTTGATCGCCGGGAACAGGCCGTCGGCCTTGACCGAGGCGTCGAGCTGGTCCTTGTCGAGCTGGAAGCCGAGGGCGAACTTCTTGGCGGCGTCGAGGTTCGCGGCCTTGGCGTTCACGATCATGCCGCCGCCGGTGTAGGCCGGGACGACGAGCTTGCCGTCCTCGGTGGGGAAGTTGAAGACACCGACCTCGAAGTCGTGCTTCTTGGTGTCGGCGTTGGCGGCGAACCAGTTGCCCATCGGGTACATCGCGCCCTTGCCGTCGAGGAAGGCCTGCTCGGTCGCCGCGTAGTCGCGGGACACGCTGGTCTTGTCCACGTACCCCTTCGCGGCGAGGTCGGCGAGCTTCGAGAACGCCGTCTGGAACGCGGGGTCGGTGAACTTGACCTTGTCGTCGCGGCGCTGGGTCAGCCAGTCGGGGGTCGTGGTGTAGACCTCCGTGCTGACCAGTCCGGAAAGGATCATCGACGACGGGAAGCCGTCCTTGCCGCCGCCGATCGTGAACGGCGCGATGCCCTTATCCTTCAGCTTGCCGGCGTCGGTTTCCAGCTCGGCCCAGGTCTTCGGCGTCGACGCAATGCCCGCGTCGGCGAACAGCTTCTTGTTGTAGTAGACCGGCGGGATGGTCTGGGTGTTCGCCGGCAGCTGGAAGTACTTGCCCCGCACCGGGTTGGCGTCGGGGAACTGGAAGTCCTTGAGCTCGTCGGGTGTCCAGGCGTAGAGGTTGCCCGCCTCGGCGAAGCCCGCCGAATCGACGGCGATCAGCACGTCCGGGAACTGGCCGGACTGCAGGAGCTGCTTCGCGTACGACGTCCGTCCGTCGGCCGTCGGGGCGACGAGCTTCTTGACCTTGATCCCCGGGTTCTTGTCGGTGACGCGCTTGATGGCGGCGTCCCAGTAGGCGGGGGTGAGGTTCGGCGTTTCGAAGGTGAGGAAGGTGATCTCCTCGCCGCCGCTGCCGCCGGTGTTCGAGCCGACCGAGCATCCGCTCACGGCCAGGAGCACTACCGCTCCGAGTGCCAGGGACCGCCTCATCATTCCTCCCGCATGCCACCCACCATATGTGATGTACGAGGCATTTGATCGGACCTCTGTTGCGGTGTCAAGCGTCGAATCCCGTCGAATCCCCGGATGATCCGGTGAGAGATCAGATCTTTCGGCGCAATCGGATGACCACGCTCGCGAAGTCGCCGGTCGGTAGGCCGAGCGGCAGCCCGCGGGCGAGCAGCACGGCGCCGCTGTGCGTGGTGCCGGAGTCCGCATCGACGTACCGGTCACCGGGATCGAGACCGTCGAGCCGCAGCGGGCGCTCCGGCGCGTTGAAGTGCGAAGCCTGCCGATAGGCGAAGACGACCGCCCGATCCTCGTGGACGTACTGGACGGCGACGACGCCGTCGTCGACGGGCGGCCGCAGCCGGTACAGCGCGCCGTGCTGGACCACGGGCCGGATGTCCTTGTAGAGCGCGATCGATTCGCGGGCGAGCGCGAGGTCGTCATCGGGCCACTGGACGATGTCGCCGCCGACACCGAGCACGCCGGCCATGGCGACGTGGAACCGGAACCGTGGCGGCACCGAGCGGCCCGTGACGAAGTTCGGGTTGTCGGTGACCCAGGCCGACATCGTGTGGGCCGGGTAGAGCTGGCTGTAGCCGTGCTGGATCCGCAGCCGGTCGAGGGCGTCGGTGTTGTCCGACGTCCAGACCTGGTCGGCGCGGGCGAGCACGCCGAGGTCGATCCGGCCGCCCCCGCCGCCGCACGCCTCGATCCGCAGGCCGGGGTGATCGGTCCGGAGGCGGTCCATGAGGGCGTAGACGGCTCGGGTGTGCTCGACCCACAGGCGGTCCGGGTCCGCGTCGCCCGGCCAGCCCGCTTCGCTGAACGGGCGGTTCATGTCCCACTTGAGGAAGTCGACGCCGTGGTCGCCGACGAGCGCGTCGAGCCAGTCGTGCGCCCACTCGCCCACGTCCGGCCGGGCGAAGTTGAGGACGAGCTGGTTGCGCAGCTGCGACCGGCGCCGGTGCGGGTGGTGCAGGACCCAGCCCGGGTGGGCGCGGTAGAGGTCGCTGTCGGGGTTGACCATCTCGGGTTCGACCCAGATGCCGAACTTCATGCCGAGCCCGTGCACGGCGGCGACCAGGGGCTCGAGGCCGTCGGGGAAGCGGTCGCGGTTGACGTGCCAGTCGCCGAGCCCGGCGTGGTCACCGGTGCGGGCGCCGAACCAGCCGTCGTCCATCACGAACAGCTCGACCCCGAGCGCGGCGGCGCGCTCGGCGAGGGTGCGTTGTTGTTCTGCGGAGACGTCGAATCCCGTTGCCTCCCAAGAGTTGTAGAGCACCGGGCGCAGTTCTCGCGGATGTACGAGGACGTGAGTGCGGATGTAGTCGTGCCACGCGCGGCTGGCGGCACCGAACCCGCCGTCGGTGTAGAGGCCTGCCAGCACGGGCGTTATCAGCGGCCGGCCGGGCCCGACGCGGTGCACGACGCCGTCCTGGCCGAAGCCGCCGCTGACGGTCAGCCGCCCGGTGGAGGAGCGGGTGACGGTGAGGCGCCAGGACCCGCTCCAGGCGAGGGCGACGCCGTAGACCTCGCCGTGGCGCTCGGTCGCCGTGCCGTCGTCGACCATGACCCACGGGTTGGCGTGGTGCCCGGTGATCCCGCGCCGGCTCGCGAAGGTCGTCTCACCGTGGGGCGCGGTCGTCCGGTGGAGTTGCGTCTCAGCGGCCCAGCGGCCGGTGACGTGGCTGAGCCGGTAGTCATCCAGCACGGGCAGCGCCCAGGTGGCGGAGTCGGCCCGGATGACGTCGACGTCGGTGTCGGCGGCCAGTTCGAGCCACCGCTCGAGGACGTCGGTGCGCCGGCGGTAGTGGAGGGTGATCCGGAGGGGGTAGTGGCGGTCGGCGAAGTGGATCTTCAGGTGGTCGTGGTCGATCTCGTGGGTGCGGTAGCGCCATTCGAGGGCGCGGGTGCCGTCGGCGAAGCGGATTTGCAGGGCGGGGGTCCAGTACTTGGTCCCGCCGTCGGCGGCGAGTTCGTCGAGACCTTCGCCGGGGTCGTTGAAGCCGTCCCACCAGGGGAGGGTTTTCCCGATGAGGTCCGGAATGTCTTCGGCCGGCAGCTTCGGGCCCCAGTAGACGTGGGCCGGGACGTCGTTCTCGTCGAGCCGCAGGGCGTAGGTGCTCGATGCGCCGGTGAGCACCCAGGTGCGGTGGTCTTCGAGGAAGCTGATCTCGGCCATGGGGCCATCCTGGCGCGGCCGCGGCCCGCGGCCAAGGAATGCCCCGGTCACCGGGCACGGCCCGACTGTGACGCCGACGCAGCCGACGCGTTATTTTCTGCGGCCGTTCGAGTGGCCTTGAATCAATGACATTGGTGCCTCCGGGTGGCTGCCGTAACAATGGGTGATATCGGAGGGATTTGAGGGGTGGCGACGTGGCGGCGACGCCTCAGTCGTCGACGAGGGGAGATCGCCGTGGTGGTCAGCAGCAGGAAAATAGGAGTACTGGCGGAACCGGAGCCCGGAACCCGGGTCACGTGTCCGTCCTTGCACGACCTGATCGAGGCCTACCGGAAAAACGGGCGTCCGCGGTTCGCGGAGTTGCGGGCGCTGTACGAAGCCGGCCAGGGAAAGATCGTCGAGGAGTATTGCGCTCTCCATTTCGAGGCGGCTCTTCTGCTCGTCGCCGAAGATCAGGCCGGGACGGACGGCGAAGTCGTCTACAAGTTGCGGCTTTACTACGACCCGGTCGAGGGCACTTCGGACGTCGACGACGTGTTCCGGTCGGTCCGCCGGGTGGAACGGAAGTACTCGGTGCTGCTCGGCGGTCAGTCGCAGGAAATCCTGGTGCGCGGCCTCTACACCGCGGCCGTCGCGCTCCTGGGTCTGCTGGACGCGATGGTGGATTCCGGGCAGAAGAGCGCGCGAGTGGCCGCCGCGGTCCTTTCGGCCCGCAAGGAGATTCGCCAAATCGAGCAGAACGCTCGCGAGGCGGCGCTCGACCGGGCGCTCGTCCGGTACCTCGGCGGTCTCGCCGTCGGGGTGTTCGCGGCCGCCGCCGTCGCCATCGCCGTCTATTTCCTGCCGTTGCCGGGTGAGCTCCGCTGGCAGTTGCTCATCTGCGTGGTGTGCGGTGCCATCGGGGCGGTGCTCAGTGTCATGACGCGCACGGCGAACCGGGAAAGAGTGCGCGTGAGTCTCGACCAGGGCCGGCTCGTGATCATTTTTTCCGGGTGTTTCCGGCTCGTCATCGGCGCGGTTTTCGGGGCGGCGATGCTGGTGCTCGTCCGGGCCGGGCTGCTCCCGCTCGCCGTTCCGGATTCGCCGGAACAGGTCACGTTGTTCTTCGCCGGTCTCGCTTTCCTCGCCGGGTTCAGCGAACGGCGGGCACAGGACACGATCGTCCGTACCTTGCCCGGCGCCGTGGAGCAGAACGTCGCCGAACCGGCGCGGGGCAAGGACGGCTGAGGGGTCAGGGGCGGTCGGTCAGGTACCCGCCCATGGTCTTGAAGTACTCGGCCGCGGGCAGGTCCGTGCCGTCCGCGGTGCGGACCCGCTCCACCACGAGCCCCGGCGACCGACCGCGTCGGGCGTCCGGCCCGGCGACGATCACCACGCCGTCGCCCTCCCGGATGAAGATCCGGCCCGGCGTGCCGCCGTAATGGCCCGTCGACACCGACGCCTTCGTGATCCGCAGTTCGTGGCCGCGGTGGTGGGTGTACGCGTTCGGGTACGGGTCGGACAGCGCGCGCACGAAGCGCTCGATGTCCTCCGGCGGCGACGTCCAGTCGATCAGGCTGTCGCGCGCCGCGCGCTTGTGGAAGAAGCTCGCCTTGGCGCGGTCCTGCGGCACCGGCGTGTAGCCCGTCTCGATCTTCGCGATCGCCTCGGCGGTGATCGGCGCGATCAGGTCCACCGTGCGGTGGAACAGGTCGGTCGTCGTGTCCGCGGGCCCGACCGCGATTGCCCGCTGCAGGACGATGTCCCCCGCGTCGAGCTCGCCGTCCATCATGTGGGCGGTGACGCCGACCTCCGGCTCGCCGTTGATCATCGCCCAGATCAGCGGCGAGAAGCCCGCGTAGGACGGCAGGAGCGAGTCGTGGATGTTCAGGGTGCCGTGGCGCGGCAGCTCGAAGATCTCCGGCGGCAGCCACGTGCGCCAGTTGTTCGCCACGATCAGGTCGAGGTCCGCCGCCTTCAGCTCGGCGAGCAGCTCGGCGTCGTCAGGGCGGTTGCGCAGCAGTACGCGGATGTCGTGGGCTTCGGCGAGGTCGGCGACCGAGTCGGCCCAGATCCGCTCGTAGGCGTGGTCGCTCTTCGGGTGCGTGACCACAAGGGCGACCTCGTGACCGGCGTCGATGAGCGCCTGGAGGGTCCGGTGCCCCCAGGTCTGGTAGCCGAACATCGCCACGCGCATTCGAGAGTGCCCTTTCGTGATCGGGGGACGAACATCACCACGAACGTACTAGGCGAGGCTCGCCTAAGTTAGGTTAGGGTTCCCTGAACCGTACCGGAGCGCGCAAGGGAGCACCATGACTGCAGAGGCCGGCGAACAGATCCCGATCTACGACGTCGTCGGGGTGGGCTTCGGCCCGTCGAACCTGGCCCTCGCCATCGCTCTCGCCGAGCACAACACCGGCCCGGGGGAGCCGGTGACCGCGCACTTCCTCGAGCGGCAGCCGCGCTTCGGCTGGCACCGCGGGATGCTGATCGACACCGCGACCATGCAGGTGTCGTTCCTCAAGGACCTGGTCACCATGCGGAACCCGAGCAGCGAGTTCAGCTTCCTCAACTACCTCCATTCGGTGGGCAGGCTGGTCGACTTCATCAACCACAAGAACCTGTTCCCGCTGCGCGTCGAGTTCCACGACTACTTCGAGTGGGCGGCCGCGAAGGTCGACGACGTCGTCTCCTACGGCACCGAGGTCGTCGCGGTGAAGCCGGTGTACGACGGTTCGGAAGTCGCCTACTTCGACGTCGAGGCTTCGGACGGCTCGTCGCTGCGCGCCCGGAACCTGGTGGTGGGCACGGGCTTGCGGCCCCGGCTGCCCGAAGGCGTCACCGCCGGCGAGCGGATCTGGCACAACAGCGAGCTGCTGTTCCGCGTGGACGCCTTGCGCGCCACCGATCCGGAGCGGTTCGTCGTGGTCGGCGCCGGGCAGAGCGCGGCCGAGGTCGCGGCGCTGCTGCACGACGAGTTCCCGCGCGCCGAGGTGTGCGCGGTGTTCGCGCGCTACGGCTACAGCCCGGCCGACGACAGCTCGTTCGCGAACCGGATCTTCGACCCCGACGCCGTCGACCAGTTCTACCGCGCGGGTGAGCCGGTCAAGGACCGTCTGATGCGCTACCACGGCGCGACGAACTACTCGGCCGTCGACATCGACCTGATCGACGAGCTGTACCGCCGCGTCTACCGCGAGAAGGTGCTCGGGGTCGAAAGGTTGCGCCTGTTCAACGTCTCCCGCCCGGTTGAGGTGACCGACGCGGGAACGGTGACCATCGAATCGCTGACGACGGGCTCGCAGACGGTACTGGAGGCCGACGCGGTCGTGTACGCGACGGGCTACCGGCCCGCGGACCCGACGCCGCTGCTGGGCGAGCTGGGCGCGCGCTGCTTGCGCGACGAGTCGGGCCGGCTGCGGATTTCGCGGGACTACCGGCTCGCGACGGATTCGCCGCTGCGGGGCGGGATCTACCTGCAGGGCGGCACCGAGCACACGCACGGCATCACGTCGTCGCTGCTGTCGAACACCGCGGTGCGGGTGGGGGAGATCCTGCAGTCCATTGTGGACCGGCGCGTGGTGGGGGCGCCCGAGGGGGAGTACGCGGTCAGCGCGCGGTGAGCTGCTCCCGGAGGATGTCGCCGTGCCCCGCGTGGCGGGCGAAGTCCTCGATCAGGAGCAGGTAGACGAACCGGAGGTTGACCTCGCCGAGGACGTCGTGCGTCCAGGTGTCGTCGAGTTCGAAGCGGGCCGCGATCTCGCGTGAGCGCGCGCTCGCCCGCTCGAACTCGGCGATCACGTCGGCCGGCGTTTCGCTTTCGGTGACGACGAAACTGGCGTCACCCGGGGTCGTGGGGCCGTCGCACTCGGACTCGTCGAGGCCGAGCAGGAGGCACTGGAACCAGCGGCGTTCGGCCATCGCGGCGTGCTTGACGAGGCCGATCGGCGTGGTCAGGGACGCGACCAGGCGCCGCCGGACGTCGGCGTCGGACAGGCCGCGCGCGGTGTCGGCGACCGCGCGGCGGTTGCGGTCCATCATCGCCTCCAGCAGGAGACGCTCGGGTCCGGTGGTGATTTCGGGCAGCACGAACATGGCAGTCGGCTTTCTGGAGTGGGAGAGCGGCCGAAGAGCCTCGGGGAACACGGTCCTGAGCCGAGGCGGCCGACCCCAGGATAGCGCTAGTTCACCGGTGCCGGGTGGTGGCGGCTGATCGGGATCACCATCGGCGTGCCGCTGACCGGATCCGGCGTCACCTGGCAGCGGACGTCGAAGACCTCGTCGACGAGGTCCTCCGTGATCACCTCGACCGGCTTGCCCGACGCCACGACCCGCCCGGACTTCATCGCGATCACGTGGTCGGCGTAGCGGCACGCCTGCGGCAGGTCGTGCAGCACCATGACCACTGTCCGGCCGTCGCCGCGGTTGAGGTCGACCACCAGGTCGAGCACGTCGATCTGGTGCGCCAGGTCGAGGTACGTCGTGGGCTCGTCCAGCAGCAGCACCGGCGTGTCCTGCGCGACCGCCATCGCGATCCACGCGCGCTGGCGCTGACCGCCGGAAAGCTCGTCCACCGGGCGGTCCGCGAGATCGGTCATCGACGTCGCCTCCAGCGCCGCCCGGACCGCACCTTCGTCCGATGTGGACCACTGCCGCCACCAGCTCTGGTGCGGGGCGCGGCCGCGGCCGACGAGGTCCGCCACCGTCATGCCCTCGGGTGCCACCGGGGACTGCGGCAGGATCCCGAGGCGCTGGGCGACCTGGCGGGTCGGCAGGTCGTGGATCGAGTGGCCGTCGAGGTACACCCCGCCCGACTTCGGCGTGAGCAGCCGGGCGAGCGTGCGCAGCAGCGTCGACTTCCCGCACGCGTTCGGCCCGACGATCGCGGTGATCTGCTCCGGGGGGATGTCGAGGTCGAGGCCGTCGATGACGACCCGGTCGTCGTAGGCGACGCGGAGGTCCTGCACGCGCAGGGACGGTGTCATGGGGGTCAGCCTCCGGAGCCGGATCGGTTGGCCCTGGCCAGCAGCCAAAGCAGCAGGGGAGCGCCGAGCACGCCGGTCACGATGCCGACCGGGAGCGCCGACGCCGTCAGCGAGCGCGCGATGATGTCGCTGCCCAGCACCACGACCGCGCCGGTGAGCGCGGACGCCGTGATCGGCGGCGACGAGAGCCGGGCGAGCCGCTGCGCGATCTGCGGTGCGGTCAGCGCGACGAACGAGATCGGGCCCGCCGACGCCGTCGCGAACGCGACCAGGCCGGCGCCGGCCAGCAGCAGGCCGAGCCGGACCGGCTGCACCGGTGTGCCGAGCCCGGCGGCCACGTCGTCGCCGAGCAGCAGCGTCTGCATCCACCGGGACAGCGCCAGCACCAACGGGAACAGCACGACCAGTGCGAAGAACAGCGGGACGACGTGCTCCCAGCCGCGGTTGGCGAGGTTGCCGACCAGCCAGCCGATCGCCGCCTGCGCCTCGGTGATCTGCGCCTTGCTCAGCAGGTAGTCGGTGAGGCTGGTGCACATCGCGAAGATCCCGATGCCCACCAGCAGGATCCGGTACCCGGTGGTGCCGCGCCGCCACGCCAGCGCGTAGACGAGCAGCGCGGTGACCAGGCCGCCGAGGAGGCCGAGCGTCGTGGTGCCGAGCCCGCCGCCGAAGCCGAACGCGATCCCGGCGACCACGGCCGTCGCCGCGCCCGCGTTGATGCCGATCATGTCCGGGCCGGCCAGCGGGTTGCGGGTGATCGTCTGGAACACCGCGCCGGACGCGCCGAACGCGAGCCCGGCCAGCAGCCCGGTCAGCGCCCGGGGCAGCCGCAGTTCCTGCACGATGTAGCCGTTCCCGCTGTCGCTGCTGCCGAAGAGGCCGGACAGCACGTCGGAGACGGTCATCGGGACGTCGCCGATCGTCATGCCCACGCAGAACAGGACGAACGCGAGCACCGCGAGGATCACCGACACGAGCAGCAGCCGGGGCCGGACGCGGCCGGACACCGCGCCGGCGCGGAAGGTGACCCGGTCGGTTCGGATCTGTAGCAGGCTCATCTCAGGACTCCACGAGCTTGCGGCGGCGGACCAGGTAGATGAAGAACGGCGCGCCGAGGAACGCGACGATCACGCCGGCGCGGATCTCGCTCGGCCGCGCCATGATCCGCCCGAGGATGTCGGCGGCCAGTAGCAGGCACGGCGCGAGCACGGCGGTGTAGGGCAGCAGCCAGCGGTGGTCCGGGCCGAGCACGAACCGCACCGCGTGCGGGACGATCAGGCCGAGGAACACGATCGGCCCGGCGACGGCGACGGCCGCGCCGGTCAGCAGGGTGATCGCCAGCGCGCCGCGCAGCCGCAGCGGGCCGAGCTTCCGGCCGAGCGCGATCGCGACGTCGTCGCCGAGGGCGAGGCTGTTCAACGCCGGGCCGCTCGCGATCGCCAGCACCACTCCGATCACGAGGAACGGCAGGACCTGCAGCAACGCGTTCGCGTCGACGCCGGACAGCGAGCCGGCCGACCAGAAGCGGTAGCGGTTGAGCGCCACCGGGTCCGAGAGCACCATCGCACTGGTGAACGAGGAGAGCAGCGCCGTGACGGCGGCGCCGGCGAGCGCGAGCTTGACCGGGCTCGACCCCGCCCGCCCGCGCGTGCCGAGGTAGTAGACGACGGCGGTGGCCAGGAGCGCGCCGGCGAAGGCGAACCAGACGTAGCCGTAGAGCGAGCTGATCCCCAGCACGGTGATCGAGAAGACGATCGCGAACGCGGCCCCGGCGCTGACGCCGAGCAGGCCCGGGTCGGCCAGCGGGTTCCGGGTCAGCGCCTGCATCACCGTGCCGGCGAGCCCGAGGCCGGCGCCGACGAGGACCGCGAGCAGTGTCCGCGGCATCCGGACACTGTGGATGATCACGGCGTCGGCGGAGCCGTCGTTGTGCCACAGCACCTGCCAGACGGCACCGAACGAGATCTCCTTGGACCCCAGCCAGACGCTCAGCAGGCACAGGAGGACGAGGACACCGAGGGCGGCCAGGAGGCCGAGGGCGCGGCCCGTGTGTGGCGGGCGTCGCGTGAGAGCGATCCCTCCGGGGTCTGTTCGCACCGCACCTCCGACTGGTACTGCTTTTAGGTAAGGCTAACCGATGGTACAGGAGTGCATCCTCACCATCTGTTTGTTAGGGTCACCTAAGTTCGCGCTCCGATCGGGGCGCCGTGAGCAGCGGGAGGCTGGTCTACCGGTGAGCAACGGTGACGCTGTGCAGCAGGTGGCGGAGCTCGGATTCTGGCGTGACCGCCTCGCCTCGGCGCCGAAGGAGCTCGCGCTGCCGGTCGACCGGCCGTACCCGGCGGAGCCCGTCCCGGCCCGGCTGACCCGGCCGCGGCCGGCGGCTGACGAGCTGACCCTCCTCGCCGCCTTCACGGTGCTGCTGTCCCGGTACGCGGGAACCGCCGATGTGCTGCTCGGCATCGGCTCGCTGGTACCCCTGCGGGTCGACCTCGGTGGCTCGCCCGGTTTCGCGGACGTTGTCGCGCGCGTGCGTATGGCGCGCGAAGAGGCACTGACCCACCGAGTCCCCTTCGATGAGCTGGTCGCCGAACTGGAGCCCGAGCGCGGGCGCGGGGGATCGGTGCTCGTCAACGTCGGCTTCGGTGCCGAAACGGACCTGCCGTTGGATCTGAACCTGAGTGTCGAGGGCGAAACTCTCGTCGTCGACTACCGCGCCGACGTCCTCGACGAGTCCACAGCGGGCCGCATGCTCGGCCACGTCGAGCACCTGCTGGCCGATGCGCTAGATCGTCCACAGTGGCCGGTCGAGCGCCTGGACCTGGTGCCGGAGCCGGAACTGCGCCGGATCCTCGAAGACTGGAACGACACCGGCCTCGACACGCCGCTGTCGACCCTGCCGGAGCTGTTCGCCCTCCGCGTCCGGGAAGCGCCGGACGCCGTCGCGCTCGTCTTCGAAGACGAGGAACTGACCTACGCCGAGCTGGACGCGCGCGCGAACCGGCTCGCCCACGTCCTGATCGGGCGCGGAGCCGGGCCGGAACGGGTGGTCGCGCTCGCCGTGCCCCGCTCGGTCGAGATGATCGTGGCCGAGCTGGCTGTGCTCAAGGCCGGGGCCGCGTACCTGCCGCTGGACCCGGACTACCCGGCCGAGCGGATCGCGTTCATGGTCACCGACGCCCGCCCGGTGTGCGTGCTGACCACGACCGACCTCGCCGAGCGCTTCGACAGCGACGTCCTGCTCCTCGACGAACTCGACCTCGGCGCGGGACTGGACACGGACCCGGCCGCGGCGATCGTCCCGGCGAACGCGGCCTACGTCATCTACACGTCCGGCTCCACCGGCCGGCCCAAGGGCGTCGTGGTGTCCCACGCCGGTGTCGCGAAGCTCGTCGCGACACAGTCGGAACGCTTCGGCGTCGGCCCGCACAGCCGGGTGCTGCAGTTCGCGTCGCCGAGCTTCGACGTCGCGTTCTGGGACCTGTGCCTCGGCCTGCTTTCCGGTGGGCGCCTGGTGGTCGTCCCCGCCGGGCGGCGGGTGCCCGGCCCGGAGCTGGCCGATTACGCGCACGCCAAGGGCGTCGACTTCATGATCCTGCCGCCCGCGCTGCTCGCGGAGTTCCCCGACGACTGCGACCTGCCGCGTGACAGCGTGCTGCTGGCCGGCACCGAGCGGGTGTCGCCGGAGCTGGTGCGCCGATGGGCGCCGGGGCGCCGGATGTTCAACGCCTACGGCCCGACCGAGGCCACGACCAACTCGACGCTCGGGCTCTGCGACCCGGAGATCGCGCCCGGTTCGGCCGTGCCGATCGGCGTCCCGGACCCCGGCACGCGTGCGTACGTCCTCGACGCGTCCCTCGCGCCGGTGCCGGTCGGCCTCGTGGGCGAGCTGTACCTCGCCGGATCCGGTTTGGCGCGCGGGTACCTCGGGCGGCCGGGGCTGACGGCGGAGCGGTTCGTGGCCGACCCCTTCGGTTCGGGCGGCCGCCTCTATCGCACCGGTGACCTGGTGAAGTGGCTGCCGGACGGCCGGCTAGTGTTCCTGGGCCGGGCCGACGACCAGGTCAAGATCCGCGGCTACCGCATCGAACTCGGCGAGATCGAATCGGTGCTCGCCGAGCACCCGCGCGTCGGCCAGTCGGTCGTCGTCGCGCAGGACGGGCAGCTCGTCGCCTACGCCGTGCCGGTGCCCGACCGCGACCAGGCGGCCGAGCAGGGGCACGTCGAGGAGTGGCACGCCGTCCACGAGGAGATGCTCGCCGGGTCCACCGGTATCGAGGAGAACTTCGCCGGCTGGAACTCCAGCTACGACGGCTCCGACATCCCCCTCGCCCAGATGCGCGAGTGGCACGCGGCGACGATCGAGCGGATCCGTTCGCTGCGGCCGAAGCGGGTGCTGGAGATCGGTGTCGGGTCGGGGCTGATCCTCTCGCGGATCGCGCCGGACGCCGAGACGTACTGGGGCGTCGACCTTTCCGAGAGCGCGATCGAGAACGTCCGGCGCGAGGTCGGCGCGACGCCCTTCGCCGGGCGGCTGCACCTCGCCGCCCGCCCGGCACACGACCTGGGCGACCTGCCGGACGAGCCGTTCGACACCGTGATCATCAACTCCGTCGCGCAGTACTTCCCGAGCGCGGACTACCTCGCCGAGGTCGTCCGCACGGCCGCCGGTCTGGTGAAACCCGGCGGCACGATCTTCCTCGGCGACATCCGCAACCTCCGGTCGTTGCGGGCCTTTCGCACCGCTGTCGAGCTGCGGCACGACCGCGGTGACGTCGCGGCCGTCGACCAGGCCATCGCCCGCGAAGGCGAGCTCGTCCTCGACCCGGACTTCTTCCCGGCCCTGGCCCGCGGCCTGGACGGCTTCGACGACGTCGACCTCTGGGTCAAGCGCGGCGAAGCGCACAACGAGCTGACCCGGCACCGCTACGACGTCGTCCTGCGGAAGGCGCCGAAGCCGGCCGCGGCCGGCGAGCAGGTGGTCGCCTTCGGTGATCTCGGCTCGGTGGAACGGTTCCTGGCCGCCGAGAAGCCGGAACGGCTGCGGGTGACCGGGATCCCGGACGCCCGGCTGTCCGGTGAGCTGGCGGCGGTGCGCGCCCTGGACGCGGGTGACCCGCAGGCGTCGACCCTGCTCGACCGCCGCGACGGTGTCGACCCGGAGGCCCTGCACGGGCTCGGTGACCGGGCCGGTTACCGCGTGGCGGTGACCTGGGCCGCCGAGAGCGGCGGGCTCGAGGCCGTCTTCTCGAGGGGGGAGGACGGCCCCGCGGCCTACCGCCCGGTCCGGCAGGCGGGCGTGCCCGCGTCCTACGCCAACAATCCGGCGGCCCGGCGGGAGACCGGCGCGCTGGTGGCGTCGCTGCGCGCGCACGTCCGGGACCGGCTGCCGCGGTACATGGTGCCGTCGGCGTTCGTCGTGCTGGACAAGCTGCCGGTGCTCGCCTCCGGCAAGCTCGACCGCAAGGCCCTGCCGAGCCCGGAACGGTTCACCGCCGGGCCGGGCCGCGCGCCGCGCAACCCCGTCGAACAGCTGCTCTGCGAGATGTTCGCCGACGTCCTCGGCCTCCCGCAGGCCGGACCCGACGACGACTTCTTCGCCCTGGGCGGCCATTCCCTGCTGGCGACGCGGCTGATCCAGCGGATCCGCGCGGCAGTCGGCGCCGAAGTGCCGGTGCGCGCGGTGTTCGACGCGCCGACCCCCGCCGCGTTGGCGGAACTCCTGGCCGGGGCGGTGAGCGGCACCGAGCGGCGGCGGCTCACCGGTGTCACCGAACGTCCCGAGCGGCTGCCGCTGTCGTTCGCACAGCAGCGGCTCTGGTTCCTGCACGGCCTGGAAGGCGGGTCGGCGACCTACAACGTCCCGCTCGTCATGCGGCTCACCGGCGAGCTGGACGTCGAGGCGTTGCGGACCGCGTTGCACGACATCCTCGACCGGCATGAGGCACTGCGCACGGTGTTCCCGACCGCCGACGGCGTGCCGTACCAGCAAGTCTTGGACACGGCCACCGTCGACCTGGCCGTCCGGGAGATCCTGGAGTCCGATGTGGACTCCGAAGTGGACGGTCTTGTCCGCGGGGTGTTCGACCTCCGCGCCGGTGTTCCGGTGCGGGCCGAGCTGCTGACCGTCGACGCGCGGCGGCACGTGCTGGTCCTCGTCGTGCACCACATCGCCGCCGACGGCTGGTCGCTGGCCCCGCTCTGGCGGGACATCGCCGCGGCCTACCGCGCCCGGCTGCGCGGGGAAGCTCCCGAGTGGCCGCCGCTTCCGGTGCAGTACGCGGACTACACGCTCTGGCAGCGTGCTCTCCTGGAGACGGAGGAGACCGTCCAGCTCGACTACTGGCGCACGGCGCTCGACGGCCTGCCCGAGCGGCTCCCGCTCCCGCTCGACCGGCCGCACCCGGCGGTGTCGGCCTACCGCGGCGAGTTCTTCACCTTCGCCTGGGACGCCGGCCTGCAGGCCGGGCTGACCGACCTGGCCCGGGCGTGCGGCGCGAGCCCGTTCATGGTCGTGCACGCGGGCCTGACCGCCCTGCTGTCGCGGCTCGGCGGCGGCACCGACATCCCGATCGGCACCCCGATCGCCGGCCGGACCGACCCGGCCCTCGACGACCTCGTCGGGTTTTTCGTCAACACCCTGGTCCTGCGGGTCGACACCGACGGCGACCCGTCGTTCCGCGACCTCGTGGCGCGCGTACGCGAGCGGAGCCTGGACGCTTACGCCCATCAGGACGTCCCGTTCGAGCGCCTCGTCGAAGCGCTGAACCCGGCGCGGTCCCTGGCCCACCACCCGTTGTTCCAGACCATGCTCGCCTGGCAGAACACCCCCGGCGCCGGCGTCGAGCTGCCCGGGCTGACCGTCACCGAACGGCCCGTCGGCACCGGCACGGCCAAGTTCGACCTCTGGTTCTCCCTCACCGAACGCGCCGACGGCATCCACGGCCAGGCCGAGTTCAACGCCGAGGTCTTCGACCACGCCACGGTGACCGGCCTGCTCGACCGGCTCGAAGTCCTGCTGCGCCAGGTCGTCTCCGCGCCGGACCGCCGGCTCGGCACTCTCGACGTCCTCACCCCGGCGGAACGCGACGCCCTGCCCGCGGTCTGGTCGGGGCCCGTCCAAGACGTCCCTGCGGTCACGGTGCCCGAGCTGTTCGCCGCACAGGTCGCGCGGACGCCGGACGCGACGGCGCTCGTCTTCGAAGACGAGGAGCTGACCTACGCCGAGCTGGACGCCGTCTCGAACCGCCTCGCCCGCGTGCTGGCCGAGCGGGGCGCCGGGCCCGAGCGCGTCGTCGCCCTGGCGCTGCCACGTTCGACGCACCTGGTCATGGCCATCCTCGCCGTGCTCAAGACCGGCGCGGTCTACCTGCCGCTCGACCCGGGCTACCCGGCCGAGCGCATCGCCTTCATGCTCGAGGACGCCGCTCCGGCGCTGGTCCTGGCGACCGGCGATGACCTGCCGCACGCAGTCCGCCTGGACGACCCGGAACTCCTCGACGGCGTTTCGGAGGCGCCGCTCGATGTCGTGTCGCGGCCGGAAAACCCCGCGTACGTCATCTACACCTCCGGCTCGACCGGCCGGCCCAAGGGCGTCGTCGTGCCGCACGCGGGCATCGTCAACCGGCTGCTCTGGATGCAGGACGAGTACGGCCTGACCGGCGCCGACCGCGTCCTGCAGAAGACGCCGTCCAGCTTCGACGTCTCCGTGTGGGAGTTCCTCTGGCCGCTGATCACCGGCGCCACCGAGGTCGTCGCCCGGCCGGACGGCCACCAGGACCCCACCTACCTCGCCCGGCTGATCCGCGAGCGCGGGGTCACGACCGTCCACTTCGTCCCGTCGATGCTTCAGGTGTTCCTGCAGGAGCCGGCCGCGGGGGAGTGCACGAGCCTGCGCCGGGTCCTGTGCAGCGGCGAAGCCCTGCCGGCCGACGCGGTCGTCCAGTTCGGCCAGGTCCTCGACGCCGAGCTGCACAACCTCTACGGCCCCACCGAAGCCTCGATCGACGTCACGTCCTGGCGGGCGTCCGCAGAGGACACTACTGTCCCGATCGGACGTCCGGTGTGGAACACCCGGACCTACGTCCTCGACGCCGCCTTGCGCCCGGTGCCGCCCGGCACCGCCGGCGAGCTGTACCTCGCCGGCGTCCAGCTGGCCCGCGGCTACCTCGGCCGCGCGGGGCTCAGCGCGGAGCGGTTCGTCGCCGACCCGTTCGGCGCGCCCGGCGCCCGGATGTACCGCACCGGCGACCTCGCCCGCTTCCGCCCGGACGGCGTCCTCGAATTCCTCGGCCGCGGCGACGAGCAGATCAAGATCCGCGGCTTCCGCGTCGAGCCCGGCGAGATCGCCGCGACCCTCGCCACGCACGACGACGTCGCCCACGCCGTGGTCGTGGCCCGGGAGGATCGGCCGGGTGACGTCCGCCTGGTCGGGTACGTCGTGCCCGCCGACACCGCCGGCTCGTCCGCCGACGAGACCGACCAGGTCGGCGAGTGGCGCGAGCTGTACGACTCGATGTACTCGGGTGCCGAGGACGAGTTCGCCGGCTGGAACTCCAGCTACACCGGCGACCCGATTCCCCGGGCCGAGATGCGGGAGTGGCGAGACGCCATCGTCACGCGGATCCGGTCGCTGAAGCCGAAGCGGGTGCTGGAGATCGGCGTCGGCACCGGCCTGCTGCTGACCGAGTTGGCCCCGCAGTGCGAGACGTACTGGGGCACCGACTTCTCCGCCGAGGTCATCGCGTCGCTGAGCCGCCGGGTCGAGGCCGACCCCGCGCTCGCCGATCACGTCGAACTGCGTACCGGCGACGCCGCGGACCTGTCCGGGCTGCCGTCCGGGTTCTTCGACACCATCGTGCTCAACTCCGTCGTCCAGTACTTCCCGAGCGGGACGTACTTGCTGGAGGTGCTGCGCAACGCCCTCGAGCTACTCGCGCCGGGTGGGTCACTGTTCGTCGGCGACGTCCGCGACCTGCGCCAGGTCCGCGCCTTCCACACGGCGGTGACCGAAACGCGCGGGGGCGACGCCGAGCAGAACCTTTTGCGGGAGAAGGAACTCCTCGTCGCGCCCGAATTCTTCGCCGGGCTCCCCGGGGTCGCCGCGGACATCCGGGTCAAGCGCGGCCGGGCGGTCAACGAGCTGACCCGATACCGCTACGACGTGGTCCTGCGCCCCGGCTCAGCCGTGGCACCCGAGGTCCCCGCACTCGTGTGGGGCACCGATCTTTCCACTGTGGACGATGTCGCCGGTCCAAGCCGGATTTCCGGCGTTCCGAACGGCCGCACCGCGCCGGGCGGGGTGAACCCTGAAGACTGGTACGAATTCGGTGACGCGCACGGCTACCACACGGTCGTCACCTGGTCCGCCGAGGGCGACGGCTCGGTCGACGTCCTCTTCACGACCGGGGACCCCGCCGGCGCCTTCCGGCCGGGGACCGGCCCGCTGCTGTCCTACACCGGCAACCCGGGCCGCTTCCGCCGGATCAGCACCCTCCCCGCCGACCTGCGGACCCTCGCCGCCGACCGGCTGCCGGAGCACATGGTCCCGTCGGCGATCGTCGTCCTCGACGCGCTCCCGGTGACGGCCAACGGCAAGCTCGACCGCCGCGCGCTGCCGTCGCCGGACCCGGTCGCGCCGACGTCCGGCCGCGAGCCGCGCACGCCCGTCGAGCGGCAGCTGTGCGAGCTGTTCGCCGACGTCCTCGGTCTCCCGCGGGTCGGCCCGGACGACAGCTTCTTCGCCCTCGGCGGCCATTCGCTGCTGGCCACCCGGCTGATCGCCCGCATCCGCACGACGCTCAACGCGGAGCTGGAAGTCCGGTCGGTGTTCGAGACTCCCACGGCGGCCGGACTCGCCGCGCTGGTCGGCGCCGGAACCGGGGCCGCCCGGCCCGAGCTGGCCCCGATGGACCGGCCCGCGCTGGTGCCGCTGTCCGGCGCGCAGCAGCGGCTGTGGTTCCTGCACCACCTCGAAGGCCCGTCGGCCACCTACAACGTCCCGCTGATCATGCGCCTGGACGGCGAGGTCGACGTCGAGGCGCTGCGCACCGCACTGTCCGACGTGGTCGCCCGCCACGAGGCGTTGCGGACCCGGTTCCCACAGCACGACGGCGTCCCGTACCAGGACATCCTCCCCGCCGGTGAGGTCGACCTGCCGGTCCGGGACGTCATTGATCTCGACACCGCCCTGACCGGTCTCGTCCGCGGCTCGTTCGACCTGGAACGCCACGCGCCGATGCGCGTGGAGCTGCTTCGGCTGGCCGAGCGTGAGCACGTCTTGGCGCTGGTGTTCCACCACATCGCCTCCGACGGCTGGTCGATGGCCCCGCTGTGGCGCGACATCGCCACGGCCTACGCGGCCCGGCGCGCCGGAGAGACTCCACAGTGGACGCCGCTGCCGGTGCAGTACGCGGACTACACGCTGTGGCACCAGGATCTCCTCGGCGCCGAGGACGACCCGGACAGCGTGCTCGGCACCCAGCTGGCCTACTGGCGCGACACCCTGGACGGCCTGCCCGACCGCATCGAGCTGCCCCTGGACCGGCCGCACCCGGCGTCCGCGACCTTCCGCGGCGAGCTGCACACCTTCACCTGGGACGCGCAGCTCCACGCCCGGCTCACGGAGCTGGCGCGGGAGTCCGGCGCGAGCGTGTTCATGGTCGTCCACTCGGCGCTGGCCGCCCTGCTCACCCGGCTGGGCGCGGGCCCCGACGTCCCGATCGGCTCGCCCATCGCGGGCCGGACCGACCAGGCCCTCGACGACCTCGTCGGGTTCTTCGTCAACACCCTCGTGCTGCGCGTCGACACCGGTGGCGAGCCGTCGTTCCGCGACCTCGTCGCGCGGGTCCGTGAGCGCAACCTCGACGCGTACGCCAACCAGGACGTCCCGTTCGAGCGCCTGGTCGAAGTGCTCAACCCGGCGCGGTCGCTGTCCTACCACCCGCTCTTCCAAGTGATGATCGCCGGGCAGAACAACACCCGCGCCGACGTCACCCTGCCCGGCCTGACCGTCACCGAAATCCCAGTGACCACCGGGACGTCCAAGTTCGACCTGGCGATCTCCCTGACCGAGCGCGACGCCGGGATCGCGGGCGTCCTGGAGTTCAACGCCGACGTCTTCGACCACCCGGGCGCCGACGCGATCCTGCGTCGCCTCGAAGTGCTGCTGCGCGCGGCACTGGCCGAGCCGGACCGCCCGGTCGGCGCACTGGACCTCCTCGACGGCGACGAGCGCGACCGGGTTCTGACGGAGTGGGCCGGGTCGCTGGAACCGGCGGGCACCGAGACGTTCCCCGGCCTGTTCGCCCGCCGCGTGGCCGAAGCGCCGGACGCCGTCGCGCTCGTCTTCGAAGACGTCGAGCTGACGTATGCCGAGGTCAACGCCCGGGCCAACCGGCTGGCGCACCTGCTCCTCGAGCGCGGTGCCGGGCCGGAACGCGTGGTTGCGCTGGCCGTTCCGCGGTCGGTCGACATGATCGTCGCGGAGCTGGCCGTGCTCAAGGCCGGCGCCGCCTACCTGCCGATCGACGTCGACTACCCCGGCGACCGGATCACCTTCATGGTCGAGGACGCCCGCCCGGTCTGCGTCGTGACGACCCGCGAGATCAACGCGAAACTCCCCGCGGACGTTCTTCGCGTGCTCCTTGACGACCCGGCCCTCGGTGGAATGTCCACAGAGGACCCCGCCGTTGTGGTGAAGCCGGAGAACGCGGCTTACGTGATCTACACGTCCGGTTCTTCCGGACGGCCGAAGGGTGTCGTCCTCCAGCATTCGGGCGTCGCGAAGCTGGTCGCCACTCAGGTCGAACGGTTCGGGATCGGGCCGCACAGCCGGGTGCTGCAGTTCGCGTCGCCGAGCTTCGACGTCGCGTTCTGGGACCTCTGCCTCGGCCTGCTCTCCGGCGGCCGCCTCGTCGTGGTCCCGGCCGAGCGCCGGGTCGCCGGTCCCGCGCTGACCGAGTACGCGCACCAGCACGCCGTGGACTTCATGATCCTCCCGCCCGCGCTGCTCGACGCCATGCCGGCGGACTGCGACCTCCCGCGCGACAGCGTCCTGCTGGCCGGTACCGAGCGCGTGTCGCCGGACCTGATCCGGCGGTGGGCGCCCGGCCGCCGGATGTTCAACGCCTACGGCCCGACCGAGGCGACGACCAACTCGACGCTCGGCGAGAGCGACCCCGTCGAGCTGGCGGACGCGACGGTCGTCCCGATCGGCATTCCCGACCCCGGCACCCGGGCGTACGTGCTCGACGCCGGGCTGCGGCCGGTCCCGCCCGGCGTGGTGGGGGAGCTGTACCTCGCCGGCTCGGGCCTGGCCCGCGGGTACCTCGGGCGCGCCGCGCTGACGTCGGAACGCTTCGTCGCGGACCCGTTCGGCTCGGGCGGCCGGCTCTACCGCACCGGCGACCTGGTGAAGTGGCTGCCGGACGGACGGCTGGTGTTCCTCGGCCGCGCGGACGACCAGGTCAAGATCCGCGGCTACCGCATCGAACCGGGCGAGATCGAGGCCGTGCTCACCGAGCACCCGGCCGTCGGGCAGGCCGTCGTCCTCGCGCAGGACGGCCGGCTCATCGCCTACGCCGTCCCGGCCGCCGGCCGCGACGAAGAGGCGGAGCTGGACCACGTCGGCGAGTGGCGCGAGCTGCACGAGAACGTCTTCACCGAAGCGGCGTCCGGTGGGCTGGAGGAGAACTTCACCGGCTGGAACTCCAGCTACGACGGCACCGAGATCCCCCTCGACGAGATGCGCGAGTGGCACGCGGCGACGATCGAGCGGATCCGTTCCCTCCAGCCGAAGCGGGTCCTCGAAATCGGCGTCGGCAGCGGCCTGATCCTGTCCCGGATCGCGCCGGACGCCGAGACGTACTGGGGCGTCGACCTGTCCGAGAAGGCCATCGCGAACCTGCGGCGCGAACTCGCGGGGACACCGTTCGCGGACAAGGTCCACGTGGCGGCCCGCCCCGCGCACGACCTCGGCGACCTGCCCGACGAGCCGTTCGACACCGTCATCATCAACTCGGTCGCGCAGTACTTCCCGAGCGTCGACTACCTCGCCGAGATCGTCCGCACCGCCGCCGCGCGGGTCCGGCCGGGCGGGGTGATCTTCCTGGGCGACATCCGGAACCTGCGCTCGCTTCGCGCGTTCCGGACGGCGACCGAACTGCGTCACGGCCGTCGGGACGCGGCGGCGGTCGACCATGCCATCGCGCGCGAGGGCGAACTCGTGCTGGACCCGGACTTCTTCGGCGCGCTGGCCCGCGAGCTGGACGGCTTCGACGACGTCGACCTCTGGGTGAAGCGCGGTCAGGCGCACAACGAGCTGACCCGGCACCGCTACGACGTCGTCCTGCGGAAGGTGCCCAAGCCGGCGCCGGTCGAGGAAACCGTCGTTTCGTTCACCAGTCTCGACGAGCTGAAGTGGCTGCTGGCCGAGCGTCCGGGGCGGCTTCGGGTTACCGGTGTGCCGGACGCGCGGCTGTCCGGTGAGCTGGCCGCGGTCGCGGCGCTCGCCGAGGGCGACGCTGATGCGGCACTGTCCGCTCTGGACGCGGAGCCGTCCGGAGTGGACATCGAGAAGCTGCGAGACCTCGGTTATCGCGTGTACGCGGCACCGGCGCAGCAAGGCATGCTCGAAGTCGTGTTCACCACCGGCGAGCCGACGCGGATCCATCGCGGGAAGCCGGTCCGGGCCGCGCTCGGCACCCTGGGCAACCACCCGGCCGGGCAGCGCGACACCGGCGCCCTGGTCTCGGCCCTGCGCACGCACGTCCGCGATCGGCTGCCGCAGTACATGGTGCCCTCGGCGTTCGTCGTCCTCGACCGGCTGCCGCTGCTCGCCTCGGGCAAGCTCGACCGGCGGGCGCTGCCGAGCCCGGACAAGCAGGCCGTCACCGCCGGCCGGGCGCCGCGGACGCCGGTCGAGGAAGTCCTCTGCGGACTGTTCGCCGAGGTCCTCGACACCGCGTCCACCGGGGTCGACGACGACTTCTTCGCCCTGGGCGGGCACTCGCTCATGGCGACACGGCTCGTCGCACGGCTGCGCTCGGTGTTCGGCGTCGAGCTGCAGGTGCGGTCGGTGTTCGAGACGCCGACCGTCGCCGGCCTCGCCGCGTTGCTGTCCACTTCGGACGCCTCGGCCGCCCGGCCCGCGCTGGAACGGGTCGAGCCGCGGCCGGACGTGCTGCCGCTGTCGTTCGCCCAGCAGCGGCTGTGGTTCCTCCACCGCCTGGAGGGCGCGTCGGCGACGTACAACATGCCGACGGCGGTCCGGCTGACCGGCGACCTCGACGTCTCCGCGCTGCGCACCGCACTGGACGATGTGGTCGAACGCCACGAAGCCCTGCGCACGGTCTTCCCCGAGATCGACGGCGAAGCCCGCCAGCGGATCCTCGACGACGTCACGATCGCGCTGCCGACCCGCACGGTCACCGAGACCACGCTCGCCGACGCGGTGTCCGAGGCGGCCCGGACGGTGTTCGAGCTGGAGTCGGAGATCCCACTGCGGGCCGAGTTGCTCCGGCTGGGTGCGCGTGAGCACGTCCTCGTGCTGGTGTTCCACCACATCGCCTCCGACGGCTGGTCGACCGCGCCGCTGTGGCGTGACCTCGCGACGGCTTACACCGCCCGGCAGGCCGGAGACGCTCCTCAGTGGACTCCGCTGCCGGTGCAGTACGCGGACTACACGCTGTGGCACTGGGACGTCCTCGGCGAGCCGGTCATCGAACCGCAGCTGGCCTACTGGCGGGACGCACTGGCGGACCTGCCCGAACGCATCGAGCTGCCGACCGACCGGCCGCACCCAGTGGAATCGTCCTACCGGGGCGAGCAGTTCGCGTTCGGCTGGGACGCCGAGCTCCATAGTGGACTCGTCGAATTGGCCCGTGCCTGCGGCGCCAGCGTGTTCATGGTCGTGCACGCTGGGCTCACCGCCGTGCTCACCCGGCTGGGCGCGGGCACCGACATCCCGCTCGGCACGTCCATCGCCGGCCGGACCGACCAGGCTCTCGACGACCTCGTCGGCTTTTTCGTGAACACGTTGGTGCTGCGCGTCGACACTGGCGGCGACCCGTCGTTCCGCGACCTCGTCGCCCGCGTGCGGGACCGCAGCCTGGATGCCTACGCCCACCAAGACGTGCCGTTCGAGCGGCTGGTCGAGGCGCTGAACCCGGTGCGGTCACTGGCGTACCACCCGCTGTTCCAGACGATGCTGGCCTGGCAGAACAACGCCGTCGCCGAGCTCGCGCTGCCCGGCCTGACCGTCGCGGAGGAACCGGTCCGCACCGGCACCGCCCGCGCCGACCTGACGTTCTTCGTCGGCGAGCGACCCGGCCACCGAGCCGGGATCCGCGGCACGGCCGAGTACAACAGCGACGTCTTCGATCGCGCGAGTGTCGAAGCGATCCTCGACCGGCTCCGGGTGTTGCTGCGAGCCGCCGTGAGCGACCCGGACACGCGGATCGGCGCGATCGACCTGCTCACCGACGCCGAGCACGACCAGCTCGCGGCCGACCCCGCCACGCGCCTTCCCGCGGAGACGACGTCCGAGCTGTTCGCGGCCCAAGTGGCCCGGACCCCGGACGCCACGGCGCTGGTGTTCGGCTCCGAGCGCCTCACGTACGCCGAGCTGGACGGCCGCGCGACGACGCTCGCCCGGGCATTGCTCGCGCGGGGTGCGGGGCCGGAGCGGGTGGTGGCCGTCGCGCTGCCGCGGTCGGCCGACCTGGTCGTCGCGCTCCTCGCGGTGCTCAAGACCGGCGCCGCCTACCTGCCCCTCGACCTGAACCACCCGGCCGAGCGCGTCGAGCTGATGCTCACCGACGGCGACCCGCACCTGGTCGTCGCCGACGAAGGCTTCGGCGATCGGTTGGTCCGGCCCGGCGACACCGGGCCCGAACCGGCGTGGCCGTCGATCAGCCCGGAGAACCCGGCGTACGTGATCTTCACGTCCGGTTCCACGGGGCGTCCGAAGGCGGTCGCCGGGACCCAGCGCGCGCTGGCCAACCGGCTGCACTGGGGCCGGGACGTCGCCGAAGGCGTGCGCGTGGCGAAGAGCGCGCTGACGTTCATCGACGGCTCGACCGAGCTGCTCGGCGGGCTCGTCGCGGGCGACCCGGTGGTCCTCGCCGACGACGCGACGGCCACCGACCCGCATGCGCTCGCCGAACTCGTGCGGACGTCCGGCGCCCAGGTGCTGACCGTCGTTCCGAGCCTTCTCGACAGCTTCGCCGAGGACGTCCTGTCCGACGCGTTCGCCTCGGTGACCACCTGGATCACCAGCGGTGAGCCGCTTTCTGCTGCTCTGGCCGACAAGGTGGCACGGCGGTGGCCGTCGGCGAAGCTGGTCAACCTGTACGGCTGTTCCGAAGTCGCGGGCGACAGCCTGGCCCAGGTCTGCGGGCCGGTGGCCATCGGACGCCCGGTCGCGAACACCCGCGCGCACGTCCTCGACGCGGCCCTTCGGCCGGTGCCGCCGGGCGTCCGCGGTGAGCTGTACCTGGCGGGCGCCGGGCTCGCGCGGGGCTACCTCGGCCGGCCGGCGCTGACCGCGGAACGGTTCGTCGCGTCGCCGTTCGAGGCGGGGGAGCGGATGTACCGCACCGGCGACCTCGTCCGGCGACGTCCGGACGGCGCTCTCGTGTTCCTCGGCCGGGCGGACCAGCAGATCAAGATCCGCGGGTTCCGCGTCGAGCCGGGCGAAGTCGAAGCCGTGCTGACGGCCGACGCCTCGGTGGCGCGCGCGGCCGTGATCGCCCGTTCGACCAGCTTGATCGCCTATGTCGTGCCGTCCGGCGACAGCGCCGACCCCGCCGCGCTGCGCGCGTCACTCACCGAGCGGCTGCCCGGGTACCTGGTGCCCTCGGCCGTCGTGGTGCTGCCGGAGCTGCCGGTGAACGCCAACGGCAAGCTCGACCGCGCCGCCCTGCCCGACCCGGAGATCCGGACCTCCGGGCGGGTGGCGCGGACCCCGGCCGAGCAGGCGCTGTGCGACCTCTTCGCCGACGTCCTCGGCGTTCCGCGCGTCGGCCCGGACGACGGGTTCTTCACCCTCGGCGGGCATTCGCTGCTGGCGACGCGGCTGGTCAGCCGGATTCGCGCGCTGCTCGGCGTCGAGGTCCCGATCCGGGCGGTGTTCGACGCGCCGACCCCGGCCCGCCTGGCGGAACTGCTCGACCCGGGTCGGCAAAGCCGTCCCGCGCTGGTGCCGGTCGAGCGACCCGAGGTGCTGCCGCTGTCGTTCGCCCAGCAGCGGCTGTGGTTCCTCGACCGCCTCGACGGGTTGAGCGCGACCTACAACATCCCGTGGGCGTGGGAACTGACCGGACCGGTCGACGCCGACGCACTGCGGGCCGCGCTCGGCGACGTCGTCGCCCGGCACGAGGTCCTGCGGACGATCCTGGTCGAGGAGCAGGGCACGCCGTCGCAGGTGGTCCTGGCGGCGGGTGACGACCGCGCGCGACCGGTACTGGTCACCGAGGCGGCGGCGGACCTCGACGAGAGCGTCACCGCGGCGGCGTCGTACTGCTTCACCCTCGACGCCGAGATCCCGGTCCGCGCGACGCTCGTCTCGGCCGGACCCGACCGGCACGTGTTCGTGCTGCTCGTGCACCACATCGCCGGCGACGGCTGGTCACTGCCGCCCCTGAAGCGGGACCTCGACACCGCATATGCCGCGCGGCTTCGCGGTGAGCGTCCGCAGTGGACGGCGCTGCCGGTGCAGTACGCGGACTACACGCTGTGGCAGCGCGAGATGTTCGGTCGCGCCGACGACCCGGACAGCCTCCTCGGCCGCCAGGCGGCGTTCTGGCGGGACACCCTCGCCGGCGTCCCCGACGAGCTGGCGCTCCCGGCCGACCGGCCACGCCCGGCGCGCTCGACGAACCGCGGCGCCGCCGTGCCGTTCACCGTGCCCGCCGACGTCCACCGTGGACTACGGGACCTGGCCCACCGCAGCGACACCAGCACGTTCATGGTGCTCCAGGCGGTCCTCGCGGCGCTGCTCACCCGGCTCGGCGCGGGCACCGACATCCCGCTCGGCACGCCGGTCGCCGGCCGCACCGACCACGCGCTGGAGGACCTCGCCGGGTTCTTCGTCAACACCTTGGTCCTGCGCACCGACACCGCCGGCGACCCGACGTTCCGGGAGCTCCTGGACCGCGTCCGCGAGGCCGACCTCGCCGCGTACGCCCACCAGGACCTGCCGTTCGAGCACCTCGTCGAGCTGCTCAACCCGGCCCGGTCCCTGGCCCGGCACCCGTTGTTCCAGGTCATGCTCGCGGTCTACCACTCGGATTCGGAGCCGGAACGGCTGCTCGGCCTCGACGCGTCCTACCGCGACACCGGGCTGCGGCAGGCGAAGTTCGACCTGTCGTTCGACCTGGTGGAAACCCCCGGCGGACTCGAAGGCGACCTCGAGTTCAGTCTCGACCTCTTCGACGAGCCGGCCGCCCGGACGCTCACCGAGCGCCTGGTGCGGCTGATGACGGCGGTCGTCGCGGACCCGGACCGGCCGCTGAGCCGGATCGACGTCCTGGACGCGGCCGAGCGGCACCGGATCGTCGCCGAGTGGGGTCGTGGTGCACCGCTGACGACGTCCGCGCCGACGGTCGTCGATCGGCTGGCCGCGCAGGTGGCGGCGACGCCGGCTGCGGCGGCGCTGAGCGACGCTTCCGGCAGCGTGACTTTCGCCGAATTCGCGGCGAGGACCGACCGGCTGGCCCGATGGCTGGCAGCGCACGGCGCCGGTCCCGAGCGGATCGTCGCTTTGGTGCTGCCGCGGTCGGCGGCGGTCGTCGAGGCGATCTTCGGCGTGTTGAAGACGGGCGCCGCCTATCTGCCGGTGGACCCGGACCAGCCGGCGGACCGGATCTCGGCGATCCTCGCCGACGCCGCTGCGACTTTGGTGCTGACCAGCCGTGCCTTGGCCTCGCCGGCTCCCGGCGCGCTGTTCGTCGAGGACATTGTGGACAGTGCCACTGCGCTGACTCCGCCCTCGCCCGCGAACCCGGCGTACGTGCTCTACACGTCCGGTTCCACGGGCAAGCCGAAGGGCGTCGTCATCCCGCATTCCGGGCTGGTGAACCTGTTCCACAGCCACCGCGAGACGCTCTACCGCCCGGCGGTGGCCGCCGCGGGCGGGCGACGGCTGCGGGTCGGGCACGCGTGGGCGTTCTTCTTCGACGCCTCCTGGCAGCCGCAGCTGTGGATGCTCGACGGGCACGAGGTGCACGTCGTCGACGACGACACGCGCCGTGACCCCGACCGCCTCGCCGCGGTGGTGCGCGAGCGCGGGCTCGACTTCCTGGAGCTCACGCCGTCGCACTTCGCGCAGCTGGCCGCGGCCGGGGTCGTGGAAGACGGCGAGTGCGCCCTTGGCGTCGTCGGCGTCGGTGGCGAAGCGGTGTCCCAGACGCTGTGGGAGTCGCTGCGGTCGATGCCGGGAACCGAGGCGTACAACCTCTACGGTCCCACCGAAGCCACAGTGGACGCTCTGGTCGGGCGGTTCGCGGACGCCGACCGGCCGGTGGTCGGGCGTCCGGTGCACAACGCACGGGCGTACGTCCTCGACGGCGGCCTGAGCCCCGTCCCGGCCGGCGTGCCCGGCGAGCTGTACCTGGCCGGCGCCGGGCTGGCCCGCGGCTACCACGAGCGTGCCGCGCTGACCGCGGACCGGTTCGTCGCCGACCCGTTCGGGCCGCCGGGGGAGCGGATGTACCGCACCGGCGACCTGGTGCGGTGGCGGCCCGACGGGCAGCTCGAGTACCTCGGCCGCACCGACGACCAGGTCAAGATCCGCGGCTTTCGGATCGAACCTGGCGAGATCGAGACGGCACTGGCGCGCCACGACGACGTGGAGCAGGCGCTCGTCGTCGTCCGCGAAGATCGGGACAAGCGGCTGGTCGCCTACACGACCCCGGCGACGGCGGATCCCGCGCGGCTGCGGGAGTTCGTGGCCCGGTCGCTGCCGGAGTACATGGTGCCCGCGGCGATCGTCCCGCTCGACGCGTTCCCCGTGACGCCCAACGGGAAGCTCGACAAGGCGGCCCTGCCGGTGCCCGAGTTCGAGACCCGCGGCCGGGCACCCGAAACACCCCTGGAGAAGACCCTCTGCGAAGTCTTCGCGGAGGTGCTGGACGTCGCCGCCATCGGCGCCGACGACGACCTGTTCGCCCTCGGCGGGCATTCCATGCTGCTGGTGGTCCTGCGCAACCGGATCACCGAGCGGCTCGGGACCGAGCTCCCGATCGCCGAGTTCTTCCGTACCCCCACGGCGGCCGGCCTCGCCGCGCTGTTGACCCGAGACACGAGGTAGACGTGCACCGCACCTTGATGAACGCCAAGATCCACCGGGCCACCGTCACCCAGGCCGACCTGCACTACGTCGGCTCGCTGACCATCGACGCGGACCTGATGGCCGCCGCGGACATCGTCGAAGGCGAACGGGTCCAGGTCGTCGACATCACCAACGGCGCCCGGCTGGAGACCTACGCCATCACCGGCGAGCCGGGCACCGGCGTCATCGGCGTCAACGGCGCGGCCGCGCACCTCGTGCACCACGGCGACCTCGTCATCATCATCACCTACGCCCAGGTCGACGAGGTCGAGCGCGCCGGGCACCGGCCGCGCGTGGTGCACGTGGACGCGGACAACCGCCAGGTCCACCTGGGACACGACCCCGCCGAGCCGGTTCCAGGCGCGGAAGCCCAGCTCTCGGGCCGGAGCTGACGTGCGTGGGGGTGGACACAGGACGGTTGCGGTGGTTGCTTTTGGCAGGCTGCCCTAAATAAGGTGTGCCTATCCTAAAGTCTGGCGAGAGGTTCTCATGTCCGTGTTTCAAGGTGCCGGGCTCAGCCGGCGTGGTTTCCTGATCGGGACGGGTGGCCTCGCGGCGACCGTGGTCCTCACCGCGTGTGGCAGCAGCGACGACCAGGCCGCCCCGGCGTCCTCGGGCCCCTGGGAGTTCACCGACGACCGCGGGCAGAAGGCGTCGCGCGACCAGCGTCCGGCCCGGGTCGTGGCCTACGTCAGCTCCGCCGCCGCGCTGTGGGACTACGGCGTCCGCCCGGCCGGCGTGTTCGGCCCGCAGAAGACGGCCGACGGCGGCAAGGAGATCCAGGCCGGCAACATCGACCTGAACGCCGTGACGTCGATCGGCAACGCGTGGGACGACTTCAGCATGGAGAAGTTCGCCGCGACCAAGCCGGACCTGGTGATCACCGGCCTCACCGGCGCCAAGCCGACCGACCTGTGGGTGCTCAAGGACGACCTCGGCCCCAAGGTGCAGGCGATCGCGCCGATCATCGCGCTCTCGGAGTACAAGGTCACGCTGCCGAAGGTGATCGAGCGCTACGAGCAGCTCGCGGTGGCGCTGGGCGGCGACGCGAACTCCGACGCCATCAAGAAGGGCAAGGACGACTTCCGGAAGGCGTCCGACGACCTGAAAGCCGCGATCAAGGCCAAGCCCGGCCTCAAGGTGCTCGTGGTGTCGAGCGACAAGGACAACCTGTACGTCTGCAAGCCGGAGTTCTTCGCCGACCTGGCGTACTACCGCGACCTGGGCCTGGACATCATCAACGGCGCCGGCACGGACGACTACTTCGAGACCCTCAGCTGGGAGCAGGCCGGCAAGTACCCGGCCGACCTGATCCTGACCGACAGCCGCACGTACGCGCTGTCACGCCCGCAGCTGGCGGCGATCCCGACGTGGGCGCAGCTGCCGGCGGTCAAGGCGAACCAGCTCGCCGACTGGTCGACCGAACCCCGGTTCAACCCGGTGCTCGCGGCCCCGGTCATCCAGAAGCTGACCGAGGTCGTCAAGGGCGCCCGCACGGACATCACCGCCTGAGGAGGCCTGGCATGACCAACCCGTTCGAAGACCCGTCCGGTACGTACCTGGTGCTGGTGAACGCCGAGAACCAGCACAGCCTGTGGCCGGAGTTCGTGGACGTCCCGGCCGGCTGGACGGTCGCGTTCGGCCCGTCGGGGCGTCAGGAGTGCCTGGACCACGTGGAAGCGAACTGGACGGACATGCGGCCCAAGTCCCTGGCCGACGCCATGGACAACTGACCTTCTCCGAGAAAAGCGCCGGGAGCTCACTCGCTCCCGGCGCTTTTCGCATGTCCGGCTCGGGGAGCGGGTCATGAGGGGCACCCTCATGGACTTAAAAGCCAGGGCTCCGGCAAAGTCGCCGCCGCGCGCGGAGTCGGGTGTCGCGAATGAGTCATTGGGGGCGCCGGAGGTCCCGAATGAGTCATTGGGGACGTTTGGCGGGGGTTGGCGACGTCATGAACGACTCTTTCCTGTCGTCCAGCGACATGAACGACCCTTTCCTGACGTCTTGTGGCAGGGCTCCGGCAAAGTCGTCACGGTTCGGGGCGCCTGTAGTGCGCCAAAGGTCTTGAATGACTCATTCAGGACGCCACCGCGTCCGCCGATGCCGCCGGAAGACCGCCGAGCAGGACCCGGCCACCGACTTGCTGGAGCCCTGGACTTAAAAGCGATGAGGGTGCCCCTCATGGATCAGGCGCGCTGGCCGGACCAGGCCGCCCACAGCTTCGCGTACTGACCGCCGGCCGCCACCAGCTCGTCGTGCGTGCCGGACTCGACCACCGCGCCCGCGTCGAGGACCACGATCCGGTCGGACGCCGCCGCCTGGGTCAGGCGGTGGGCCACCACCAACGCCGTCCGTCCTTCCAACGCTGCCGCGGCCGCTGCCTCGAGGACCCGCGAACCCGCGCTGCCCGCCTCCGCCGTCGCCTCGTCGAGGATCGCGATCGGCGGGTCGGCCAGCACCAGCCGGACCAGCGCCAGCTGCTGCGCCTGGGTCACCGTCAGCTGGTGGCCACCTTCGCCGACCACCGTGGCGAGCCCGGACGGCAGACTGTCCACCCAGGACAGTGCGCCCACCTTCGCCAGCGCCGCCCGCAGGTCCGCGTCCGACGCCGACGGGCACGCGAGGCGGAGGTCTTCGGCCAGCGGTCCGGCGAAGACGTGGACCTCCTGGCTGATCAGCGCGACGGTCCGGCGCGTCGCCTCCGGGCCGAGTTCTTCCAGCGCCACTCCGCCGAGCGTCACCGAACCCGAAGAGGGCCGGTGGATTCCGGCGATCAGCTTGGCCAGCGTCGTCTTCCCGGCCCCGCTCGCGCCGACCAGTGCCACCCGTTCCCCGGCCGCGACGCCGAGGTCGACGTCGCGCAGCACCGGGTGACCGTCCACATAGGAGTAACCGGCCGCCGCCGTCTTCACCGACGCGTCCACCGGCCGCGCCGGCTGCGAAGGCGACTCCTCGGCGGGCAGGTCCGCGACGCCGATCAGCCGCGCCAGACCGGCCGCGGCCGCTTGCGCGTCGTCGACCAGGGCCAGTGCCGTCGTGATCGGCCCGAACAGGCTGTGGAAGTACAGCGCCGCGGCGGTCGCCACGCCGACCGTCACCGCGTCCGCCCCGACCAGCAGGAACCCCACCGCCAGCACGGCCGACAGCCCGACGAACTCCGCCAGGTTGAGCCGCGCGTAGAACCGCGTCACCAGCCGGATCCCGCGCAGCGCCAGGTCGACGGCCGTGTCGGACCGCGTCCGCACCCGGTCCAAGTGCGTGTCCGCGAGCCGGAACGCCCGAACGGTCTTCGCGCCGCCGATGGTGTCCAGCAGCTGCTGTTGCTGCGCGCCGACGGCCTCGCGCTGGCTCGCGTACAGCGGCTTCGCGCGCGGCACGTACCACCGCACGGTCCACAGCTGGATCGGCACGGCGACCAGTGCGGCCAGCAAGAACCGCCAGTCCAGCACGGCCAGCGCGCCGAGGGTCAGCACGACCGTCAGCACCGAGCGGCCCAGCTCGGGCAGCGCCTGCCGGACGCCTTCCGCGACGACCGAGACGTCGTTCGTCACGCGGGTGGTGAGGTCGCCGGACCCGGCGCGCTCGAGCTGGTCGAGCGGCAGCCCGAGTGCCCGCTCGACGAAGCGTTCGCGCAGCTCGGCCAGGATCGTCTCGCCCAGCCGCGCGACCAGCGACACGCCGATCGCGGTCGCGATCGCCTGGCCCACCGCGACGAGGACCAGCGCGACGACCGGCGTGAGCAGCTCGGCCGCCGGCCGCCGCGTCGCGACGAGGTCGACGACCCGGCCGAGCAGCGGCGCGGTGAACAGCCCGATCGCGGTGGCCGCGACCAGCATCGTGAACGCGGCCGCGGCGCGGCCCTTCGACCGGCCGACGAGCTCGCCGACGGCGGCGCGGATCCGGCGGCCGTCGGCCACGGGGAGGAGTTCACGGGTCATGACAGCACCGCCGCCCGGTAGTCGGCGCGACCGGCCAGCTCGGCGTGGCTGCCTTCGCCCGCGATCCGCCCGTCGTCGAGGAGGACGACGCGGTCGGTCGCGGCGAGCAGCGCCGGGCTGGTGGTCACGAGGATGGTCGTGCGGCCGCGCCGCAGTTCGGCCAGGCCCGCGGCGATGCGGGCCTCGGTGACGGTGTCGACGGCGGTCGTCGGGTCGTGCAGGACGAGCACCGGCGCGTCGACGGCGAGCGCGCGGGCGAGCGCGACCCGCTGGCGCTGCCCACCCGAGAGCGACCGCCCGCGTTCGGTGACTTCGGTCGCGACGCCGTCGGGCAGCGCGCCGGCCACCTCGTCGACGGCGGCCGCGGTCATCGCTTCTTCGGTGAGCGGCCCGGTGGCGAAGTTCTCGGCGACGGTCCCGGCGAACAGGTCCGCGTCGTGCGCGGCCACCAGGACCACCTCGCGGACCCGGCTCGGGTCCACAGTGGACAGGTCGACCGCGTCGACCGACACCGAGCCGGTCGCGGGGTCGGCGGCGCGGCCGAGGCAGTCCAGGAGGTCGGTCGCGGCGGCCGGGTCGGTGGCGACGACGCCGAGCAGTTCGCCCGGGCGGACTTCGAAGTCGACGTCGCGCAGCGCGCCCCGGCTGAGCGCGGACAGCCGGACGTGACCCGCGGCCGGCATCGGGAGCGTCGCTTCGCCGGTGTCGACGGCGGGCGGCGCGTTCAGCACGTCGGCGATGCGTGCGGCCGACGCGCGGCCCTGGGCGAGTTCGCCGTTGACCCACGAGAAGATCGAGAACGGCGTGATCAGGTACTGCGCCAGGCCGACCGCGGCGACGAGGTCGCCGACGCTGATGTCGCCCGCCGCCGCGAGGTTCCCGCCGACGAGCGCGACGACGGCGATGAAGATGCCGGTCAGCGCGAGCAGCGCGCCGTTGTGCCAGGCCTGGGCGCGCGCGGCGCGCAGGGTGGCCTTGAGCGAGTCCTGGCTGGTGCGGCGGTAGCGGTCGACGGCGGCGCGTTCGGCGCCGACGCCCTTGAGCACGCGCAGCCCGGCGACGAGGTCGGTGGCGATGCCGGAGGCGAACGCGGATCGCTCCTGTTCGGCCTCGCTGCGGCGCTCGAGCGGCTTGCCGATCAGGTGCGCCAGGTACAGCATCGGCGGCGTGCCGAGCAGCACCAGCAGGCCGAGCGGGATGCTCATGGTCAGCAGCACGACGGCGCTGACCAGCAGGCCGGCCAGCCCGGCGACACCGAACGGCAGCACGCCGTTGACCTGGCCGACCCGCTTCGCGTCCGACGTCCCGATGCTGACGAGTTCGCCCGCGAGGTTGCCGGCTTCGGCGCCGCCGCCGGGGTGCAGCACCCGGCGTCCGACGTCGAGGCGCAGGTCGTGGGCGGCGCGTTCGGCGGCGCGCTCACCGAAGCGGGCGCCGAGGCGGTAGCTGGTCGACAGCGCGGCGAACAGCACGCCCAGCACCACCAGCCAGAAGATCAGCGTGCCCGCCGAGCCACCCGCGACGGCCTGGTCGATCACCACCCCGATCACCACCGGCACCAGCGCTTCGCCGCCCTGGTGGCACGCCGTCAGCAGCGCCGCGAGGCTCACTGATCGTCGTTGCCCGGTGATCGAACGGCGGAGGACTTCCCGTCCGGTCGTGCTCACCCGCGCCTCCCTGTCCCCGTCGTGGATAGGTAAGGCTAGTCTAAGTAAAGAAGTTACGGGAATACGGTCGGCTTCGTCTCATTTCCGTCGGTCGCCGGTTCTCCGAAGCGGGCCAGCGCGAGCGCGGCGGCCACCGCGAGGGCGAACCCGGCGATCGCGACGACGGCGAACCCGGGCCGGGTCCGGTCGCCGAGGACGACCACCCCGACCAGCGACGGGAAGACGGTCTCGCCGAGCACCATCATCGCGGTGCTCGTGGTGACGCTGCCGCGTTGCAACGCCGTCGCGTAGAACAGCATCGCCATCCCGCCCGCCACGGCGACGGTGTAGGTGGCCGGGTCGGTGAGCAGGTCCAGCGGGGCGAGGCTGGGGATGATGCGGCCGGCGATGGCGACGACGCCGAAGCTGAGGCCGGCGACGAGCCCGAGCGCCGGCGTCCTGATGTGCCGGCTCGCCTTGCCGGCTGCGATTCCGGCGCCGGCCAGCACGACGACCGCGCCGATCAACCCGAGCCGGAAGCCGAGCCCGACCGGATCCGAGCCCTCGCTCTCGGCGGCCGCGCCGAGCAGCCCGAGCCCGGCGCACACGACGGCCACGGCCGTCCACTCCCGGGTGCCGAGCCGGACCCCGAGGAACCGGGCGGCGACGGCGGTCACGGCGAGGCTGGCGGCGAGCGCGGCCTGCACGACGAACAGCGGCAGGACGTGCAGGGCGGCGATCTGCGCGACGAACCCGAGGACGTCCAGCGAGAGGCCGACCACGAACTTCCACTGGCCGAGCACGCGGACGAGCAGCTTCGGGTCGACCCCGCCGGCGCCGGTGTCTTCGGTCGCCTGGGCGGCGACCGACTGCATCACCGAAGCCACGCCGTACGCGATCGCCGCGCCGAGGGCGCACAGAAGTCCCCACCACATGCCGATCACTCTATTTTGTCGGACCCGTGGGGTACGTTCCGGTCATGTCGAACACGAGTTCGAAGACGCGGCGCACCTGGCCGGCCCGGCTGGCGTGGGACGAGCTGCGCCTGCAGCTGGACTTCCTGCAGTTCCTCCGCGCGACGGCGGTGAACAAGCTGGCGGGCCTGCCGGTGGAGTCGGCCGCGGCCACGCCGTTCTCGACGTCGCCGCGGTTGAGCGCGCTGGGGGTGGTGAAGCACCTGACGGCGGTCGAGCGGTGGTGGCTGTCGATCGAGGCCGGGGGAGCGGACCTGCCGTCGCTGTGGGCGGGGTCGCCGGATCCGAGTTGGGACTTGTCGCCCGGCGACACCCCGGCCTCGGTGGTGGCGGTGTACAAGGCCGAGTGGGCGCGGTCGGAGAAGTCGTTGCGCCGGCTGGGCCCCGACGACCGGACGCGGCGGCGGTCGGAGTTCACGGTCCGGTGGGTGGTGGCGCACGTCGTGCAGGAGACGGCGCGGCACGTGGGGCACCTGGACCTGCTGCGGGAGCTGGCCGACGGGGAGGTGGGCGAGTGAGAAATTCGCGTGACACGCCCGGCTAACCTGGGTTCGTGGCCGTCGTTGCGGAGTACCGCCGATTTACCGGCCCCCTGGCCCTTCGCGGGTGCCAGCGGGGTTCCGGTGCCACGTCCGCGGCCGGCGCTGCCTGAACGGCATCGTCGTGCGGTGACCTGACTGCGCGCCGCCAAGAATCTCGCCCGGTGTCCGGGCCAGGGGGAGCAAGCACCCCACCCCGTTCACCCAGGAGGCCTTGTCATGCCCGAAACACTCACCCCCACCCAGCTCGCCCAGGACCTCGCGGTACGCGATCTCACCGATCCCGCGGCCGGTCCGCACGCCCTCCAGCTCGTCGTCGAGCGGGCCGTTGCCGCCACCACCGGACCGCGCACCGAAGTCCGGCGGTGGCCGGGCGATCGGATCGTCACCGTCGCCGACAACTACGACAACCTCGGCTACGCCGCCGCCGACGTCACCCGCGACGCGCGCTACACCCGCTACGTCGACGCCGGCCACGTGCTGCGCAGCCATTCCAGCGCCCTGGTCCCCGCCGCGCTGCGGGCGCTCGAAGCGTGCCCGGCCGACGACGTCCTGCTCGTCTGCCCCGGCATCGTCTACCGCCGCGACAGCATCGACCGGCTGCACACCGGCACCCCGCACCAGCTCGACCTCTGGCGGATCACGCGCACGACGAAGCCGGACCTCGACCGGCTCGTGGAAGGCCTCGTCACCACGCTCCTGCCGGGACGCCGGTGGCGGCTCGAACCCCGCCGTCACCCGTACACAGTGGACGGTGCGCAGCTCGACGTCCGCCACCACGGCGAGTGGATCGAGATCGCCGAGTGCGGCCTCGCCCACCCCGCCGTCCTTGCCCGCGCCGGCCTGACGAAAGACTGGTCCGGGCTCGCCCTCGGCATGGGGCTCGACCGGATGCTGATGCTGCTGAAGGACATCCCGGACATCCGCCTCCTGCGCTCACCGCACCCGGCCGTCGCCGCGCAGCTCACCGACCTCGCGCCGTACCGCCCGGTCTCGCCCCTGCCGCCGGTGCGCCGCGACCTCTCCATCGCCGTGGCGCACGATGACGGCGCCGAGGACCTCGGCGACCGTGTCCGCACCGCCCTCGGCGACGACGCCGACGTCGTCGAGTCGGTGGAGATCGTCCAGGAGACGCCGTGTGCGCAGCTGCCACCCCAGGCGCTGGCCCGGCTCGGCGCCACCGCGGACCAGAAGAACCTCCTGGTCCGGCTGGTGCTGCGCCCGCTGGCCACGACGCTGTCGGACCGCGAGGCGAACGTCCTGCGTGATCGCGCGTACGCCGCCTTGCACCAGGGGTCAGGCTCGCAACCCCCGAAGCGCGAGTGCGGCGAAGCGTCGTGAAGCAACAAGGCGGGCCGCCGGCGTCGGTGCCTGGATGCCGCTGTTGGCCATGATCACGAGGAACACGTCGTCCAGGACGACGTCGGGGCGCAGTGCACCCGCCTCCTGCGCGCGGCGGATCAGCGCCGCGATCGCCCGCGTCGCCCGGGCGCGGTCCGCGGTGAAGTCGATCGCGTGCGGGAACGTCGAGGTGAAGGCCGCGGTGAAGCCCCGGTCGCGAGCGTGCAGCTCGCAGAGCTTCTCGACCACCGAGGCGAATCCGCGCCACGGATCGGGGTCGGCGAGCCCCTCGTCGACGATGGCGTAGCACGCCCGCATCTGGTCCGTGAACGCCGCGGTGACCAGCAGTTCCTTGGTCGGGAACCGGCGGTACAGGGTGGCCGGCCCGACGCCGGCGCGCCGGGCGATCTCGCGCATCGGCACGTCCAGGCCGTCGGCGGCGAACACCGCGCGAGCCGCGTCGAGGATGCGGTCGCGGTTGTCGCGGGCGTCGGAGCGCAACGGGTGAGGCAAATGATCGGCCACGCTCTCACTTTAGCCAAGTGGACGCCGGTGTCCACTACCGTCGGGCCCATGAAAGCAGTTGCGGTGCAAGCGTTCGGCGGTCCCGACGGACTGGCGGTCATCGACGTCCCGGTCCCGGAGCCCGCCGAGGGGCAGGTGCTGATCGCCACCGAGGCGATCGGCGTGGGCGGTGTCGACGCCGTGATCCGCAGCGGCGCCCTCGCCGCTTACGGGTTCCGGGACGGGCACGTCCTCGGCGGCGAGATCGCGGGGACGGTGATCGCGACCGGGCCGGGCGTCGATCCGAAGTGGGCCGGACAGCGCGTGTGGGCCTTCACCGGCGTGGGTGGCGGTTACGCCGAGCAGGCGGTCGCCCCGGCCGAGACGCTCGTCCCGCTCCCGGCGGCGACGTCCGCGGTGGACGCGGTGACGCTCGGCAGCTCCGGCGCCGTGGCCCACTTCGGCCTCCGCCACGCCCACTTCGCGGCGGGAGAGTCGGTGCTGGTCCGCGGCGCTGCGGGCGGCCTCGGGATCATGACGGTCCAGCTGGCGGCCCGCGCCGGAGCCGCCGCGATCGCGGTCACGACGTCGTCGCCCGAGCGCGGCGACCGCCTGCGCGAGCTCGGCGCGACCCGCGTCCTCGACCGCGCCGGCGAGGGCACGGCGGACACCTACGACGTCGTCATCGACGTGATCGCCGGCCCGGAGCTGCCGTCGTTCTTCACCAAGCTGAACCCGAACGGGCGCCTGGTGGCGATCGGCGCCGTCGCCGGCGACCCACCGGCGGACTTCGGCAAGCAGCTGTTCACGGCCTTCCAGAAGTCGATGTCCTTCGCGACGTTCAGCGCGAACACCGTCCCGCAGGCCGACCGGAGCGCGGTGACCGCGGACCTGTTCGCCGCGGCGAACAGGGGAGAGCTGTCGCCGGTCGTGCACGACGTGCTGCCGCTGGAGCAAGCGGTACTGGCCCACCGGAAGATGCAGGCCGGTGAAGTGTTCGGCCGGCTGGTCCTCACACCGTCGAGGTCGTAGGACGAGGGCCCGTAGGGTGTGGCCATGGCAGATCGGCTCTACTTCCGGCAGCTGCTCGCCGGGCGGGACTTCGCCGTCGGCGACCCGGTCGCGACGCAGATGGTGAACTTCGCCTACCTCATCGGCGACCGGGACACCCGGGACGCGGTGATCGTCGACCCGGCCTACGCCGTGCAGGACCTGCTCGGGGTCCTCGAGGCCGACGGCATGCGGCTCACCGGGGTGCTCGCCACGCACCACCACCCCGACCACGTCGGCGGCGAAATGATGGGCTTCGACCTTCCGGGCATCGCCGAGCTGCTCGCCATCCAGCCGGTGCCGATCCACGTCAACGGCGCCGAAAGCGAGTGGGTCCGCCGCGTCACCGGGGTCTCCGACACCGACCTGCGCGCGCACGACCACGACGACGTCCTCGAGGTCGGGTCCGTCCCCATCCGGATGCTGCACACCCCCGGCCACACGCCCGGCAGCCAGTGCTTCCTCGTCGAGGACAAGCTCGTCTCCGGCGACACGCTCTTCCTCGAAGGCTGCGGCCGCACCGACTTCCCCGGCGGCGACGCCGAGGAGATCTACCGCAGCCTGCAGGCCCTCGCCGGCCTGCCCGGTGACCACGTCGTGTACCCCGGCCACCAGTACTCGGCCGAGCCGTCGGCCGCGCTGTCCGACGTCAAGCGCACCAACTTCGTCTACCGGCCGCGGTCGCTCGACGAATGGAAGGTCATGTTCGGCGGCTGATCAAGGCCGTTCCACGGGGTGATACACCGCGATTTCACGGACTGGGCACCGATTGACTTTGCCCGCCCGGGGCTCGACTGTCGGGATCACGCAAACCCGAACATCCCCGTCCCCGGGAGAAATCCGTGTCGATTTCCACCACGGGCGTGCTTCCGCGTGCCCGGAACCGTGCCGAAGGGCCGCCGCGCCGCGCCGTGCGACGCCCCGACCTCCGGCGCTGGATCAGCCCGGTGGTGCTCGTCGCCGCCTGGCAGATCGCCAGCTCGACCGGCGTCCTGCCGCCCGACAAGCTCAGTTCACCGTGGACGGTCGTGCAGGCCGGCGTCGAAGTCGCGCGCAGCGGCGAACTCGGGACCGCGTTCGCGGTGTCGCTCGGGCGCGTCGGCGCCGGGTTCGCGATCGGCCTGATCGTCGGCGTGGTGCTGGGCATCGTCTCCGGGCTGTCCCGGTGGGGCGAGGCGCTGGTCGACCCGCCCGTGCAGATGCTGCGCACCCTGCCGTTCCTCGGCCTGATCCCGCTGTTCATCCTGTGGTTCGGCATCGGCGAGGAAACGAAGATCGTGCTGGTCGCGCTCGGCGTGGCCTTCCCGCTTTACCTGAACGTCCACTCGGGAATCCGCAGCGCCGACCCGAACCTCGTCGAAGCGTCGCGGGCCCTCGGGTTCAGCCGCGCGGAACGGCTCTGGCACGTCATCCTTCCCGGTGCGCTGCCGCAGGCGCTCGTCGGGCTGCGGCAGTCGCTCGGTCTCGCGTGGCTCGCGCTGATCGTCGGCGAGACGGTCAACGCCGACGCCGGCGTCGGCTACCTCATCAACAACGCGCGGGAGTTCTTGCGCACCGACGTCGTGGTCGTCGGCCTCGTCCTGTACGCCCTGCTCGGCCTGGTCACCGACGCGCTGGTCCGGCTGCTCGAACGGAAGGCCCTGCGGTGGCGAACCCGGTAGCCGAGGTCCGGGACCTCACGAAGAAGTTCGGAGACCGGACCGTCCTCAGTGGACTCGATCTGACCGTCGAGCGCGGCGAATTCGTCGCCTTGCTGGGGCGCAGCGGCTCCGGCAAGTCGACCCTCCTGCGCGTGCTGGCCGGCCTCGACGACGACGTGGCAGGACGCGCGGAGGTGACCGGCACGGTCTCGGTCGCCTTCCAGCAACCGCGGCTGCTGCCGTGGCGGAAGGTCTGGCGCAACGTCGTCCTCGGCCTGCGCCAGGACGGCGTCGCGAAGTCCCGCAACCGCGCGCTGGCCGAGAAGGCGCTCGGCGAGGTCCACCTGGCCGACCACGCCGACGACTGGCCACTGACGCTCTCCGGCGGTGAGGCACAGCGCGTGTCACTGGCCCGCGCCCTGGTCCGCGAACCCGATCTGCTGCTGCTCGACGAGCCGTTCGGCGCGCTCGACGCCCTCACGCGGATCGCGATGCACGGACTCGTGCAAGACCTCTGGCGACGCCACCAGCCGGGCGTGCTGCTGGTGACCCACGACGTCGACGAGGCCCTCCGGCTCGCCGGCCGGGTCCTGGTGCTCGACGGCGGCCGCATCGTGGCCGAGCACCGGCCGCGCGAAGCCGACCACGACGAACTTCGCCGGCGCGTGCTGGCGGACCTGGGAGTGACCGAAGATGCAGTGGCGTAAGGGAATCGCCGTCGTCGCGACGGCGCTGGTACTGGCCGGGTGCGGCTCGGCCGCCGGCGACGGCCAAGCGGCCGTGCCGGGCCCGGTGAGCGCGGCGGACCTGGCGAAGGTGACGCTCAAGGTCGGCGACCAGAAGGGCGGCGTCAAGTCGCTGCTCACCGCCGCGGGCCTGCTGGACGGCACGCCGTACAAGATCGAATGGGCGACGTTCACCTCGGGGCCGCCGCTGCTCGAAGCCGCGTCGGCCGGGGCGATCGACACCGGCCGCGTCGGCAACACGCCGCCGATCTTCGCGGCCGCCGCGAAGGCGAAGATCAAGGTGATCAGCGTTTCGCGCAGCAACGTCGAGCGGGAGGCCGTCCTCGTCCCGCCCGGCTCGCCGCTGCAGAACGTCGCCGCGCTGAAGGGCAAGACGATCGGCGTCGCCAAGGGCACGTCGGCCCACGGCCAGCTGTTGAACACGCTGCACAACAACGGATTGTCCACAAAGGACGTGAAGCTGAACTTCCTGCAGCCGTCCGAGGCCTACGCCGCGTTCACCCAGCACACGATCGACGCCTGGGCGATCTGGGACCCGTACACCGCGCAGGCCCAGCTCGAAGCGCACGCCCGCGTGCTGGCCGACGGCCGCGGCGCCTCGAACGGCCTCGGCTTCCTGACCGCGAGCACCGCGGCGCTGGCCGACCCCGGCCGGAACTCGGCGCTGCGCGACTTCGCCGTCCGGGTCGTCAAGGCGCAGAAGTGGGCCGACACCCACCGGACGCAGTGGGGGCAGGCGTGGGCGAAGGAGACCGGGCTGAAGCCGGAGGTGGCGCAGAAGGCCGTCGACGCCGGGCGTGACCTGCCGATCCCGCTGGACGACTCCGTGGTGGCCTCGGAACAGCAGCTCGCGGACGCCTTCACCGAGGAGAAGACTCTGCCGGGCAAGGTGGACTTCGCCGCGTTCGCCGACCGGCGGTTCGCCCCCGACCTGGATCAGGCGAGGAGCAACGGATGAGCATCAGCCTGCACTGGTTCCTGCCCACCAGCGGCGACGGCCGCACGATCGTCGAACGCTTCCACGCCAACCGGTCCCAGGGTCCGTCGGCGCAGCGGGAACCCGACCTGGACTACCTGGCCCAGGTGGCCCGCGCCGCCGAGCGCCAGGGCTTCGAAGGCGTCCTGACCCCGACCGGCACGTGGTGCGAGGACGCGTGGCTGACCACGGCCGCGCTGATCCGCGAGACGACCCGGCTGAAGTTCCTGGTCGCGTTCCGCCCGGGCGTCATCTCGCCGACGCTCGCCGCGCAGATGGCCGGCACCTTCCAGCGGCTGTCGGAGGGCCGCGTGCTGCTCAACATCGTCACCGGCGGCGACGCGGTGGAGCAGCGGCGCTTCGGCGACTGGCACGACCACGACGCCCGGTACGCGCGCACCGACGAGTTCCTCACCATCGTCCGCGGCGTCTGGTCCGGGCAGCCGTTCACCTTCGAAGGCGAGCACTTGCGCGTCGAAGGCGCGACGACGCTGGCCGCCCCGGATCCGGTGCCGCCGATCTACTTCGGCGGGTCGTCGCCGGCCGCGCTGCCGGTCGCGGCCCGGCACGCCGACGTCTACCTGACCTGGGGCGAGCCGCCCGCGCAGGTGGCCGAGAAGATCGGCAAGGTCCGCGAGCTGGCCGGCGACCGGCCGGTCCGGTTCGGGGTCCGGCTGCACACGATCTCTCGCGATACGTCGGCCGAAGCGTGGGCGGAGGCGCAGAAACTCCTGGACGCGCTGAGCCCGGAGCAGGTCGCCAAGGCACAGGCCCAGCTCGCCGCGAGCGAGTCGATCGGGCAGCAGCGGATGGTCGCCCTGCACGGCGGCCGCACCGACGGCGGCGTCCGCGGGCTGGAGATCCACCCGAACCTGTGGGCCGGGGTCGGCCTGGTCCGCGGCGGCGCGGGGACCGCGCTGGTGGGCAGTCATCACGAGGTCGCCGACCTGATCGAGGAGTACCACAGCGTCGGGGTGAGCGAGTTCGTGTTGTCGGGCTATCCGCACCTCGAAGAGGCGTACTGGTTCGGCGACGGCGTCCGGCCCGAACTGGCGCGGCGCGGGCTGCTCAAGGAGTACTAACCCCAGCGGGTCGAGGCGTAGACGACGATGTTGTCCCGATAGGACCGTTTCGCCGCGTCGAAGCTGCCGCCGCAAGTGATCAGCCGCAACGCGCTGCCCGGTGCGGGACCGTACACCGCGTCGGTCGGGAAGGCGTTCTTCGGGTAGCGCTGGACGGTGTCCACGACGAACCGGGTCTCCTGGCCGTCGGAGCGCGCGACGAACACTTGGTCGCCGTCGCGCAGGTCGCGCAGCCGGAAGAACGGCGCCGGCCCGGACCGGGAGTCGACGTGCGCGGCGATCACCGCCGGCCCGGCGTCTCCCGGTACCGGGCCGGCGGCGTACCAGCCGACGTCTCCGAACTTCGCGGGGGCTTCGAGCTCGTGGTCGGCGCCCAGCCCGAGCGGGACCAGTGCGGGCGCGTCCACGCCGATGGCGGGGATCCGCAGCCGCACCGGGCGGACGTCGGCCGCCGCGGGCAGCGGCTGCGGCCCCCTCGCCATCGGTGTCGCCGGAACCGAGGACGGCGGGGAAGCCGCGGGCCGGGCCGGAGCCGGCGCCGCCGAGCAGCCCGCGGTCACGAGGACCGCGACGAGCAGGGCGCCGAAGTCAGCGCGCACGAGCCAGCCGGCGCCCGACCACGAACGCCGCCAGCAGCCCGGCCGCCGCGAACGCCGGCCAGAGCGGGATGCCCGGCGACGGCGCCGTGCCGCCGCCCCCGGTCTCGACCCCGAGCTTCGGCGGCTCGGGCAGCGACCCGCCGTCGGAGATCGGGTTCGCCTTGAGCGCCCCGGAGTTCTCGGTGATCAGCAGCGTCGTCGACGTCCCGGCCTTGACGTCGACGTCGGCGGTCGACTGCACCGTGCCGCCGGTGAGCTGCAGCGGCCAGCGTCCTTCCGGGACGTCCACATAGGACGACGTCTGGCCGTAGGCCGCGTCTTTGGCGATCGAGACGCCGGTCGGGCCCGCGACGCTCACCGGCGCGATGGCCGCCGAGCCTTCGACCACCCGGACCCGGCCCTTGCCGGCGGCCGGCGCGGCGAGGTCGTCGGTGACGAGGTCGCCCTTGAGCGTGCCGTCCGGGCCGTTCGCGAAGACCAGCAGCGAGTAGGCGCTGCGCTCGGCGACGTCGATGGTCGCCGACAGCGCGGGCGGGGTCTCGGCCGCGGCGTCGGCGGGCCGCATCGACAGCGTGTACTTGCCGGGGTCGAGCGACGAGTACGGCGTCACCGCGCCGTAGCCGGCCTTGCGGATGACGACCTTCTCGGCCTGGCCGAACGGCGCGAAGTAGATGTCCACCGGCGGCACCTTGGGGGAGAGGTGACCGACCCGGATCCAGCCGACGCCCGGGCCAGGGGCGGTCGCCGCCTCGGCCGTCACCGGCGTCAGCGCGACGAGCAGGAGGGCCGCGGCGGTCAGCCCGCCGGGTCTGAGCAGGAGCTGGGGGAGAGTGCGCATCGGAGGGCCTTTCGCGGTCAGGGGGAGGAGAACGGGATGAGCAGTCCCGGGGGCGCGAACAGCGGGTAGGTGACCAGCACGCCGCCGCCGGTCCGGACGACCGACGAGGGGCGGAACAGGTCGCGCTGGCCGGTGTAGAACGCGGCCGCGCCGTCTTCGCCGCCGGTCAGCAGGACCCGGCGGCGGGGTTGCCCGGCGGGATCTTCGCCGGGGACTTCGGGGAACGCCGCGACCCGGACCGGCTGCAGGGCCGCGAGCGCGGCGATCGTCGCGATCAGCCGGGGGTCGACGCGGCCCGCGCGGAGCACGGTGGCGGCGTCCGGGGTGAAGGTGATGCGGGTCGACGCCTGGAGGGCCTCGCCGGCGTGGGCGCGGGCCGACGACTCCGACGGCGCGGCCGGGTCGGCGGGCGGCAGGCCGAGGCGCGAGACGGTGACTTCGCCGGCGGGACCGGTGCCGAACCTCGCGGTCGCGCCCGCGTCGTCGAGGGCCGCTTCGAGGGCCGGATAACGGCGGCGGAGGTCGGTCGCGTCGTCGCCGAAGACGGCCCACTCGGCGGGCGGGCAGGTGGCCGCGCACGCGGCGGGCGCGACGAGCATGCCGGTCGGCCAGCCGGCCTTGGCGAGTTCGGCCCAGGCGGCGTCGTCGACGAGCACGCGAGAGCCGGAAGCGTTGGCCCGCAACCATTCCTGCGCGTCGGACAGCGGCCCGCCGCGGTCGGTGGAGGGCCGCAGGGCCGGGTAGCCGTACACCCAGCCGGCGGCGACCACCGCGACGAGGACGACCGCGGCGAGCGCGACACCGGTGCCCCGCTTCGCCTCCCACCGATGGGCGGGGGTCCGCTGCCGGATCACGGCCTGCACGACCCCGGCCAGCAGCACCGGGGTCACCGGCAGCAGCAGGGCGAGCACGGCGGTGTCCGGTACGCCCGGCACGGCCAGCGTGGCCGCGAGCAGCAGGCCGGACACCGCGAACGGCCGCAGGGACGTGACGGCCAGCGCGGCCACCAGTGCGACGGTCGAGAGCACCGCCCACGCCGGGTCGAGCGCGACCCAGTCGGCGACCGACGGGCGGCCCGCGGCGGCGAGGTGCGGCCGGAGGATCCCGGCCGCCGGGCCGAACGCGATCCCGAGCCCGAGGTTGAGCAGCACCGCCACCAGCGCGGCGCGCACGGGCGCGCGCCGCACCAGCAGCCAACCGGCCGCGGGGAGGAAGAACAGCGCCAGTGGTGAGGTGAGCACCGCGGCCAGCAGGCAGACCGCGGCGAAGACGTCGTGCCGGATCCGGGCATCGGGCCTGGTCACGAGCACCAGCGCGCCCAAGGCCCACACGACCGCCAGGTGCTCGACGACGACCAGCCGCTGCAGGCCCAGCGCCAGCGGGGACGCCGCGACCAGCAGCACCGCGGCCGCCGACGCCCACCGCGTCAAGCCGAGCCGGCGCGCCAGCACCCAGAGCAGCACGGCGCCGACGACCGCGGCGACGAGCATCGTCTCGCGGACCGCCGCCAGCGCCGTGGCCGAGCGGCCGAACGCGTCCGAAATCATCGTGTAGGCCGAGAGCTGCCACCAGCCGAACGGGCTGACGCCGGCGCCGCCCGCGTCGGTGAACGGGGTGAGGTGGCCGAGCGCGTAGGCGTGGGCGACGTTCGCGGCTTCGGCGGGCAGCACCGGGGCCGGGGCGGCGAGGTAGAGCACCCGCAGGCCGCCGGTGAGGGCCAGCAGCGCGAGCACGATGTCGAGCGACAGCAACCGGTGTCCGGCGGCCGGCTCGGGGTGCGTCGCGGGGGAGCGGCCCGAGAACGTCGTCCCCCGGCTGTGCTGGGCCATTCGACGGATCGTAGCCGCTCCCGATCACCGGTCCAGCTCGGGACGGTTACGTCAGCCGGACGGCCTAGAGATCGTGAAAGCCTTGTCCCGCAAGATTATTTCCGACTGTCCCGAGTGGATCCGGAGAGTGTCCGGGTCAACGCGAGTGCGACCGTGCGGACGGCGGGCGCGACCCGTTCGGTCCGCATCCGGTTGGCCCAGCCGGAGATCGAGACCGCGGCGACCGCGACGCCGTGGGAGTCCAGCAGCGGGCTCGCCGCGCACACGACGCCGACGCCGGACTCTTCGCGTTCCAGCGCGATCCCGTCTTCCCGGACCCGGGTGAGCTGCCGGCGCAGGAGCCCGGGCGCGGTGATCGTTTTCGGGCTCATGCGGGGTAATCCGGCGTCGATCACCTGATTCACGACGGATTCCGGAGAGAACGCCAGGATCGCCTTCCCGACCCCGGTGGCGTGCGCGGGGAACCGGCCGCCGATGCGCGACGGCAGCGTCGGCGCGTCCGGGCCGCGCAGCACGTCGAGGTAGACGACTTCGGTGCCTTCGAGGATGGCGAGGTGGACGGTGTTGCGCGTCGCTTCGCGCAGGTCGGCGAGGTACGGCCGGGCCGCTTCGACCAGTCCACGGCGGGGTGAGGCCAGTTGGCCGATTTCGAACAGCCGCAGCCCGAGCCGTACCGCGCCGTCCTCGCGGGTGAGCAGGCCGGTGCCGGCCAGGTGACCCACCAGCCGGTGGACCGTCGTCTTGGCCAGCCCGGTCCGGCGGGCCAGCTCGGAGACGCCGAGGGCCTCGTCGCCCGGCCGGAAGGCTTCCAGGAGCGCGGCGAGCCGGGCCGCGACGAGACCGTCGCCGCTCGCGCCGTCGTTCCGCCCAGCGGTACGCATGGGTTGAGTGTGCCCGATCTTCCCCGCCACTGTCACCAGGTCAGCGGAGGTGAGGTCAGTGGTCGTCGGCGCCGAGCACGAGCTTCACGCAGTGGGCGACGAGCCGTTCGCGCGAAACCTGCAGCGAGCCGTCGAGGTAGGCGATGAAGACGTTGCTCAGCGCGCCCACCAGCCCGATGGCGACCAGCCGGCGTTCGGTCTCGTCGCCGTGGGACAGCTGCTCGCCGACGAGCGCGGCGAACACCGGCAGCAGGTGCAGGCCCCGGCGGGTGAGCGCGGGGTCGGTGAGCGGCGCGAGCAGCAGGACGCGGCCCCGGCGGGGGTCGTCGACGATCAGCTCGACGAACGCGCGCACGGCGTGCCCGGCCCGCAGCGTGGGGTTCGGCGCGTCCCGGACCGCGTCCACCAGGGCTTGCCGGGCTTGCTCGGCGACGTGCTCGTAGACGGCCGCGACGAGCTCCTCGCGGTCGGCGAAGCTCTCGTAGAAGTACCGCTCGGTGAGCTTCGCGTGCCGGCAGACCGCGCGCACGCTCGTCCCGGCCGAGCCCTCGGTGCCCAGCAGCTCGAGGCCCGCGGACACGAGCTGCTCGCGCCGCAGCGCCTTCCGGTCGTCCAGGGTCGTGCCCGCCCACGTGCGGCCCGGCATGGTGGCTCCTCGGTTGACTACAGGTGTTGTCAGATCTTAGCCTGACAACAGCCGTAGTCAGTTCCGACTCGACGAGGAGAGCCGCCGATGACCCCCCAACCGCTCGGTCCCGACTCGCTGACGTGGAAGTACTTCGGCGACTGGCGGGGCCTGCTCATCGCGTTGTGGGCGGGCTCGATGCAGAACATGCACCCGGGCCTCGGCGCCGGCGTCGAGCAGCACTCGCGGTTCTTCGAGGAGCGCTGGCAGCGGCTGTTCCGCTCGCTCTACCCGATCGGCGGGGTCGTCTACGACGGCCCGCGCGCGCATCGGACCGCTCTGGAGGTGCGCGGCTACCACGACCGGATCAAGGGGGTCGACGCGCAGGGGCGGCGGTACCACGCGCTCGATCCGGACACGTACTACTGGGCGCACTCGACGTTCTTCGTCAGCACCATCCTCATCGCCGACCACTTCATGGGCGGCATCGGCGAGGCCGGGAAGCGGCGGCTCTTCGACGAGCACGTCACGTGGTGGCGGATGTACGACATGACGATGCGGCCGGTGCCGGAGAGCTGGGAGGACTTCCGGCGGTACTGGAAGCACATGTGCGCCGAGGTCCTCGAGGACAACAAGGCCACGCGCGACGTCCTCGACCTCGGCGGGATCGCGAAACCGCCGTTCCTGCCCTGGCTGCCGGACCCGCTCTGGCGGCCGGTGAGCGCGCTGATCGCCCGCACTTTCGGCTGGCTGACGACCGGGTTGTACGACCGCGAGATCCGGGACCTCCTCGGCCTGCGGTGGTCCGAGCGCGACGCCCGCCGGCACCGGCGGGTGGGAAAGCTGATCAACGCCGTGTTCCGGCTCGTCCCGCACGACCGCCGCTACCACCCGCGGGCGCGCGCCGGCTGGCGCCGCGTGCGCGGCGAGGTGGCTCCGGACGCCGCCGTGGTCGAGACTCCACCCAGGAACCTGCCGCCGCTGTCCGAGCGCGGCAAGCCCGAGCACTACGCGCCGAACGTCGCTGTGAAAACGTCTAGGAGGCATTCGTGAAGCTGGGATTCCACGTCGGGTACTGGGGCAGCGGCCCGACCCCGGGCGCACTGGAGGCGGTGCTCAAGGCCGAGGAGCTCGGCTTCGACTCGGTGTGGACGGCGGAGGCGTACGGCTCGGACGCGTTCACGCCGCTGGCCTGGTACGGCGCGGCGACCAGCCGGATCCGGCTCGGCACGAACATCGTGCAGATGGCGGCGCGCACCCCGACCGCGACCGCGATGAGCGCGATGACCCTCGACCACCTCTCCGGCGGCCGGGTGGTGCTCGGCCTCGGCGCGTCCGGGCCGCAGGTCGTCGAGGGCTGGTACGGCCAGCCGTACCCGAAGCCCCTCGCGCGGACGCGGGAGTACGTGGACATCGTCCGCCAGGTGATCGCCCGCGAAGCCCCGGTGACCCTCGACGGCCAGCACTTCCAGCTGCCGCTGAAGGGCGGGACCGGGCTCGGCAAGGCGCTGAAGCCGACGGTCCACCCGCTGCGCAAGGAGATCCCGATCCACCTCGCCGCGGAGGGCCCGAAGAACGTCGCCCTCTCGGCCGAGATCGGCGACGGCTGGCTGCCGCTGTTCTTCTCGCCCAAGAGCAACGCCTTCTACAAGGCGGCGCTCGAGGAAGGGTTCGCCCGTGAAGGCGCCCGGCACACCCTCGAGACGTTCGAGGTGCCGTGCTCGATCCCGGTGATCGTGCACGACGACGTCGAGGAGGCGGCTTCGTGGATCAAGCCGTCGCTCGCGCTGTACATCGGCGGGATGGGCGCGAAGAGCGTCAACTTCCACCACGACGTCTTCGCCCGGCTCGGCTACGAGGACGTCGCGGACAAGGTGCAGGAGCTGTACCTGGCGGGCCGCAAGGACGAGGCGACCGCGGCGATCCCGACGTCGCTCGTGGAGGACACGTCGCTGATCGGGCCGGCGGCGAAGATCCGCGACGAGCTGCAGGCGTGGGAGGAGACGGTGGTGACCCAGCTGCTGCTGCGCGGCGACGCGGCGACGCTGACGAAGATCGCCGACGCGCTTTCGTGACCGCGTAGCGCGGGTCGCTCCGTGCTCCAGGTCACGACGATGGCACGATTCCCCCCGACCACTACCGGGTGCCCGCCGAGATCGAATACTCATGCGGGCACCCCGGTACGCCTTCGAGGAGGACCATGGCGACGCTGTCCGGCCGGACGAGGTTCCGCTATTCGCTCGGCTCGTTCGTCACCGGGTCCTTCGGCACGGTCCCCGGCCTGGTGCTGGTGAAGTACCTGACCGACACGATGGCCGTGCCCGCGGGCTGGGCCGCCGCGATCGTGTTCGTGCCCAAGGCCTGGGACGTGCTGTTCAACCCGATCGCGGGCCGGCTGTCCGACGCCGACCTGATCAAGACCGGCAGCCGGCGGCGCTTCCTGCTCGTCGGCGGCATCGGCGTCGCGATCCTGTTCGCGGCGATGTTCGCCCACCCCGGGTTCGGCGCCCCGCTGCCGGACGCGCTGTACGTGGCGATCACGTTCGCCCTCTGCGCCACGGCGTACGCGCTGTTCCAGGTGCCGTTCAACGCGCTGCCCGCCGAGCTGACCGAGTCGGCGACCGAGCGCACGAAGCTCACCAGCGTCCGCATCGGCGTGCTGGCCGTGACGATCCTGATCTGCGGCGGCGGCGCCCCCGCGATCACCTCCGCCATCGACGGCGTCGCCGGTTACCGCGTGATGGCCGTGGTGATCGGGCTGATCGTGCTGGCCGCGACGCTGCTGGTGTACTTCGGGCTCAAGGGCGCGCCGGTCGGGTCGCTGCGGCCGAACACCGTGAACCTGAAGGAGCTCGTCCGCACGCTCGCCGGCTGGCGGCCGTTCCGCTGGCTGCTGGGCACGTACTTCATCCAGGCGCTGGGCATCGGCACGGTGCTCGCCGCGATCCCGTTCTTCGCCGAGCGCATCCTCGGCGACGACGGCTACGGCACGATCCTGTTCGTCATCTTCGTCGGCCCGGCGCTGGTCACCATGCCGCTGTGGCCGCGGCTGGGCGACCGGGTCGGCAAGCTCAACGGCTTCCGCCTGGCGACGGCGACGTTCGCGATCGGCCTGCTCGGCCTGGTCTTCGCCCAGGAGATCCCGCTGGTCGTGACGTTCGTCTTCGTGGCGCTGTGCGGCGTCGGGTACGCGGGGATCTCGGTGTTCCCGCTGGCCATCCTGCCGGACCTGATCACGGCCGAGGAGGAGCGCACCGGCGAGACCAGGGCGGGGATCGCCGCGGGGGTGTGGACCGCGGGGGAGACGCTCGGCCTGGCCTTCGGCGGCGGCCTGTGGGCGCTCATCCTCGCCTTCGGCGGATACGTGTCCAGCACGGACGCGACGACCGCCCAGCCGCACAGCGCGATCGTGGCGATCCTCATCGGGGCGTCGATCGTCCCCGGCGTGCTCATCGCGCTGGCCCTGCCGCTGCTGCGGCGCAAGGTGCTGGAGCCCCGGGAGCCACGCCATGAACCCGCCTGAGGACGTCCTCGCGGCGCTGCGGGAGCTGCGCGCGGGTGACCTGCCGACGCACGGCGGCCGCACGCTCGCCTACGTCTACGACAGCGGTCTGTCCGAAGTGGACTCCCTCGGCGCCGCCGCGCACGCGCTGGCCTCGTCGGCCAACGGCCTCGACCCGACGGCGTTCCCGAGCCTGCTGCGGATGGAGAACGACCTCGTCTCCGCGGCTTCGGCTTTGCTCGGCGATGTCCCGGGCGTGGTCGGTTCGGTGACTTCGGGCGGCACGGAGTCGTGCCTGCTGGCGGTGCTCGCCGCGCGGGACGCGCACCCGGAGATCGCGGCGCCGTCTTTGGTGCTGCCGACCACCGCGCACGCCGCGTTCCACAAGGCGGCGCACCTGTTCGGGCTGCGCCGGATCGACGTCCCGGTCGACCCCGTGACGTTCCGCGCCGACCCGGCGGCCATGGCGGCGGCGATCGACGGCTCGACGGTGCTGGTGGTGGCGAGCGCGCCGTCGTACGCGCACGGCGTCCTCGATCCGATTTCCGAGATCGCCGGTCTTGCTCTCGAACGCGGCGTCCGGATGCACGTCGACGCCTGCATCGGCGGCTGGGTGCTGCCGTACTTCGCGAAGCTCGGCGCCGACGTCCCGCCGTTCGACTTCCGCGTCCCCGGGGTCACGAGCATTTCGGTGGACCTGCACAAGTACGCGTATTGCCCGAAGGGCACGTCGGTGCTGTTGCATGCCTCGGCGGAGCTGCGGCGCTCGCACTACTTCGCGAGCGCGGCCTGGCCGGGCTACACGATGCTGAACACGACGATCCAGAGCACGCGCTCCGGCGGGCCGCTGGCCGCGGCGTGGGCGGTGGTGCGTCACCTCGGCCCGGAGGGTTACCTCTCGCTGGCCGGCTCGACGCGGGAAGCGGTTTCCCGCATCCGGTCCGGCATCTCCGAGATCGACGGCCTGCGGATCCTCGGCGACCCGGTGTCGACGCTGATCGCGTTCACGGGTTCCGATGACTTCGACCTGTTCACCGTGGCCGACGAGATGAAGGTGCGCGGCTGGTACGTCCAGCCGCAGTTCGCGCACCTGGCGTCCCCGGCGAACCTGCACCTGACGGTGACGGCGGCGAACCACGGCAGCGAGAAGGAGTTCCTGACGGACCTGGCGGCGTCGGTCGACGCGGCCCGGGCGGCGGGCCCGGTGGTGATCGATCCGGCGGTGGCGGAGTTCGTCGCGGCGCTGGACCCGGCGACCTTGACGTCGGAGCAGTTCGCGGGTCTCTTGGCCGCGGCGGGTCTCGGCGGCGCTTCGGGTCTGCCGGACCGGATGGCGCCCATCAACGCGCTCCTCGCAACGGCGCCAGGGCCGTTGCGGGAGCGGCTGTTGCTGGAGTTCCTGGGCGCGCTCTACACGCCCTGAATCACTGGTTCCGCGAAGCGAGGCCTTCCGGCGCCGACTTGACGGCCGCGTGGATCGCGTCCGCCAGCGCCAGCGCGTCCTCTTCCGTCAGTTCCAACGCGACGCGGGCCGAGGCGCCCAGTCCCGGATTGCGGAAGTCGATGTTCACCGTGTGCCCGTACGGTGCGTGGACCGGGTGGTCCACGTACACGGTTCCCTCGTTCAGGCGGAACCAGCCGCGGGCGCCCTTGCCGCTGCCTTCCAGCGCGAACTTCTCGGTCAGATAAGTGCACATGAGCGGGTCCTCTCTCAGGCCGTGAGCGTGCGGGAGTAGAAGTCGAGGATGCGTTCCCAGCCGTCCTTCGCGGCTTCCGGCCGGTAGCTCGGGCGGTCGACGGCGAAGAACGAGTGGCCCGCGCCCGCGTAGGTGTGGAACTCGTGCTCCTTGCCCAGCTTCTCCAGCTCGGCCGCCAGGACCGCGACCTCGTCCGGGCTGGGGAACTGGTCGTCCGCGCCGAAGATGCCCAGCAGCGGGCACGACAGCTGCGGCGCCAGACCGAGCAGCGGCTTCATCTGCTTCATGGCCTCCGGCGGGTCGGCGACGACGAACGCGCCGTAACAGTCGACCGCCGCGTCGAGGTCGAGCGAACAGCCGGAGAGGAACGCCTGTCGGCCACCCGAGCAGTGCCCGATGACACCGATCTTGCCGTTCGCGTTCTCGAGGCCGCGAAGGTAGTCGGCCGCGCCGGAGACGTCGCCGACCAGGCGGTCGTCCGGGACGCCGCCGGCCGCGCGGACCGTCGCGGCCGCGTCGTCCGGGTCCGCGCCCGGCGCTTCACGCGTGTACAGGTTGGGGCAGAGCGCGTTGTAGCCCTCGACGGCGAAGCGGCGCACCATCTCCTTCGTCGACGCGTCGTAGCCGGGCATGTGGTGGATCACCACGACGCCGCCGCGCGGGGTCTCGTCGGTCGGCTTGGCCAGGTAGGCCTCGAGCTCGTCCCCGCCGTGGCCGGTGATGGTGACGGTCCCGGCGACGATCTCGTCGGTCATTGAGACTCCTTCGATCCTTCGGGGGTGTGAAAGTAACGCGCGCCGCGCGAGGCGGATGCCACCGCGGCGACGACGGCCATCACCGCGGCCGCCGTGAACACGACCACCAGGCCGTGGTGGAACGGACCGGACACCAGCTGCGGGAAGAACTCCCCGCCGGTCAGGGCCGAGCGGTCGGCCGGGGAGAGCCCGGCCAGGACGTCCGGGCCGAGCAGGTGCCCGACCGGGTTGCTGCCGAGGAACGCCGCGAACAGCGTGCTGACGGGCGGCAGCTGGGCGACGCCGTCGGCGACCGGCGCCGGGACGCCGTGGGCCTGCAGCCCGCTGGTCAACGTCTGCGGCAGCGACGAAGCCAGCCCGGCGATCATCAGCGAGAAGAACACGCCGATCGACAACGACGTCCCCGAGTTCTGGAACGTCGCCCGCATGCCGGAGGCGACCCCGCGCTGTTCGGTCGGCACGCTGCTCATGATCGCCGACGTGTTGGGCGCGGAGAACATGCCCTGGCCGATCCCGCTGACCACGAGCAACGCGGCGAACAGCGGGTACGGGAAGTCCACCGGCAGCGCGAGCAGGCCGAGGAACGCCGCCGCGACCAGCAGCAGCCCGCCGGTGGAGAACGCCCGCGCGCCGAACCGGTCGGACAGGTAGCCCGACACCGGCCCCGCGACGAGGAACCCGACGGTCAGCGGCAGCAGGTAGATGCCCGCCCACAGGGGCGTCCGCTCGTAGTCGTAGCCGTGCAGGGGCAGCCAGATCCCCTGCAGCCAGATGATGAGCATGAACTGCATCCCACCCCGGGCGACCGCGGTCAGCAACGCGGCGATGTTGCCCGCGGCGAACGCGCGGATCTTGAACAGCCCGAGGTGGAACATGGGCGCCGCGACCCGGGTCTCGATGACGCCGAACAGCAGGAGCAGCAGCACGCCGGCGCCGATCCCGCCGAGCACCCACGGGCTGCCCCAGCCGGTGGCCGCGTCGCCGTAGGGCTGGATGCCGTAGGTGATCGCGGCCAGCAGCAACGCGGTCCCGGCGGCGAAGGTGACGTTGCCGCCCCAGTCGACTTTCGCGCGCTTCGGCGTACCGACCTCGCGGAGGCTGCGGATCGACCAGATCGTGCCGAGCAGCCCGAACGGGACGCTGACCCAGAACACCGCGCGCCAGTCGATCTCGGCCAGCAGCCCGCCGACGACCAGGCCGAGGAACTGCCCGGCCAGCGCGGTGATCTGGTTGACCCCCAGCGCCATGCCGCGTTGTTCCGTGGGGAAGGCGTCGGTGAGGATCGCGGCCGAGTTGGCCGTCAGCATCGACCCGCCGACGGCCTGCACGATCCGCCAGCCGATCAGCCAGAGCGCGCCGCCGCCGGCGTGGAACGGGTCGAACGAGAGCGCCACCGACGCGACACTGAAGACGACGAAGCCGAGGTTGTACATCTTGACCCGGCCGAACATGTCGCCGAGCCGCCCGAGCGTCACCACCAGCACGGCCTGCACGAGCAGGTAGCCGAGGATCATCCAGAGCAGGTAGCCGATGTTGCCCGGGGCCAGGGGATCGAGGCCGATGCCGCGGAAGATCGCCGGCAGCGAGATGATGACGATCGAGCCGTCGAGCGCGGACATCAGCACGCCCAGCGTCGTGTTGGAGAGCGCGACCCACTTGTAGCGGCTGTTCGTGGCCTGCGTCGTCGTCACAGCTCGTCCGCCAGCCGCTCGATCAGCGGGACGGCCGCCATCAGCTCGCGCTGCTCGGCCACGGTGAACTTCTCGGCCAGGGCGGTCGCCATCTTCTCGGTGGTCCGCGAACGGCGATCGGTGAGCAGCTTGACGCCCGTTTCGGTGACCGACATCAGCACCTTGCGGCCGTCGGAGTCGTCCTTGCGCCGCTCGACGAGCCCGCGGTCGACGAGGCCGGCGAGCGTGACCCCCATGGCCTGCGGTTTGACGCGTTCGAGATCGGCCAGGCAGCCCGGCGTCGCCGGACCTTCGCGGTCGAGCCGGGACAGGACCGAGCGCTCGGGCAGGGTCAGCTCGCCGACGACGTACCCCTGGCGCAGCCGCCGGATCAGCCGGCCGAGTGCGACGCGCAGGTCGGTGCTCACCTGGAGCAGTTCCTCATCCGTCACGATCGTCAACCTAGACTGATAAAGCTGGGTTGATCAACCCGGACGTTTCGCCCGGCCCGGTCGTGGGGGTTTTTGTGGGGGGGGTAGCGCGCGGAAACAAAAAACAACCTACCCCCCCTCCCCACCGCGGG
>NZ_JBFBBZ010000028.1:100777-136880 GCF_040682935.1 Amycolatopsis sp. NPDC051061
TATTTTGGTTTTAAAACCCCCCGCCCGTGCCCCCCCCCGCGGTGGTTTTTCGGGCGGGCGCCACCCCCCCCCCAAAACACCCCACGACAGCCACGGCAGACCCACTCCGGGTCAGCACCGTGACCGGGACCGTCACGAGTGGAAGTGCCTCATCAGGCGACGCGGCACCAGCTGGACCTCGCCGTCGACTTTGATCGGCACCAGGTCCACGGCGGCGGCCTTCCACTGCGAGCGCCGGGACCGGGTGTTGCTGCGCGACTTCTTCCGCTTCGGGACGGCCATCAGCGCGTCCCCCGCTTCCCGTAGCGGCGGTGGAACTTCTCGACCTGGCCGGCGCTGTCCATGATGCGCTGCGTGCCGGTCCAGAACGGGTGCGACCACGAGCTGATGTCGACCATGACGAGCGGGTAGGTCTGCCCGTCGGACCACTCGACGGTCTTGTCGGACGTGATGGTGGAGCGCGTCAGGAACGCGTCGCCGGTGGACGAGTCCTTGAACACGACGGGGTGGTAGTCGGGGTGGATTCCGGTCTTCATCGGTCTTCCTTTCGGTTCGCCGCGGTCGCGTCGTGCCGCGCCGGGTCGGGTTCGGTGTCCTCGCACGGTTCTTCGTGCCAGTCGCCGAACGGGTCGGGGTAGCGCTGCCACTCCGCCGGGCCGGCGGCCAGTTCGTCCTCGGTCAGTAGAGCGCCGCGCAGGGCCGCGTCGATCTCGTCGGGCGTTGTCTGGTCCGTCACCACGACGAGCTCCTGCGCGCGGTCGCCGTGCACCGGGTGCCAGCGCAGGGACGCCAGGGTGCGGCGCTCGGGGGAGACGTCCGTCCACGAAGGACCGTCCGGGGCGGCGAGCCACGGCCCGGCGTGGCCGATGCCCAGCCCGCCGCCGGCCGACTCGATCCAGAACGCGACGTCCGGCCGGCTCGCCACCCACGCGCGCCCGCGGGTCCGGACGACGCCGTCGAGCAGGACGTCGAGGGCGTCGTGGAGCCGTTCGGGGTGGAACGGCCGCTGGGCGGTGAACGTGACCAGCCCGATGCCGCAGTCGACGTGCACCGGTGGTTGGCCGCGCAGCAGGGCGCCGTGCATGTCGGTGACCTCGCCGCGCCGGGAGTCCGACGGGACGGCGTCGAGCACGCTGTGCCCGTCGATCCGGCTCAGCTCCACTCGCGGGATCGACGGTGCGACGCGGTCGAGGATCGCGGCCGCCTTGGCGGCCGTCCACGCGTCGGTGGCCGCGCCGGCCAGCACGAGGACGTCGGCGAACTCGACCTGGGACAGCGCCACTTGGGCGACGGTGCGTTCGTCCTCCGGACTGGCCTGCAGGTTCCGCTCGGCGAGGGCGTCGTCGCCGGTGGCGTCGGCGAGGAAGCTCGCGCAGTCCACGACGGTGAGCACCGCGCGCAGGTCGACGTCGTCGCTCACCAGGTGGTCGCCGACGACGACATTCCGGATCGCCCAGCTGACCGGCTCCGGCTCCATGGCCTCGTCGAGCCGGACGACGATCCGGCGAACCCGGGGCATCCCGGCCAGGTGCCGCAGGAGGGGCAGCAGGTCCTCGCGCAGCGTGCAGGACACGCAGCCGTGGGCCAGTTCGAGGACGGTCAGCTGGTCGCGCTGCTCGAGCCGCAGCCGTCGGCGGACGACACCGGCGTGGATCTCGCGCAGGTCGTGGTGGACGACGGCGGTGCCGGGCCCGGCGACGCGCAGCAGCTCGGCGAGCGTGGCGTTCGGTCCCGGCGCGAGACCGCTGACGAGGACGAGCGGGACGCGGGGGTGAGGGGTCACGAGGGCTCCAGGAATACGGGCGGGGTACGGTGCGTAGAGTAAATGAAAACGACAACCACTATCAACTCGGGAGGGTCCGTGTCCGCCGTGTGCCAGGTCACCGGCCGCAAGCCGGGCTACGGCAAGCAGGTCTCGCACTCGCACCGCCGTACGTCACGGCGCTGGGAGCCGAACCTGCAGAACCGTCGCTACTTCGTGCCCGGTGAAGGCCGCTGGGTGCGGTTGCGCGTCTCCGCCAAGGGCATGAAGACGATCGACAAGCGCGGCATCGAGGCCGTCGTGGCCGAACTGAAGGCAAGGGGAGTGAAGCTGTAATGGCGAAGAGCACCGACGTCCGCCCGATCATCAAGCTGCGGTCCACCGCGGGCACCGGCTACACGTACGTCACGAAGAAGAACCGGCGGAACGATCCCGACCGGATGGTCCTGCGCAAGTACGACCCGGTCGCGCGCAAGCACGTCGAGTTCAAGGAAGAGCGCTGATGGCGAAGAAGTCCAAGATCGCGAAGAACGAGCAGCGGAAGGGGATCGCGGCGCGGTACGTCGAACGGCGTCGCGCGCTCAAGGCCGTCATCGCTTCGCCGTCGTCTTCGCCGGAGGAGAAGGGCGAGGCCGTCGTCGCGTTGCAGAAGCTGCCGCGCGACGCGAGCCCGACCCGCATCCGCAACCGGGACGCCGCCGACGGACGTCCGCGCGGATACCTGCGGAAGTTCGGGCTGTCGCGGGTGAAGATGCGCCAGGCCGCGCACCGCGGCGAGCTGCCCGGCGTCACGAAGTCGAGCTGGTGAGCCGGATGCCGAAGCCGAACCGCGACCGTCCCGGCAAGCGGAGGGTGAACTTGTTGCGCGCCAACAAGATCACCGAGGTCGATTGGAAGGACGTCGACCTGCTGCGGAAGTTCGTCTCCGATCGTGGCAAGATCCGCGCGCGCCGGGTGACGGGATTGACTCCACAGCAACAGAAACAGGTCGCCACGGCGATCAAGAACGCGCGCGAGATGGCCCTGCTGCCGTACCCGGCATCGGGCCGCGCGGGGTAATTCGGATGCGCCGGCTGGGCGGGCGCGCGATCATGGGCTCACGAAAGGGGGCGTCGCAGAAGGATGTCCTGACTCAGGAGGTCCACGCGTGCACGCCCAGCTCACGGTCACGCCCGCTCGGCTGCCCGAAGTCCTGCTGAACACCGCCGTCGTCCGGCCGGTCTTCCCCTGGGCCGCGCCCGGCATCGGGAAGTCTTCCCTGGTAAGGGATTCGCCGCGTCGCTCGGGCTCGAGTGCGTGTCGCTGCTGGGCACCCAGCTCCCACCTGCGCGCGGCCGCGGGCGACTGGCTGGCGTGGGCCGCCGGGAACGGCATCCACCCGTGGGTGATCGAGTACCTGACCCAGCGGCCGGACCACCTGTGGAGCCCGCCGCCGAAGACCGAAGAGCCGTTCTCGACGCCGCGGTCCTGGCACATGCTCTCGGACCTGCTCCACTCCTACGGCGATCCGGACGGCGACGAGACGATCGCCCTGCTGGCGTACGCCACGCTCACGCCGCAGCACGCGGGCGCGTTCCGCGCGTACCTGAAGGTGGCGCGGCACGCCTTCGACCTGGAGGCGATCCTCAAGGGCGACGCGCGCTGGCCCGCCGACCGCGACTACGTCATCAACGGCTGGCTGGTCTCGATGGGCGTCGGCGAGCTGCCCCACGGCAGCCTGCACGACCAGCAGCTCACCGGCATGTCCGCGGAGTCGGTCTACGACACGCTGACCACCGACATCCGGCGGGCGCGGAAGCTGCTCACGCTCGGCTCGCGCGACGCGGGCGACGTCCTGGGCGAGTGGCTGTCCGAACCCGACGCGGCCCACCGCCGGTCGTCGCAGCGCGGCTCCCGGCCGCTGCCGTGGAGTGACCGCGTCCGCGGCGTCGACCTCGACGAGTTCTACCGGCGGGCGCTCACCCAGGGACTCGAGTACCACCACGCTCAGGGCCGCGGGCTCCTGCCGCTCGGGCTGGAGCAGGAGATCCGCGCGCTCGACCACCCGCCGTTGCCCTGGGACGCGCAGCTGGCGCGCTGGTTCGACGAGCACGTCCGGGTCGAGTTGCCGGTCCGCAGCTACGCGCGGGCGTCGCGCCGCCAGTCGGCGACGCCGGGCATCCCGCGGCCGGGCCGGGTCCGCCCGGAGCGCCTGGACCGGCGAGCCACCTTCGGCGTCGTGCTCGACACGTCCGGCTCGATGAACGCGGAGCTGCTGGGCAAGGCGCTGGGCGCGATCGCGTCGTACGCGCTGGCCCGCGACGTGCCGGCGGCGCGGGTGGTGTTCTGCGACGCGGTCGCCTACGACGCCGGCTACCTCGCGGTGGAGGACATCGCCGGGCGCGTCAAGGTCCGCGGCCGCGGTGGGACGATCCTGCAGCCCGGCGTCGACCTCCTGCAGCGGGCGGACGACTTCCCGGCCGACGGCCCGATCCTGATCATCACCGACGCGCTGTGCGACCACGTCCGGCCGCGCCGGGAGCACGCGTACCTGGTGCCGCAGGGCGCGCGGCTGCCGTTCGTGGCCCGCGGGCCGGTCTTCCGCGTGGCGTCACCCACGCTGGGCTGGCGCGCGGGTGAACCGTCAATAAACCTCCGCCTTCCTCCCCACCACCACCCTCAAAGGAGGCGCTTCGCGCCGCTGTATCTTCCCTGCATGGACGACCCGCACTACCTCTCCGGCCTCCAGCTCACCGGCCGCCGCGTTGTCATGTTCGGCGGCGGCAGCGTGGCCCAGCGGCGGCTGCCCCGGCTCATCGGCGCGGGTGCCCGCGTCGAGCTGGTGTCGCCGCACACGACGCCGTCGGTGCAGGGGATGGTGGACGCGGGCGAGCTGGTCTGGCACGAACGCCGCTACACCGAGGGCGACCTCCGTGACGCCTGGTACGCGCTGGCCTGCACCGACGACCCTTCAGTGAACGAAGCGATCTGCGCCGAGGCCGAGCGCGAGCGCGTGTTCTGCGTCCGCGCCGACGAAGGCGAATCGGGTTCCGCGGTGACCCCGGCATCCGGCCGGCACGGCGGCCTGCTGTTCGGCGTGCTCTCGGGCGGCGAGCCGCTGCGCTCGGCCGCGGTCCGCGACTCGATGCTTGACGGCCTGCACAACGGCACGATCGAAGACGGCCGGCAACCGCACCCCGAGGGTTCCCTGCCCGGGGTGGCGCTGGTCGGCGGCGGTCCCGGCGACCCGGAGCTGATCACGGTCCGCGGCCGCCGGCTGCTCTCGCGCGCGGACGTCGTGGTCGTCGACCGGCTGGCGCCGCGCGAGCTGCTCGACGAGCTCGCGCCCGAGGTCGAGATCGTCGACGCGGCGAAGATCCCCTACGGCCGCGCGGCCAGCCAGGACGTCATCAACGCCACGCTGATCGAGAAGGCCAAGGAGGGCAAGTTCGTCGTCCGGCTCAAGGGCGGCGACCCGTACCTGTTCGGCCGCGGCTTCGAAGAGGTGCTGGCCTGCGCCGAGGCGGGCGTCCCGGTGACGATGGTCCCGGGCATCACGAGCGCGTTCGCGGTCCCGGCGGTGGCGGACGTCCCGGTGACCCACCGTGGCGTCGCGCACGAGGTGGTGGTGGTCTCCGGCCACGTCGCCCCGGGCGACGACCGGTCGCTGGTCGACTGGGAGCTGCTCGCCCGCATGCGCGGCACGATCGTGCTGATGATGGGCGTGGAGCGGCTGCCGCAGTTCGCGAAGGCGCTGCTGGACGGCGGCCGCGCGGCGGACACCCCGGTGGCGATCGTCGAGGACGGCACGATGCGCACCCAGCGGACGTTGCGGTCCACTTTGGACACGGTGGTCACGGACGCGGCGGCGTCGGGAGTCCGGCCGCCGGCGATCATCGTGATCGGCCCGGTGGCGGGCCTCGCGCCGGTTCAGACTTCGTAGGAGGCGGCGAGGATCGCGTCGGCCACCTCGGACAGCGGCCGGCGCCCGTCGACGACGGTCGTCGCTCCGAGCCGTCGGTAGGCGGCCTCGGCACCTTCATTGGCGTCGAGGGCCGCCGCCAGCTCCTCCGGGTGCTTGCCGAAGCTGTTCGAAGTGCGGCTCAGGAGCCGGTCCCGGAGCGTGCCGTCGTCAACCACCAGGCAGACCGCGAGGTCGAAGAGGTCCCGCACCTCTGCGTCGTTTTCGGCGGAACCGCAGAAGAACACGACCTTGTCGGACGCCTTCGCTGCCAGTGCCTCGACTTTCGTGCGGCTGGTCTGCCAGCCGTAGCGGTCGAGCCAGCCGGCGGGCACCGGATCGGGGGGATCGACGACGGCTTGTCCGGTCGTCCGGTCCACCCAGTGGTTGAAGCCATCCCAGTCCGCGTCGACCGCGAACTTCCTCCGGCTTTTCAGGAGCGCGCAGACCGCCGACTTGCCGACCCCCGCGTTGCCGGTCACCCACACCAGTGGCACCGGCTCAGTCCTCGTAGCAGCTCGCGGCGAAGTCCCGGATCGCGTCCGACAGGCGGGTCGGGTCCAGCCTCAGCTCGACCGGGCTGCGCGCCTGGACGAACTCCGCCTCCGGCATGTCCACCGCCAAGGTGTCCGCGTCGCCGAACGGGTGGATCGGATCGCCCTGGTGGCCGATCACCAGCGCGCGGGTCGTGATCTTGCGGCGCACCGACTTCGGCGGCGCGATCCGGCCGAACAGCACGCCGTGCAGCAGCGCCGCCATCGGGGCCGGGCGCTGGGACAGCGTGTCGGTCACGACGTCGACCCACTGGTTGCCGTGCGGGACCAGGGAGGCCGCGACCGCCACCGCCTGCACCGTGAACGGCAGGAAGCGGGCCGCCATCAGCAGCGGCGCGAACGTGATCAGTCCGGCGACGATCGCGTTGTCCAGCACCGGCATCTCGACGATCAGCCCGCGGACCCGGTCCGGCGCCTGCACCGCGACTTCCAGCGAGACGTTCGCTCCGAGTGACGTCCCGCCGACCACGGCGGAACCGACCTCGAGGTGGTCCAGCAGCGCCAGGGTCTGCTCGGCGAACGACGGCATCGAGTAGAGCCACGACTCGGTCGGCCGGTCGGAGTCGCCGTGGCCGAGCAGGTCGAGCGTCACCACCCGGAAGCCGGCGCGGGCCAGCCGGCGCGCGAGTGGGGCGTGCATCCGGCGGGTCAGCATGATGCCGTGGGTGAGGACGACGACCCGGTCCCCGCTGCCGAACTCGGTGTACCAGAGCCGGTGGCCCTCGTGGTCGAACGAGCCGGTCAGCTCGATCGGCCGGGACTTGCGCCGAGCCGCCGCGGCCGGGGGATCCGGCTCGATCAGGGTCGCGCTGCTTGCCGGGCTCATGTCCCACCGTCCTCCCCGCGTCGTGGACACCTGCGTTCAGGAAAACATCCCGTGACCACGTCGGCACGGTGACACTCGCGTCAATTGACAACGTGCCAATGGCGGCTCGTCGCGGGCATGGGTCAAGATGACCCCATGACCGCTACTGCTGACAGTCTGCCCGACCTCGTCTCCCTGAAGGTCGACATCGCCGGCGCCGTGGCCGAAGTGACGCTCCTCGGCCCGTCGAAGGGCAACGCGATGGGGCCGGACTTCTGGCGCGAGCTGCCGCTGGTGTTCCGCGCGCTGGACGCCGACCCGCAGGTCAGGGCGGTCGTGCTGACCGGTAGCGGCAAGCACTTCTCCTACGGCCTCGACCTGCCGGCGATGATGGGCGACTGGGCGCCGATGCTCGGCGGGGACAACCTCGCCGGCCCGCGGACGGCCTTCCTCGACCAGGTCCGGTCGCTCCAGGCGGCGGTCAGCTCCATTGCGGAATGTCGCAAACCGGTCATCGCGGCCGTTTCGGGCTGGTGCATCGGCGGCGGGGTCGACGTCGTCGCCGCCGCGGACATCCGGCTGGCCAGCGCCGACGCCAAGTTCAGCGTCCGCGAGGTGCGCGTCGCCATCGTGGCCGACCTCGGCAGCCTCCAGCGGCTCGCCTCGATCGTCGGCGAAGGGCACCTGCGCGAGCTCGCGCTGACCGGCAAGGACATCGACGCCGCCCGCGCCGAGAAGATCGGTCTGGTCAACGACGTCCACGCCGATCAGGAGGCGCTGCTGAAGGCCGCGCGGGAACTCGCCGGGGAGATCGCTGCGAACCCGCCGCTCGTGGTGCAGGGTACGAAGCAGGTACTGGCGACGAACACCGAGCGCCAGGTCGCCGACGGCCTCCGGTACGTCGCGGCGTGGAACTCGGCGTTCCTGCCCAGCAAGGACCTCGGCGAGGCGGTCCAGGCGTTCATGGAGCGGCGCGCGCCGGAGTTCACGGGCGAGTAACTAGGAGGCAGCGTGACCGCTTCGGAAGTCCACCACGCGTTCCGCGTCGCGCGGGACTACCTGCAGGCCCACCGCGAGGACTACGACACGGCGTACCGCGACTTCGCCTGGCCGGAGTTCGACGAGTTCAACTGGGCGATCGACTGGTTCGACGTCGTCGCGCACGACCCGGACAACGCCGAGCGGTACGCGCTGTGGATCGTCGAGGAGGACGGCACCGAGAACCGCTGGACCTACCCGGAGATGTCCGGCCGGTCCAACCAGGTGGCGAACTGGCTGCGGAACCTTGGCGTCCGCCGCGGCGACCGGCTGATCCTCATGCTGGGCAACCAGGGCGAGCTGTGGGAGACCATCCTCGCCGCGATCAAGCTCGGCGCCGTGATCATCCCGGCGTCCACGCTGCTCGGCCCGGCCGACCTGACCGACCGCGTGGAGCGCGGCGCGGCCAAGCACGTCGTGGTCCGGTCGGTGGACGCGCCGAAGTTCGCCGACGTCGAAGGCGACTACACGCGGATCGCGGTGGGGGAGCCGGTCGAGGGCTGGCAGCCGTACTCCGCCGCGTTCGCGCAGTCGCCGGAGTACGCCCCGGACGGGCCGACGAAGGCCACCGACCCGCTGCTGCTCTACTTCACCTCCGGCACGACGGCGAAGCCGAAGCTCGTGCAACACACCCACATCTCGTACCCGGTGGGCCACCTGTCCACGATGTACTGGATCGGGCTGGAGCCCGGCGACGTCCACCTGAACATCTCTTCGCCCGGCTGGGCGAAACACGCGTGGAGCAACTTCTTCGCCCCGTTCAACGCCGAGGCGACGGTGTTCCTCTACAACTACAGCCGGTTCGACGCGAACGCGCTGATGGCCCAGATGGACCGGTGCGGGATCACGAGCTTCTGCGCGCCGCCGACGGTGTGGCGGATGCTCATCCAGGCGGACCTGACGGCGCTGAAGAACCCGCCGAAGAAGGTCGTCGGGGCGGGGGAGCCGCTCAACCCCGAGGTGATCGAGCAGGTCCGGAAGTCGTGGGGCGTCACCATCCGTGACGGCTTCGGCCAGACCGAAAGCAGCGTCCAGATCGCCAACACCCCCGGCCAGGACGTCGTGCCCGGCTCGATGGGCCGCCCGCTGCCCGGGTTCGTGGTGGCGCTGGTCGACCCGGTCAGCGGCGAGCGGGCGGCGGAGGGCGAGATCTGCCTCGACCTGCAGCACCGCCCGGTCGGCCTGATGACCGGCTACACCGGCGACGACGAGCGCACGTCCGCGGCCTTCAGCGGCGGCTTCTACCACACCGGTGATGTCGGTTCGATCGACGAACGCGGCTACATCACCTACGTCGGGCGCACGGACGACGTGTTCAAGGCGTCGGACTACCGGATCTCGCCGTTCGAGCTGGAGAGCGTGCTGATCGAGCACGAGGCGGTGGCGGAGGCGGCGGTCGTCCCGGCCCCCGACCCGATCCGGCTCGCGGTGCCCAAGGCGTACGTCGTGCTGGCTTCGGGTTTCTCACCGGACGCCCCGACCGCGCGGTCGATCCTCGCGTACTGCCGCGAGCACCTGGCGCCGTACAAGCGGATCCGGCGGATCGAGTTCGCGGAGCTGCCGAAGACGATCTCGGGCAAGATCCGCCGCGTCGAGCTGCGCGTCCGCGAAAGCGACCCGAAGCGCGCCGCGGGGACCGAGTACCGCGAAGAGGACTTCCCCGACCTCAAGTCCTGACCCCAGCGCCCCAATGTGGCCTTCGGTGCGTCAGACGCACCCAAGGGGCCCTTCGGTGCGTTCAACGCAACCAAGGCCGCCTTGGGGCGCTGGGGCGCTGCTCAGGCGCGGGTGCCCTCGACCTGGCGGCCGTCCTCCGTCGAGCACGCCGTCACCGGGTCGTTCGGCCCGCTGCCGCACGTCCACTCGTCGACGACGACCGGGCCCGGGCCGTCGGCCGACGCCGCCTCGGCCGGGGTCAGCTTCGCGAAGTAGTCCGTCAGCAGCTTCGTCGCCGCGGCGCAGTCGACCTGGCCGTGCGCGACGACCGCCGTCTTCGCGCCGCCCGGGCCGGTGACGTCGCCGCACGGCACGCCCGGTGCCGTCGACCCGGCCGCGGCGGCCGCGGCGGGGACGGCGGCGGGATCGGCGGAGGTCGGCGCGGCAGGCGCCGGGTCGCTGCCGCAACCGGCCAGCACGGCGGCCGCGACGACGAGCAGGGGGTAGGCGAGTGTCTTCATGGGCCCTTCAGGAGCGGAAACGGATCGGGAGGGGTCACTCGGACGGCACGACGGCGGCGAACACCGTCTGCTCGCCCTTCGTGCAGGTGGTGCCGCCCTGGGCGGCCGGTGGCCCGGACGTGCACAGCCAGCCGTCGACGGTCTCGTTCACCGCGTCGTTCGAGCCGGCGCCCTGGCGCCCGGCGATCTTGCGGTGGAAGTCGCCGACGAGCTTCGTCGCCGCGACGCAGCTGACGCCGGCGGAGCCGCTGTCGAACACGTAGAGCGTCAGCCCGCTGGCGGCCGTCACCGTGCCGCAGGACCCGGGCACCGACGGCGGCGCGCCGGACGGCTTCGGCACCGGCGCGGGCGCGGACGAGCTGCCGCCGACGGGCGGCGGCGGGGGAGCGGTCGTCGAGGAAGCCGGAGCCGCCGAGCTCGGGACGGCCGCCGAAGAGGACGGCGCCTGGGCGGCCGGCTCGCCGGAGCAGGCCGCGAGCGCGGGCACGGCGAGGCAGGCGGCGAGCAGCGGCCGCCACGTCCTCGTGGTGGTCGGGTGGGGCACCGCGATCGTTTCCTCCCCGGTCAGGCCTGGTCCGGTCATTCTGGCCCATCCGGGCCGGGGCCCCGCGGACCGACTCGCCCACAGGTGTGCGGCAGATTACTCCAGCCGGGTGGCGGCCCGGCCCGGTGGCCGCCGCAACACCGTCCACAATGGACGATTAACATTCCGTTCACGCTCCGAAACCTCACGCTGCCATCAAGAATCGATCGGTCTAATTCCGGCCGCACCGGTTAACAATCCGGCCCCGCGAGCCGAAGATCTTGGTGGAGGCCGAAGAGCTTCCCGTCCCCGACACCCGTCCCGAGCCCGTGAGAGCGATGAACGCCGACGCTGCGACCAGCCCCGAAACCAGCACCGACGAGACCGCCGGCCCGTCCGGCCCCCCGACCGTCCCGAGCAGCGTCGTCTGGTGCTGCGGGCGCCCCTACGTCCTGGAGGCGCGCCCCGGCCGCGCCCGCTGGATGGGCACCGACTACCGGGGCCGCCCCGAGGCGCTGAGCAGCGCCGAACTGCAGCGACGCGGCTGGAGCCGCCGCCGCGCGTGCTGACTACGCTGGCCGGGTGAGCACAGCCGCACCCGAACCCGCCGCTCCGGCGAGCGCCGCCGAGCCGTCCCTGCTGAAGCAGGCGTTCAACGTCCCCAACATGCTGTCGCTGCTGCGGCTGGCCGGTGTGCCGGTGTTCCTGTGGCTGCTGCTGGGGCCGGAGGAGGACGGCTGGGCGCTCGCGCTGCTGATGTTCGGCGCGCTGACCGACTGGCTCGACGGCAAGCTGGCCCGCTGGCTCAACCAGATGTCCCGGCTGGGCCAGCTGCTCGACCCGGCCGCCGACCGGCTCTACATCCTCGCGACGCTCGTCGCGTTCCTGGTCCGGGAGATCATCCCCTGGTGGGTCGTGGTGCCGCTCCTGCTGCGTGAGGCCGTGCTCGGCGTCTGCGTGCTGACGCTGCGCCGCCGCGGTTTCGCGCCGCCGGAGGTGACCTACATCGGCAAGGGCGCGACCTTCGTGCTGATGTACGCCTTCCCGTTCCTGCTGCTCGCGCAGGGTGGCTCGGACGTCGCCGCGGTCGCCCGGCCGATCGGCTACGCCTTCACCATCTGGGGCGGGGTCCTCTACGTCTGGTCCGGCGTGCTCTACGTCGTCCAAGCGCGCAACGCGCTGCGCGCTGCCGGTGACGACTGAGCGCGACCACTTTCCCCGGGTCGTGCCCGGCGGCTGCGCCGTGTGGGTGTAAGACTTCGCGCAGCACGTTTTCGCCAGTGAGGGCATGAAAGGGGACCGGCGGTGTCCGCTCCTGAAGAGCTTCGCTACACCGAGGAACACGAGTGGGTCGCCACCCGCGGCGAGGACACCCTCGTCCGCATCGGCATCACCGAGTACGCGCAGGACCAGCTCGGCGACGTCGTGTTCGTCGACCTGCCGGAGGTCGGCCGCCAGGTGAGCGCGGGGGACGTCTTCGGCGAGGTCGAGTCGACGAAGAGCGTGTCCGAGCTGTTCGCGCCGGTCGACGGCGAGGTCGTGGCGGTCAACGACGCCGTCGCCGACTCGCCGGAGCTGATCAACAGCGACCCCTACGGCGAGGGCTGGCTGATCGAGATCCGGCTCGACGACCCGGCGGGGCTCGAAGCCCTGCTGGAAGCCGAGGCGTACGACGCCCTGACCAAGGGCTGAGCTCCGCTCCGAGCCGCCCGGACCGGCACTGCGCCGGTTCGGGGAGCCGGGGCTCGGAGAATCGATCAGGCACGGTACGTTGGCAGCTACACGTTCTTGAGTACTAGGCAACACAGCATGTGTGGAGGAGAGCTCAGGTGAGCACGAACGACGGGCCCGGCGGCGTTCCCCCGGAGCAGTCTCCGGAGCGGACCTCTGTCTTCCGGGCCGACTTCCTGGCCGAAGCCGAAGGCCACGAGTCCGCCCCGGCCGCGGAGGCGCCGGTCCAGGGCGTCGACGCCCTGCCCGCGGGTTCGGCGCTGCTGGTCGTGAAGCGCGGCCCGAACGCGGGTTCGCGATTCCTGCTCGACCGCGACACGACCAGCGCCGGGCGCCACCCGGACAGCGACATCTTCCTGGACGACGTCACGGTCTCCCGCCGGCACGCCGAGTTCCGGCGTGAGGGCGGCGAGTTCGTCGTCATCGACGTCGGCAGCCTCAACGGCACCTACGTCAACCGCGAGCCGGTCGACCAGGCCGTCCTCGCGGGGGGCGACGAGGTGCAGATCGGGAAGTTCCGCCTGGTCTTCCTGACCGGCCCGGGTCACGGGGGCCAGGGGGCGCAGTGACGGCGGCCGGGCGGCCACAGAACCACGGACTGAGCATCGGGGCCGTCTTGGCGCAGCTGCGCTCGGACTTCCCCGATGTCACCATCTCCAAGATCCGGTTCCTCGAAGCGGAAGGCCTGGTCCAACCGGGCCGGACGGCTTCGGGGTACCGGCAGTTCGCCGCGGCGGACGTGGAGCGTCTGCGGTTCGTCCTGGCCGCCCAGCGGGACCACTACCTCCCGTTGAAGGTCATCAAGGAGCAGCTGGACGCGGCGGACTCGGGGGCCGGGCCCGTCGCGGACCTGCCCCGCCCGCCGCGCCGGCTGGTGCCGATCGACGCCCCGGCGGAGAACGTCGGCCTGCCGGTGGCGGACGACTTCACCACCGGCAAGGAGCTGCGCCTGACCCAGGAAGAGCTCCTGGAGCAGGCCGGCATCGACGTGGACGCGCTGGCCGAGCTGCAGCAGTACAGCCTGGTCCGGCCCGGTCCCGCGGGGTTCTTCGACCCGGACGCGGTGCTGGTCGCGCGGACGGTGAAGGCGATGACCGAATTCGGTATCGAGCCGAGACATCTGCGTGCCTTCCGCGCCGCGGCCGACCGCGAGGTCGGGTTGCTGGAGCAGATCGTGACACCGGTGTATCGGCACCGTGACCCGGAGGCCAAGTCGAGGGCCGACGAGGTGGTGCGGGAGCTCGCGGCACTGTCCGTGACCCTCCACACGCTTCTCGTCAAGGCCGGAATCCGCGGCGTCGCGGGGTGTTGATCCGCAACGGGGCAGTGAGATCCTCTTTGCGGTCCCATGTCAATGACTGAATGTTCGGCACCGCATGCCGTACCGTGAAGGCAAGGGTTTGCGGCAGGCGAACCGAGATAGTCTCGACAGCGAGCACGGAGCAGGGATGACGGGTAGCGTCGCCAGTGGCGGCGTCGAGCCGGTCCAGGGTCTGGGCCCGTGTGCACGAGAGGGAGGCGAAGCCCGATGAGCGAGATGCGCGTCGTCGGTGTGCGGGTCGAGCTGCCCGCGAATCAGCCGATCTTGTTGCTGCGGGAGACCGAGGGTGAACGGTACCTGCCGATCTGGATCGGCTCGGTCGAAGCCACCGCCATCGCCTTGGAGCAACAGGGAGTCCGGCCCGCCCGTCCGCTCACGCATGACCTGCTGAAAGAGGTCATCGGGGCGCTCGGCCGCGAGCTCGAGCAGGTCGTCATCACCGACCTCAAGGAAGGCACGTTCTTCGCGGAGCTCGTCTTCGACGGCGACATCCGGGTGTCCGCGCGGCCGAGCGACTCGGTCGCGCTGGCCCTGCGCATCGGCGTCCCCATCCACGCCGTGGACGCGGTGCTGGAGGAGGCTGGCCTGATCATCCCGGACGAGCAGGAGGACGAGGTCGAGAAGTTCCGCGAGTTCCTCGACTCCGTGTCTCCCGAGGACTTCCGCGGAGCGGATACCTAAGACTTGCCTTGACGCGGACGTCAACGTCTAGCGTCGGGGGTATGCGGATCGGAGAGCTTGCGCAGCGCTCGGGTGTCACCACCCGTGCGCTGCGGTTTTATGAAGCCCAGGGCCTCCTCGCGGCCCGTCGCTCGGCGAACGGCTACCGCGAGTACGACGAGGGCGACCTGCAGCTGGTCAAGGAGATCCAGACCCTGCAGACCGTCGGCCTGACCCTCGACGAGACTCGCCCGTTCGTCGACTGCCTCCGCAGCGGCCACGAAACCGGCGACTCCTGCTTGAGTTCGATCGAGGTCTATCGCCGCAAGCTCGAAGAAGCCGACGCACTGCTGGCCCGCCTCGGCGGTATCCGGGCGGAGCTGGCGTCGAAGCTCGCCGGCGCGTTGGCCCGCCAAGCGCCCGATCCCTGTGTCGTCCCCGACGCCCCGCGCCCGTGAAGGAGCCTGTCATGCCCGAAGCCGCCACAGTCGCCGTTTCCGACGTCACCGATGCGACGTTCGCCGCCGAGGTCCTCGGCAGTGACGTGCCCGTGCTGGTGGAGTTCTGGGCCACCTGGTGCGGGCCGTGCCGGATGGTCGGCCCGGTGCTGGCCCAGCTCGCGGACGAGCGGGCCGGGAAGCTCGCTGTGCGGAAGGTCAACGCCGACGAGAACCCGGAGACCATGAGGTCGTACCAGGTCATGTCGCTGCCGACGATGATCCTGTTCCGCGGCGGAGAGCCGGTGTCGACGATCGTCGGCGCCTTCCCGAAGGCCCGGATCGAGGAACGCCTCGACAGCGTCCTCTAGGGCGTCGTCGCCCTGACGAACGTGTTCGCCACTTCGCGCCCGTACTTCTCGAGATCCAGCGACGGGTCGGCCGCATAAGCCGCGGCCACCCCGTCGATGGCCTGCGAGACGGACATCGCCATCACCTCCGGCGTGAAGTCGCCGAACAGCCCTTCGGCCTGACCCTGCTTGAGCTGGCGGGCCAGTCCGTGCACCCGCATGTCGTCGAGGAGGATCTTCGTCATCGTCCAGCCCTCGGCGTCGTCGGCGTTGGCGGCCAGCTCCGTCAGCACCCGGACGCACTCGGGGTACGAGCGCAGGAACGCGATCGACGTCTCGATGTGGGCCCGCAGGTAGCCGGCCCGGTCCGCCGGGTCGACCCCGCCGCCGGTGCGCTCCTTCAGGAACTCGTTCTTCGTCTCGACCACCGTGCTCAGCACGGACTGCATCAGGCCGGCCTTGTTCGTGAAGTGGTACGAGATCATCCGCGTGCTGCTGAGCCCGGCGCGTTCCTTGATCCTGGCGAACGTGGCTTTCCGGTAGCCGAGGTCGGCGATGACGCCGATGGTCGCGCCGATGATCTGGGCGCGGCGAGCCGCCTCGGCGGCGCTGAGCCCCATCTCGGCCATGAGGTCGGTGTTTACTTGCATGAGTAAAAAGTTACTCAGCTGAGTTAAAGACGTCAAGAGGTTTGAACCACCGCGTCCGGGGTACGGCGAACGGCTCAAAGGCTCATCCGACCGTTGAGGCTTGCCGCGCGTCGCGTTGACCGGTGTTCTCCTGGCGCTTACCGTCGGAGGAGGTAAATCGCCACGATGTGATTCACGGTCTGGGGCCGGATCGTGGTGATTGATCTCCGGCGGGTCCCGCTCCTGGGACCGTCCGGCTGTCATTCGCCGGCCGTCCGGTCGGGCGAGGGGAGGCTTGCGTGGTCGAGGCTGGTTCCGAGAAGCAGCCTGTTGAGGTCGCGGCTGGTGAGCAGGGTGAGCTGTTCCCCGACAACTCGCTGCCGGACGAGCTGGTGGGTTACCGCGGTCCGGCCGCGTGCCAAATCGCCGGGATCACCTACCGCCAGCTCGACTACTGGGCCCGGACGAAGCTGGTCGCACCCAGCATCCGCACGGCGCACGGTTCCGGCTCGCAGCGGCTGTACTCGTTCAAGGACATCCTGGTCCTCAAGGTCGTCAAGCGGCTGCTGGACACCGGGGTCTCGCTGCAGAACATCCGGGTCGCCGTCGACCACCTGCGCGTCCGCGGGGTCCGCGACCTCGCCCGGGTGACACTGTTCTCCGACGGCACCACCGTCTACGAATGCACCTCGCCGGAAGAGATCGTCGATCTGCTCCAAGGCGGCCAAGGCGTGTTCGGCATCGCGGTCAGCGGCGCCATGCAGGAGATCAGCGGGACCATCCACGAGTTCCAGGCCGAACGCGCCGACGGCGGCGTCGTCGAAACGCACCAGCCGGACGAGCTCACCCAGCGCCGCAACGCCCGCAAGACCGGGTGATCACCGCCGCGGGGAGGCGGAGTAAGGTCTCCCGTGCGGTCGACGAATCCGCGCGGGAGAGTCCGAGCCACACCTCGAGCTCGGCGCCGAAGGAGCAAGTCCTCCCCGGAACCTCTCAGGCACCCAGGACCGCGCGGACGAGACGCCTCTGGAAAGCGGGTCGTCAGGACACAACCTGACGGCCCCGCCGACGGTGCAAGCCCGGCTCAACCTCGGGCGAAACTCTCAGGCGCCTCCGGGCACAGACAGAGTGGGGAGGGTGTCCTCCGGGTTTGGGCGAGCTGTGCTCGCGTAACGCGCTCGCCCGAACCCTCCGGAGTGTCTTGTGGGGTGCAACCCCCACGCCCCGCCCGGCGGGCTCCGCCCCCGGACCCCCGCCGTGGTCACCTTCCGCTCTAAAGTCGGGTCATGAGACACCGCCGTTCGGAGGAGGCCATCGTGGATCTCTCGCTTGCCTCGCTCGAACAGGGCGTTCCCTTTGTCGAACGGCACATCGGGCCCGGTCCCGACGAACTTCGCCGCATTCTCGACGTCGTCGGTGTCGCTTCTCTCGACGAGCTCTCCGAGCGTGCCGTTCCCGGGTCGCTGCGGGCGTCAGCCGAGCCGCTTGAACTGCCGCCCGCCGCCACCGAAGTTCAGGCGCTTGCCGAGCTGCGGGGGCTGGCCGCGCGGAACCGGCCGATGGCTCAGATGATCGGGCTCGGCTACCACGACACCGTTACTCCGCCCGTGATCCGGCGGAACGTGCTCGAGAATCCTGCCTGGTACACCGCCTACACGCCCTACCAGCCCGAGATTTCGCAGGGACGGCTCGAGGCGCTGCTCAACTTCCAGACCATGGTCGCCGACCTCACCGGGCTGCCCGTCGCCAACGCCTCGATGCTCGACGAGGCCACCGCGGCCGCCGAGGCCATGACGCTGGTGCGGCGCGCCGGGAAAGCCGCGTCGAACCGGTTCGTCGTCGACGAGGACACCCTGCCGCAAACCCTCGCCGTGCTCCGGACGCGGGCCGAGCCCCTCGGCATCGAACTGGTCGTCGAGGACCTCTCCCAGGGCCTGACCGGTCTCGGGCTCGGCGGCGACTTCTTCGGGATCCTGCTGTCCTACCCGGGCGCGTCCGGCGCGGTGCGAGAACCGGACCTGACCATCGCCGACGCCAAGAAGCACGGTGCGGCGGTGATCGTCGCCGCCGACCCCCTCGCCTTGACGCTCTTGCGGCCGCCGGGCGAGCTCGGCGCCGACGTCGCCGTCGGGTCGACCCAGCGGTTCGGCGTCCCGCTCGGCTTCGGCGGCCCGCACGCGGCCTACCTCGCCGTCCGCAAGGGCCTGGAGCGGCAGCTGCCGGGCCGGCTGGTCGGCGTCTCGAAGGACGCCGACGGCGCGCCCGCGTACCGGCTCGCCCTGCAGACCCGCGAGCAGCACATCCGTCGCGAAAAGGCGACGTCGAACATCTGCACCGCGCAGGTCCTGCTCGCGGTGATGGCGTCGATGTACGCGGTGCACCACGGGCCCGAGGGGCTGCGCGGCATCGCGCTGCGCGCCCACCGGATGGCCACCGTGCTCGCCGCCGGCCTCGCCGAAGGCGGCGTCGACGTCGGGCACGGCGAGTTCTTCGACACGATCACCGCGACGGTGCCCGGGCGAGCGCACGCGGTCGTCGCGGCGGCTCACGACCTCGGCGTGAACCTGCGGCTCGTCGACGACGACCACGTCGGCGTCGCCTGCGACGAGACGACCACGCGTGAACGGCTTTCGTGCGTGTGGAAGGCGTTCGGTGTTTCGGTGTCCGATGTGGATGGTCTCGACGCGGACACGGCGGACGCGCTCCCGGCACCGCTGCGGCGGACGAGCGACTTCCTCACGCACCCGGTGTTCCACGCCCACCGCTCGGAAACCGCGCTGCTGCGCTACCTGCGGCAGCTGGCCGACAAGGACGTCGCGCTCGACCGCAGCATGATCCCGCTCGGCTCGTGCACCATGAAGCTCAACGCCACCGCCGAAATGGAGCCGGTCACCTGGCCGGAGTTCGCCGAGCTGCACCCGTTCGCGCCCGCCGAGGACGCCGCCGGGCTCCTGGAAGTGGTCGCCGACCTGAGCGCGTGGCTCGCGCGGATCACCGGCTACGACACGGTTTCCCTGCAGCCGAACGCGGGCAGTCAGGGCGAGTTCGCCGGCCTGCTGGCCATCCGCGCCTACCACCGCTCGCGCGGCGAGGGTGAGCGCGACGTCTGCCTGATCCCGGCGAGCGCCCACGGCACGAACGCGGCGAGCGCCGTGATGGCCGGCATGCGGGTGGTCGTCGTCCGCTGCGACGACGACGGCAACATCGACCTCGCACACCTGCGGTCCACTGTGGACGAACACCGTGGCGACCTGGCCGCGATCATGATCACCTACCCGTCGACGCACGGGGTGTACGAGGACACCGTCGGCGAGGTGTGCGCGCTGGTGCACGACGCGGGCGGGCAGGTGTACGTCGACGGCGCCAACCTGAACGCGCTCATCGGCGTGGCGCAGTTCGGCCGGTTCGGCGCCGACGTCTCGCACCTCAACCTGCACAAGACGTTCTGCATCCCGCACGGCGGTGGCGGGCCCGGCGTCGGGCCGATCGGGGTCCGCGCGCACCTGGCGCCGTTCCTGCCGAACCACCCGCTGCAACCGGCGGCGGGCCCGGCGACCGGGGTCGGGCCGGTCAGCGCGGCGCCGTGGGGGAGCGCGTCGATCCTGCCGATCTCGTGGGCGTACGTCCGGATGATGGGCGCCGCCGGCCTGCGCCGGGCGACGCTGGTGGCGGTGGCCAACGCGAACTACGTCGCGCGGCGGCTCGGGGAGCACTACCCGGTCCTGTACGCGGGCCGTTCGGGCTTCGTGGCGCACGAATGCATCCTGGACCTGCGGCCGCTGACGAAGGCGACCGGCGTGACGGTCGACGACGTCGCGAAGCGGCTGGCGGACTACGGCCTGCACGCGCCGACGATGTCGTTCCCGGTGGCGGGCACGCTGATGGTGGAGCCGACCGAGAGCGAGGACCTGGCCGAGCTGGACCGCTTCTGCGCCGCGATGATCGCGATCCGCGCGGAGATCGACCGCGTGGCCGCGGGCGAGTGGGCGGTGGAGGACTCACCGCTGCGCCAGGCTCCGCACACGGCTCGCTGCGTGGCGGGCTCGTGGGACCGCGCCTACAGCCGCGAGACGGCGGTGTTCCCGGCCGGCCCGAGCGCGGCGAAGATCTGGCCGCCGGTCCGCCGCATCGACGGCGCGGCGGGAGACCGGAACCTGGTCTGTTCGTGCCCGCCCCCGGAGGCGTTCGCCTGACGCCCACCGTGCCATCGGCGCGGGCGTACGCCGGGCCGAGCCCGCACAGGAACGGGAGGTAGGTTGGCGCCATGTCGAGTGCGCACGGTCCCGATCGGACGTCCGTGGTCGTGACCGGCGGCAGCGGCTTCATCGGCCGGGCCGTCGTGCGCGCCCTTCGCGACCGGGGCGTCCCGGTCACCGTCGTGGACCGGGTCCCGTTCCCGGCCGACGGCGACGACGGTGTCCGCGTCGTGACCGGCGACCTCCGCGACGCCGGCGTTCGCGAGGAGGCCGTGACGCGCGAGACCGCCGGGATCGTGCACCTCGCCGCGTTGACGTCGGTGCTGAAGTCGGTCGAGCTGCCTGAAGACACCTTCGCCGACAACGTCCTGGTGACCCAGGAACTGCTGGAGCTCGCGCGCCGCCGCGAGGTGCCGACGTTCCTGCTCGCCTCGACCAACGCGGTGATCGGCAACGTCGGCACCGCGACGATCACCCCGGACCTGCCGCTGCGGCCGCTGACGCCTTACGGCGCCACCAAGGCGGCGTGCGAAATGCTGCTGTCGGGCTACGCCGGCGCGTACGGCATGACGACGTGTGCGTTGCGGTTCACCAACGTCTACGGCCCGGGAATGTCCCACAAGGACAGTTTCGTGCCGCGCATGATGCGCGCCGCCCTGACCGGCGGCGGGATCAAGATCTACGGCGACGGCCGCCAGCGCCGCGACCTCGTGCACGTCGACGACGTCGTCCGCGCCCTCCTGCTGGCCCTCGACAGCGGCCACACCGGCCGCGCGATCGTCGGCGCCGGGCGTTCGGTGTCGGTGCTGGAGATGGTCGAGGCCGTGCGCGAGGTGACCGGCGCCGAGCTGCCGGTCGAGCACGTCGAAGCGCCGGCGGGGGAGATGCCCGCGGTGGTCGTCGACGTCTCGGCGAGCGCGGAGACGATCGGCTACGAGCCGTCCGTGTCGCTGATCGACGGATTGGCGACGGCCTGGAAGTACTTCTCCGGCCTCGACCGTCCAAACGCGACACGGTGACGGCGTTCCTCCGGCGGCACTGGCTGCTGCTCCTGCTCCTCGTCCCGGCGATCACGCTCCGGGTGCTGACCTGGCTCGCCTACCGGCCCGCGCTGCTGTACATCGATTCGTTCCGCTACATCGACAACCTGCACGCGCTGCGCGCCGACCAGCTCGACCCGATCGGCTACGACCTGGTGCTGCGCCCGCTGCTGGCCGTCGGCGGACTGGCCTGGGTCGCGGCCGTGCAGCACCTCGGCGGGATCCTCATCGCGATCGGCGTGTACGCGCTGGTGCTGCGCCTCGACGGCCGGCCGTGGGTCGGTGCGCTCGCCGCGGTGCCGGTGCTGCTCGACGCCTACCAGCTGCAGATCGAGCAGAACATCATGTCCGAGGTCGTCTTCGAGGCGGCGCTGCTCGGCCTCTTCTGGCTGCTGCTCGGCTGGGGCGCCCCGGGCTGGAAGCGCGCCTGCGCCGCCGGGCTCCTGCTCGGGTTCGCCGTGCTGACGCGGTTGGTCGGGATTTCCGTCGCCCTGCCGCTGCTGGTCTACCTGGTCGTCGCCGGGGGAGCGTGGCGGAACTGGGCGGGCTGGCGCCGGGCGGGCGCCGGCGTGCTGGGCCTGCTCGTCGTGCTCGTGCCCTACTCGGCGCGGGTGCACTCGGAGACGGGCAAGTGGGGGTTGACCGGGCCGTCCGGGAACATGCTCTACGGCCGGACCGCCGCCGTCGCCGACTGCGCGAGCCTCCACCTCTCGCCCGAGCTGCGGGTGTTCTGCCCGACTGAGCCGCGCGAGACCCGGCTCGTGGACAACTACACCCACGCCGACCTCGATCCGAACTGGCCCGGCCCGCTGCCGCCGGGCGCGGACAAGGCCGCGCTGGCGCACGAGTTCGCGATCGACGTCTTGAAGGAGCAGCCCGGCGACGTCGCGGAAGCGATCCTGAAGGACTTCTCCAAGAGCTTCGCCTGGACGCGCGAACAGGACCCGACCGACGTCCCGCTGGACCGGTGGCAGTTCCAGCTCACCTACCCGCAGTGGGCCGACCAGTCGCTGATCGACCTCGTGACGCAGCAGAACGACGGCGTCGTCGCGAGCGCCGACCAGTCCCTGGCGAAGTTCCTGCGCGACTACCAGCTCGGCGGCGGATACGTGCCGGGCGCGGTGCTCGGCATCGGCGCGTTGCTGGGCTTGCTGACCGTGTTCCGCCGCAAGAAACCCCTGGACCGGGCGCGCGCGGGCGCGCTGCTCGCGGCGTCGAGCGGGCTCGTGCTGTTGTTCGCCTCGGCGGTGTTCCAGTTCTCCTGGCGCTACCAGATCCCCGCGCTGGTGCTCTTCCCGGTGGCCGGGGCGCTCGGCTTCACCACCCTGACGTCGGCCGGCCGGAAGCGCCTGGCCGCGTTCCCCGACGACGTCGACCAGGGCGCGCTCGACGACTTCCGCGCCCGCCACCCCGAGCTGGAGCTGGCGCCGCTGACCGTCGTCATCGCGGCCTACAACGAGGCCGGCGGCATCGGCGAAGTCCTCGAGAAGATGCCGGACGAATGCCTCGGCATGCGGGTCGACGTGCTCGTCGTGGTCGACGGCGGCACCGACGACACGGCGGCGATCGCCGAGGACCACGGCGCGTACGTCTGCGTCGCGCCCCGCAACCGCGGCCAGGGCGCCGCGCTGCGCCTGGGTTACCACCTGGCCGCCGAGTCCGGCGCCGAGTACGTCGTGACGACCGACGCCGACGGCCAGTACGACAACAGCGAGCTCGAAGCCCTGGTCAGCCCGGTCGTCGACGGCACCGCGGACTTCGTCACCGGCTCCCGCCGGCTGGGTCACGAGGAGGCTGACAGCCGCGTCCGGTGGCTGGGCGTGCGGGTGTTCGCGGCGCTCGCGTCGGTGCTGACCGCGCGGCGGATCACCGACACGTCGTTCGGCTTCCGCGCGATGCGCGCGGACCTGGCGTGCTCGGTCCCGCTCAACGAGCCGCAGTACCAGTCGTCGGAGCTGATGCTCGGCGTGACCGCGCGCGGCGCCCGGGTCGTGGAGCTGCCGATGAGCATGCGGCTGCGCAAGGCGGGCAAGAGCAAGAAGGGCGGCAGTGTCGTCTACGGCGCCAACTACGCCCGGGTCATGACGGGGACGTGGTGGCGGGGGTACGTGCTGCGCCGCGGCCGAACACGAGCCGGTCGAGCAGGGTGAACTTGACGACGAACACCAGCGCGTAACTGGCGACGTACGCTCCGTCGACGAGCACGACCCACCAGACGTGCGGCAGGTTCAACGGCGTCAGCAGCGAGCCCGCCAGGGTCGTCAGGCCGATCGACGCGAGGCCGCCGAGGCCGATCACGACCAGGTAGGGCAGCAGTTCGCGGCGGACGCGCGGGCGTCCGGTGCGGCCCCACACCCAGCGGCGGGTGACCACGAAGTTCAGCACCGCGCCGGCCGCCCAGGCCAGCGTGCTCGCCAGGGCCGCCGCGCCGCCGGTGCCGAGGACCGCGAGCAGCACGACCTGGCTGAGAACCGTGGCCGCGACGGACGTCGCCGCGGCGCGCGCCAGCCGGGCCCAGCCGCGGCGGCGGGTCTTCTCCGTTGTGCGGGGCCGCACGCCGTTGGTTACGGTCGTCATGCCCCCCATCCTCCCCGCGGGCCCGGCGCGCCGCCGTCCGGGTCCCCTACGCATAGGAGATTCACAGCTCATTGCCAGGTGCTCATCAGTAGGTGATCGATAACGTCGGGTGGCGTAAACGAGCAGGAAAGGCGGCACAATGCGAGTGCTGGTTCTCGGCGGTGACGGATATCTGGGCTGGCCGACCGCGTTGCACTTATCGGACAAAGGCCACGAGGTGGCCGTTCTCGACAATTTCGCCCGCCGCGGTTATGACGCCGAACTGGGTGTCGAAAGCCTGGTCCCGATCGAATCCCTGGCCGACCGGATCGCCGCTTGGCACGAGGTCTCGGGGCGCACGATCACCAGCTACGAAGGCGACCTGCTGGACGCGGAGTTCCTGTTCGAGGCGGTACGCGACTTCCGGCCCGACACGGTGGTGCACTACGCGGAACAGCGGTCCGCGCCGTACTCGATGATCGACCGCGAGCACGCGGTGTACACCCAGCACAACAACGTGATCGGAAATCTGAACCTGCTGTACGCGATCGCCGAGATCGACCCGGCGATCCACCTGGTCAAACTGGGCACGATGGGCGAATACGGCACGCCGAACGTCGACATCGAAGAAGGCTGGCTGGACCTCGAGCACAACGGGCGCAAGGATCGGGTGCTGTTCCCGAAGCGGCCCGGGTCGTTCTACCACCTGACCAAGGTCCACGATTCGCACAACATCGAATTCACGTGCCGCGCGTGGGGGCTGCGCGCGACGGACCTCAACCAGGGCGTGGTGTACGGCCAGCAGACGCCGCAGACGGCGCTCGACCCGCGGCTGGCGACCCGCTTCGACTACGACGCCGTGTTCGGCACGGTGCTGAACCGGTTCGTCATCCAGGCGGTGCTGGGGCAGCCGTTGACCGTGTACGGCAAGGGCACCCAGACGCGCGGCCTGATCGACATCCGCGACACCGTGGAGTGCATCCGGCTCGCCGTGGAGAACCCGGCCGACGCGGGCGAGTTCCGCGTCTTCAACCAGATGACCGAGAGCATGTCGGTGGCCGCCATCGCCGACCTCGTCGCCGACCGGTTCCCCGGCCCGGTGCAGATCGAGCAGCTGGAGAACCCGCGCTCGGAGGCGCTCGAGCACTACTACAACGTGAAGCACACCGGGCTGGTCGGGCTGGGGCTGGAGCCGCACCTGGTCTCGGACACGCTGATCGAGTCGATGTTCGACATCGTGGGAGCCAACAAGCACCGGGTGAACCCGGAGAAGCTGCGCCCGACCGTGCGCTGGCGGGGCGCGCTGAAGGGCTAGCGGTGCGGGTGGCGTGCGGGCTCCCCTGCCCGGGAGCCCGCACGCTTTTTCGTTCAGCCCGGGATCTTGTCCAGGAAGCCGTGCACGTTGGCGATCTTCCCGTCTTCGAGCTCGACGACGTCGAACCCGATGGCGACGGGCTCGGCGCCGGGCGTGCCGAGGTACCACTGGAACCGCGCGAGGTCGTGGTGCGCGTCGGGGTCGGCGGGCAGGCTGAAGGTGAGGCCGGCGAACTGCTGCTGCGCCCCGCCGACGAACTGGTCGATCCCGTCGTGCCCGGTGACGGCCCCGAGCGGGTCGGTGTAGCCGGCGGTGTCGGTGAAGAGGCCGGCGATGAGGGCGCGCCGCTTGTCCCCGTCGGTCTCGTTCCAGACGGCGATGTACTGCTCGACGACGGTGCGGACGTCGGTCATGGTCGTTCCTTTCGTTGGGGGACAACGGTTTCTCGTCGTCCTTCGCTGGGACCGACTTTGGCGGACGCCGCGCGGCGCGTCGATTACGTGAGAGGTAATGCGGCGGCGGCGACCGAGCCGCGCGCGAGCATTACCCCTGAAGTAATGGCAGCCACCCGGTGATCGCCGTAGCGTCGCTCGCGTGACGACCACGGTGCAAAACCGGCAGCGGCCCGTCGGAGAACTCCTCCGGGAATGGCGCGACCGGCGCCGGATCAGCCAGCTGGACCTGGCGATCTCGGCGGACATCTCCACCCGCCATCTCAGCTTCGTGGAGACCGGGCGCTCCAGGCCGAGCCGGGACATGGTGCTGCGCCTCGGCGAGCACCTCGACGTGCCGCTGCGCGAGCGCAACCGGCTGCTGCTCGCCGCCGGGTTCGCGCCCGCCTACACCGAGAACGCGCTGGGGGACCCGGGGATGAACGCTGTCCGCCAGGCCGTCCGGCAGCTGCTCGCGAGCCACGAGCCCTACCCGGCCGCCGTCGTCGACCGGAACTGGGACCTCGTCGACGCCAACGCCGCCACCGGCCTGTTCGTCGCCGGGATCCCGGCCGAGCTGACCACCAACGTCCTGCGCGCGACGCTGCACCCCGACGGCATGGCCCCGCACATCCGCAACCTGGGGGAGTGGCGCGCCCACCTGCTCGGCCGGCTCCGGCGCCAGGTGGGCCAGACCGCCGACCCCGGGCTCACCGACCTCCTCGACGAGCTGCGCGGCTACCCGTGCGACCAGCCGGTGCCCGAGGTGGAGATCCCCGGACCGGGTGACATCTTCGTGCCGCTGAAGTTCCGGCACGAGGGCACCGACCTCGCGTTCTTCAGCACGGTCGCCACCTTCGGCACGCCGCTGGACGTCACGGTCGCGGAACTGGTCATCGAGTCGTTCTTCCCGGCCGACCCGGCCACGGCCGCATACCTGCGCGAGCGGGCCGCGTCGGTGGAATGATGGGGAGCACCCGCGCAGCATCCGACGTGAGGATCACCGGCAGATGGCCGTCCCGCCTTCGCTCGTCCTGTCCGACGGAGTCCGCATCCCCCAGCTGCTGTTCGGTGTCGCGGGCCTGACCGTGGCCGAAACCGGCCGCGCCGTCCGCATCGCCCTCGACACCGGCTATCGCGGTTTCGACACCGCGCCGGGGACCGAGGCGGCGGTGGGGGACGCGCTCGCCGGAGTCCCCCGCGACGAGCTGTTCGTGAGCTTCAAGGTGCCTGCCCAGGGGTACGACGGCACCCGCCGGGCCGCTGACCGGTCGCTGGCCGCGCTCCAGCTCGAACGGGCCGACCTGTGCCTCCTGGACGGCACGAAAGGCGCGTTCACCGACACCTGGCGCGCCCTGAGCCGGCTGCGGGCCGACGGCCGCGTCCGCGCGGTCGGCGTCGCCGGGTTCGGGGTCGCGGAGCTGCGCCGGCTGATCGACGCCACCGGCGCGGTGCCGGTGCTGAACCAGGTCGAGCTGCACCCGTGGCTGCAGCAGCTCCCGCTGCGCGAGTTCCACGCCGAGCGCGGCATCGTGACCGCCGCGTCGAGCCCGGCCGCGAACGCCGGCCTGCTGGCCGACGAGACGGTCACCGCGCTCGCGGCGAAGTACGGCAAGACCCCGGCCCAGATCGTGCTGCGGTGGCACCTGCAGACGGACACGGTCGCCGTCGCGGCTTCGGCCACGACGACCCGGACCCGCGAGAACTTCGGCGTCTTCGACTTCGAGCTGGCCGACGACGACCTCGCCGTGGTGGCCGAGCTCGACAACGGCACTCGCGTCTAGGCCGTCTTGATCCCGGCCGCGACGAAGTCGGCCTGCTGGGGCGGCTGCTCGAGGTACTCGCGGAAAGTCTGTGCCGCGCGGAGCACGGTGTCGTCGATGCCCTGCCCGGTGAGCCCGATGAACGGGTAATCGGCCGAGCGAGCGCTCGCCACCGACTGGGCGGGGGAGCCGATCATCTCGGGTTTCTTCGTGGTCAGCTCGCTGACCCAGTACGACGACTCGGGCAGCCACGCGGCCGGGAGCCCGCCGATCGAGTCGAGGTTGGTCCGGCCGACCAGCGCGTCGAGCACCTGCGAGGACGGCTTGGCCTCGATCATCACGTGCACGCACTGGCCGTGGACGACGGTCGCGGCCTGGTTCCAGCGGTCGGCCGCGGCGGTGAGGGGCTTCTGCGCGCTCGGCGTGACGAGGATCCGCATGTGGGAGGTGCCGCCGGAGCAGCTGGCGGCCTGCGCCTCGGCGCGGCTGTTGAGCTCGCTGTCGGCCCAGTTCCAGCCGATCACGCCGAGCCCGATCAGGGCGGCGAGCACGGCGCAGGCGATCGGCCAGCCGGCGATCCGGCGGCGCGGCGCCTTCTTGCCGACGATCCGGTGCGAGCCGGTGGCCTCGACCTTGCCGAGGGTCCGGTGCGAGCCGGTGGCCTCGCTCTTGGCCGGGGGTGCGGTGGTGTCGCTGCGGCCGGGGACACGACGACGGCCGGGGCTCTCGTTCTCGGTGGTTTCGCTGCGACGGCGGCCGCGGCGCGAGGTGCTTTCGCTGTCGGCCGCTTCGCGTTCGAGGGTGCGGTCGGAGCCGGTGTTTTCGCTCTTGCCGGTGGTCCGGGCGGTGATCGGGTAGTCGCCGGAGGTCTCGCCGTGCCGGGTGATGACCTCGGTCCGCTCGGCCGCGGATTCCTCGGGGCGGATGGGGGCTTTGCCGCGGCGGCGGCCGCCGCCGGATTCGCCGCGGCGGGCCGGGTGGGCGCCGGTGGCTTCACCGCGACCGGCGACGGGGTGGGAACCCGAGGCTTCACCACGGCGGCCGGCGGGAGCCTCACCGCGGCCGGCGGCCGGGTGGGCGCCGGTGGCTTCGCCGCGGCGGGCAGCGGGGGCCTCGCCGCGGGTGGCAGCCGGATAAGAGCCGGAAGCTTCGCCGCGACGGCCTGCGGGGGACGATTCGCCGCGGCCGGCGACGGGGTGCGAGCCGGACGGCTCACCACGTCCCGCGACCGGGTAGGAGCCGGTGGCTTCACCGCGGCGGCCGGTGGGTGCCTCGCCGCGGCCGACGACCGGATGAGAACCAGAAGCCTCGCCGCGCCCGGCGACGGGGTAGGAACCGGAAGCTTCACCGCGGCGAGCGGCCGGGTGGGAGCCGGTCGGCTCGCCGCCCCCGGAGACGAAGTAGCCCGACGATTCGCCGCGAGCGGCGCCGCGGCCGGCGATCCCGAAAGCGTCCGAGATGGAGCTGCGCTTCGGCGTGCCCGGGCCCTGGCCGACGACCGGGTAGGCGCCGGAGGCCTCACCCCGGCCTGCGGTGCGAGGGGCGTCGTCCGGGTGCGGACGACGTCCGCCCGGCGCCCCGGCACGGTCCTGAGGGTGCGGCACGGGCTCGTCGTCCCGGGCGTGTCGCCCCATGGTCGTCCTTTCGGCGTCTACGCATGTCAAGCACGCGCTGCGATGCAATGAAACCGTTATCACCCTAACAGGTGAGTATCGGTGAGAGAATAATCTGACTCACAGTGGCGCGTGATCAGGGTGCTGCGCTGACCAGGCGATGGCAGTGCGCGATCAGGCGAGCACGCACCGGCGCCGCCCGCCGGGCGAACTCACCCTGCGCCCGGGCGTATTCGGCGCGTCCCTCGGCCGTCTCGATCCGCACCGGCGGGTAGCCCAGCGCGGCCAGGTCGTAGGGGCTCGCCCGCATGTCCAGCGTCCGGATGTCGACGGCCAGCTCGAAACCGTCCGCCACGAGCTCCGCGGGTACGAACGGATCGAGCTTGTACGCCCATTTGAACAGGTCCATGTTCGCGTGCAGGCACCCCGGCTGCTCGAGTGCGACCTGCGTCTCCCGCGACGGCGTCAGCTCGTTGCGCGGCCGGGCGTCGGCGGTGAAGAACCGGAAGGCGTCGAAGTGCCCGCACCGGATGTCGAGGGACTCGACGACCTCGTCCGTGCCCGCCGACCCGAGCCGCAGCGGGACCTGGTCGTGCCGCACCGAGTCCGCCGGCTCGCGGTAGACCATCGCCCACTCGTGCAGCCCGAAGCAGCTCAACCGCGGCGCGCGGGAGGCCGTCGCGGTCAGCAGGCCGAGGACGAACTCGGCCGTCCGCGCCTTGCCTTCGGTGAAGCCCGCGGGATCCAGCACCACCCCATCGGCGGTCTCGACGTACCCCTTGCGGTCCAGGAAGCGCCGCGCCGCGGGCCCGGCGAGCGCGACGCCGGGCCCGGGCTGCCACCGCTGCAGGTGCGACGGCCGGTACGAGTAATAGGTGAACAGGAAGTCCAGCACCGGGTGCTTCTCGCCCCGCGAGCGCCGCTCCTGGTGCGGGACCGTCCACCGCCGCATCCGCTCGACGTGCGCCGCCTCCCGGGCCAGCCAGTCCGGTTCGGCGAGCACGTCGACGGCGCTCACGCGCCCACGTGGGTTCCGTCGCGCACTGTGCCCACGTACTCCTCGACGAGGTCTTCGAGCGCGACGACGCCGACGGCGTTCCCACCCGTGTCGAGCGCCCTCGCCAGGTGGCTGCCCTCCTTGCGCATGGCCGACAGCGCGACGTCGAGGCGGGCGTCGGCGCGCAGCTCGGTGAGCGGGCGGGTCTTGGCGTCGGGCACGATCGTCGCCGGGTCGTGCCCGGCCAGGTCGAGGACGTCCTTGACGTGGATGTAGCCGGTCAGCCGCCCGTCGTCGGTGCACACCGGGAAGCGCGAGAACCCGGTGGAGGACACGGCCCGCTCGACGTCGCCGACGGTCGGCCCGCAGGGCAGGGTCGTCAGCTCCGCGGTCGGCACCAGCACGTCGGCCACCGTCTTCTGCACCGACGACAGCGTCTGGGTGAGCCGCCGGTGCTCGGACTGGTCGATCAGGCCTTCCCGCCGCGACTCGCTGAGCAGCTCGGCCAGCTCGTCGGAGGTGTAGGCCGTCTCGAGCTCGTCCTTCGGTTCGACCTTGAACGCGCGCAACAGCGAGTTGGCGACGAAGTTCAGCAGCCAGATGAACGGGTTGGCGATCTTGACCCACCCGACGTGCACCGGAACCAGCCACAGCGCGAGCCGCTCGGGCTCGGCGATCGCGAGGTTCTTCGGCACCATCTCGCCGATCAGGACGTGCAGCACGGTGATGAACGCCAGTGCGATGGCGAACGAGACCGCGTGCAGCAGCGTCTCGGGCAGGCCCAGCAGGTCGAAGAACGCCGACAGCCGGTGGGCGATCGCGGGCTCGCCGAGGCGGCCGAGCAACAGCGAGCAGATGGTGATGCCCAGCTGCGCGCCGGCGAGCATCAGCGACACGTGCTTGCTCGCGTTGATCACGATCTTCGCGCGCGTCTTGCCCTGCTCCAGCAGCGCTTCGAGCCTGTCGCGCCGCGAGGAGATCAGCGTGAACTCCGCGCCGACGAAGAAGGCGTTGGTCAGCAGCAGGACCACGACGAGGGCGATGTTCAGCCAGTCGCTCACGAGACCACCTCGGCTTCCGCCATCGTCTCGACCGGGGCCACTTCGACCTCGGCGATCCGGCGCTTGTCCATGGTGGTGACGGTGAGCCGCCAATCGCCGACCTCGGCGGCGTCACCCTCGGCGGGGATCTTGCCCAGCCGCTCGAGGATCAGCCCGGCGATGGTCTCGTAGTCGCCGTCGGGCATCCGGAACCCGGTGACGTCGGTGACTTCGTCGGCGCGCAGCTGCCCGGACACCAGCCAGCTGTCGGTGCCGACCTGCTGCGAGGCCGGGCCCTCGTGGTCGTCGTGCTCGTCGCGGACATCGCCGATGATCTCCTCGACGACGTCCTCGAGGGTCACGAGCCCGGCCGTGCCGCCGTACTCGTCGACGACGATCGCCAGCTGGAAGCGGGAGTCGCGCAGCCGGTTGAGCAGGTCGTCGCCGGGCAGCGACTCGGGCACGGTCGGCACCGGCCGCATGACCGAGCCGATCGGCACGGCGGCGCGATCGGCGGCGGGCACCGCGAAGGCCTGCTTGACGTGCACGGCGCCGCGGACGTCGTCGAGATCTTCGGCGTGCACCGGGAACCGCGAGAAGCCGGTGCGGCGCGAGATGTCGATCAGGTCCTCGATGGTGTCGTCGATCGCCAGCGACTCGAGCTGCACGCGCGGGGTCATGAGCTCCTCCGCGGTGCGCTCGCCGAACCGCAGCGAACGGTCCAGCAGTTCGGCGGTCGAGGTGTCGAGCGTGCCGCTTTCGGCGCTGGAGCGCACGATCGAGCCCAGCTCCTGCGGCGAGCGGGCGGACCGCAGCTCTTCCTGGGGCTCGACGCCGAACTTGCGCACGAGGAAGTTCGCGCTGTTGTTCATGATCGTGATGAGCCAGCGGAACAGCGCGGAGAACCGTGAGTGGTAGCCGGTGACGGCGCGGGCGGTCGGCAGCGGCCGGGCGATGGCGAGGTTCTTCGGCACCATTTCGCCGAGGATCATCGACAGCGAGGTGGCGATGATCAGGGCGAGCACGATCGACGCTCCCGCGGCGAACGCCTCGGGCAGCCCGACCGCGGTGAGCAGCGGCCGGACGAGCTCGCCGATGAGCGGCTCGGCCAGGTACCCGGTGATCAGCGTGGTGAGCGTGATCGCGACCTGGGCGCCGGAGAGCTGGAAGGACAGCGTCCGGTGGGCCTTTTGGACGGTCAGGGCGCGGCGATCGCCGACTTGGCGGACGTTGGCCTCGACGGTGCTGCGCTCGAGCGCGGTCAGCGAGAACTCGGCCGCGACGGCGAGCCCGGTGCCCACGGTCAGCAGCACGAAGAGGAGGACGCCGAGCACGGCGAAGAGCACTTGGATCATTCCGCACCCGCCCGGTCGGCGGGGGATGAACCCATCGGACAGCCGGGTCGGTCACCCGGCTCGGTACTGTCACCAGGTGACTGCGCTGCGCGCACGAAACGGTCACTCCCAGCAGTGAATCGGTGTGTACTGCGATTGTGCGGACAATCTTAACGGTTCCCCGGCGCCGGCCGCCGGGGATATCGGTGTGTCGGCGCGCTCACCTCGGCGGGTGATCCGGCGCGAGTCCCTTCCGAGCGGGGTCACGGGCCGGGTTCGGCGGTCGAATGGGCTGCCCGGTGAAGTGGCCGCGCGCGCCCACTTCACCTCGTCGGGTGATTCAGTGCGGCTCCCGCCCGAGCAGGGCCACCAGCCGCGCGGCGGGGCCCGCGCCGCGGGGCACCGGGACCGGGGGGTCGAAGGTGCCGAGTCCCTGCCACTCGTCCACCCACGGCCGGACGACGTCGAGGAGGCGTCCGGCGAGTTCCTCGGTCACCGGGCAGGGGAGACCCAGCGCCGTCGCGAGGTCCCAGGCGTGCACCGCCGCGTCGATCGTCATCTGCCAGCCGTACTCGCGGGCGGGGAGCAGCCCGGTCGACACGTGCACCGCGCGTTCGAGCACGCCGTCGTCGAGGAAGGCCTCGCGGGCGGCTTCGGCGGCCGCGTCCCAGGCGGCCACCGGGTCGTCGCCGAGGACGTCGCCGTCGAAGCGGTCGCCCACGTCGTCCAAAGTGGCCCCGGCCAGCAGGGAGGGCGCCCACAGCTGTTCGGCGACGAGGTGGTTCACGAGGTCGCGGACCGTCCACTCGGTGCACGGCGTCCGGCGGCCCCAGTCGGCCTCGCCGGCCGCGTGCACCGCGCCGCCGAAGGCCCGCAACGCGTGGCCGTGCGCCTCGAGGAGATCCACGCGGGCCATTGGACCACGAGGGATCAGGTGGTGCCGGGCCGGTGCCGCCGCACCGTCTCCTCGACGAGGTCGAGCACCGGCCCGAGGCCGGCGGCCGGCAGACCCATGGCCAGGTGCGAGACCAGTCCTTCGAGGACCAGCTCCAGGAACGCGGTGAGGACGTCGACGTCGACGTCGTCGCGCAGGATCCCGGCCTCCCGCTGGCGCAGCAGGCGCAGGCGGGTGGCGGTGGTCAGCTGCTCGGACCGCTCGGCCCAGCGGCCGCGGAACTCCGGATCGGTGCGCAGCCGCCGGGAGACTTCGAGGCGAGTGCCGAGCCAGTCGGCGGGGTGGTCGCCGCCGGCGAGCAGGTCGCGCATCACCTGGACGAGGCCCTGTTCGGCGACGACGTCGGCCATCCGGACGGCGTCGTCTTCGGCGAGGGCGAGGAAGAGCGACTCCTTGTCGCGGAAGTGGTGGAAGATCGCGCCCCGGGACAGCCCGGTGGCTTCCTCCAGGCGCCGGACTGTGGCACCTTCGTAGCCGTAGCGTGCGAAGCACACGCGCGAGCCGTCGAGGATCTGGCGCCGTCGTGCGTCGAGGTGATCCTGGCTTACGCGTGGCATCCTGAAATCCTGGCACCGCGGACCCGGATCTCGCAATCCGTACGTACGTACTGTGACCCGGAGTGCCCGGGAACCGAACCGGAACCCCCATCGTCGGAACATTGCGGCGATTCGCTGACACGGCGTGAGACAGTTGGCTAATCTTTGCACCATCACGGTGGGTGAACTGAGGGGACGGTGCGGGGCGTGATCATCGGCGAAGCCGGGCAGGCGGTCCAGGCGGTCTGGGGTGGCGACATCCTGGGCCAGAGCGGCCACGTCTACGGCGGCGGTGGCGGCGGGGGCGGCCAGTTCAAGATGGACCCCGAGGAGCTCGCCTCGGTGATCGGCCTCTGGGAAGACGAGCTGGACAAGATCGTCGACGACGCGCGCACGATCGATGGGCTCATGAACCTCGTGCTTTCCCCCGGGGAGGACCCGGCGAGCGGAAGTTTCGCGTCGGCCGGCGGCAATTCGATCGCTTCGCTGCAGGCGCAGAACGAGTCGATGCGCAAGTACGTGCAGGACTACATCAAGAAGCTCAAGGAAGCGCAGACGAAGACCGTCGCGACCGACCAAGGCATGTCCGAGACCTTCGGGCAGGCGACGTGAGCCTGGGCAAGGCCACCCGCGCGAGTATTCTCGGCGGGGCTGTTCTCGTTGCCTGCGCGCTGGCGGCCGGTTGCACCTCCGAGACCGGTGGCACGGCCAACGCGGTGGACCCCGAGTCCTCGCCGGGAACGTCGTCGTCGGCCGCGGGGCCGACCGGAAGTGTTCCGAAGGTGACCACTCCGTTGGACGTGACGAAGTACGAAAACGACACGTGCAGGCTTGTCCCCAACGACGAGCTGACCAGGCTGAAGTTCACCGACCCCGGCGAGCCGCGCCCGCGGGACAGCAATGCCGAGAACCAGTCGGGTCCCAGCTGCGGCTGGAAGATCAAGGGCGAAGGGATCAGCCTGCTGGTCATCCTCGGGACCGGGAACCGCGACGCCGGTGGCGGCGGGTTGGCCGGCATCCAGGCCGCCTATGAACGTCCGAAGAACCCCATCAAGTTCATCGAGCGCGCGCCCGACATCGAGGGATATCCCGCGGTGTACTTCGACACGCGCGACCGCCGCCCGAACGGCAACTGCAGCATGGCGATCGGCGTCGCCGACGACCTGGCGGTTTCCGTCTTCGCGGAAGGGTATGAGGGGCAACAGGATTCCTGCGACGCCGCGCAAGGCGCCGCGGCCGCGATGGTCAAAACACTCAAGGGGGCTTGACGAGTGGACGGCAAGCAGATCTACGACAACTTCAAGCAGGGCGACACCGCGGGACTCCAGCGGATGTCCGAGTCGGTGAACAAGCTCTCGGAGGCCTACCAGGCTCGCGCGGAGGGCATCAAGGCGCTCCAGAGCCGGATGAAGCAGGCCTGGACCGGGAGCGCCGCCGACGTGGCCAACGCCGGCGCCGGTCCGCTCGAACTGGCCTTCGCCGAGACCGCGCTGCCGCTCGACGAGACCAAGGCTTCCGTCGACACCCAGACCGAGGTCTTCGACCACTCCAGCAACACCGTCGTGCAGGTGCCGCCCAAGCCCGAGAAGCCCAGTCCCTGGTCGCTCGGACTGAAGGCGGCCATCCCGATCGCCGGGCCGTTCATGGCCAAGGACGACGTCGACTCCTACCAGGAGGGCGTCGCCAAGTACAACGCGGCCAACGAGACCAACGTCCGCGTGATGGACCAGTACAACGTCGTCACCAACGGCACGAGCGCCTCGCTTCCCTCGGACTACGGCGTCCTCGAGTCCGACGGTGCCGCCATCGCCGTGAACAAGCCGGATGGCCCCGGGCCGATCATCGTCGACCGGCACCGGTGGTATCCGGAGGGCGGGGGCGGCGACCCCGGCGACGACGACAGCACCTCGACCACCAGCGTCGACACCACGAAGACCGGTGGCTCCGACAAGCCGGGGCAGACCGACACGACCCGGCCCACCGACACCGGTCGTCCGACGGACACCGGCCGCCCTACCGACACCGGACGGCCGACCGACACCACGCGGCCGACGGACACGACGCGTCCGACCGACACCACCCGGCCCACGAGCACGACCTGGCCGACGACGTCGCTGCCGACCGACCAGCGGACCACCGACCGGCCCGGCAAGACGCCGCCCGGCACCGGTGGGATCGACTTCTACCCCACCAACACCGGCGGGGGCGGCGGCCAGAACTACTCGAACACCTTCGGCAGCGACCCCAACTCGAGCACCGGCGGCCGCGGGCCGAACAGCGGCAACGCCGGCAGCCGGCTGCTCGACTCCAACGGTCGCCCGATCGGCGGCACCGGCAGCGGCGCGGGCGGCAGTGGCTCCGGCGCGGCGGGGGAGCGCGGACTCGGCGGCGGCCGCGGTT
>NZ_JBFBBZ010000029.1:0-51024 GCF_040682935.1 Amycolatopsis sp. NPDC051061
TGTGGCCTTGGTTGCGTTCAACGCACCGAAGGGGCCCTTGGGTGCGTTGAACGCAACCAAGGCCACATTGGGGCGCTCGGGACGAGCGTCAGCCCTGCTGGCCGGGCTGCTGCGGGTACTGCTGCTGCGGCGCCTGGGCCTGACCCGGGTACTGCTGCTGGCCCGGGAACTGCTGGCCCGGCGCCGGCGGCTGCTGGGCGAACTGCTGCTGCGGCTGCGGCGCGGACTTGGCGCGGCTCATCGCCACCGAACCACCGATCAGCGCGAGGCCGACGACGCCCAGCACGATGCCGAAGCCGGGCTGCATGTCGGTCGCCCAGGACAGGAGCCGGAACTCGTAGTCGAACTGCTCGAGGACGAGCGAGCCGAAGCCGAGGACGGCGAACAGGATGCCGATGCGCATCATGATCGAAGACACGGAAAACCCCCAACGGGAAACGGAAACAGGAGCCGGCCGCCCCGACGGCCCGCAATGGGACTCGAACAGTAGCGACCGGTTCCCGGGCTGTCCCCGGTTTTCCCGTTTTGTTACCTCACGTCCGCTGGAGCGAGTCCGGGCCCAGGTCGGCGAGGGTGCGGTGGCCGGAAAGTCCCATGGTCAGGTCGAAGTCGGCCAGCAGGCTCCGCAGCACGTGGCGGACGCCGTCCTCGCCCGCGTGCGCCAGGCCGTACACCCACGGGCGGCCCACCAGCACCGCCCGCGCGCCCAGCGCGATCGCCTTCAGCACGTCCGCGCCGGTGCGGATGCCCGAGTCGAAGAGCACCTCGATGCGGTCGCCGACCGCCGCGACGATGCCGGGCAGCGCTTCCAGAGCGCCGATCGCGCCGTCGACCTGGCGGCCGCCGTGGTTGGAGACGACGATGCCGTCCATTCCGGCCTCGGCCGCGCGGCGCGCGTCGGCGACGTGCTGGATGCCCTTGAGCACGATCGGGCCGTCCCAGTGCTCGCGCAGGAACGGCAGCTGGTCCCAGGTCCGGTCGGTGCCGGTGATCATGCCGATCCAGGTCAGGATCGCCGTGCCGCGGTCTTCCTCCGGCGTCTTCTCCAGCCGGGACAGGAACACGGGGTCCGTGAACGGGACGGCGAGGCCCTCACCCTGCAGGAACGGCAGGTAGGACTGGTCCAGATCGGACGGTCGCCAGGCCAGCGTCCACGTGTCGAGCGTGACGACCAGCGCCGTGAAGCCGGCCGCCTTCGCCCGGGCCAGGAGACTCGCGCAGACGTCCGGGTCGCCGGGCCAGTACAGCTGGAACCAGCGCGGGCCGTCGCCGTTGGCCGCGGCGGCGTCCTCGATGCCGGTCGAGGACGCCGTGGACAGGATGAACGGGAGCCCCACCGAGGCGGCGGCGCGGGCGGTCGCGGACTCGGCGTCGGGGTGGACGATCGACTGGACGCCGACGGGCGCGACGGCCACCGGCGCGGCCAGCCGGGTGCCGAGCACCGTGGTCGAGAGGTCGCGGTCGGTGGCGCCGGTCAGCATCCGCGGCACCACGCGCCAGCGGTCGAACGCCTCGCGGTTGGCGCGGGCGGTCGCCCCGGAGCCGGCCGAGCCCGCGACGTAGGAGAACGGACCGGGCGCCATGACCTCGCGGGCCGACGCTTCGAGCTTCGTCGCGTCGGTCGAGCACGGCGGCAGCACCCCACCGAGTCCCTGCAGGTAGAGCTCGTTCTGGTAGCTGCCGAAGCGTTCGGTCACGGCTTCCTCCTCGCGTTCGAACGCGCACTGTACTCGTCGGTAACGGCTCAGGCCGGAGCACGCCGCATCGGCTGCATCGGCGGCCCGCCGGGCGGGTGGAACGCGGGCCCGTGGTCGCGGAAGCCGAGCCGCCGGTAGAGCCGCGTGCTGTCCGGCGAGCTGGCCTCCAGGTAGGTGGGCACGCCCTCGGCGTCGGCTCGGGCGAGGCCGTGGCGCATTAGTTGCCCGCCGATGCCCCGGCCCTGGAGCCCGGGCCGGACGCCGATGAACTGCGCGTGCCAGAGCGGTCCCGCCGGTTCGACGGCGGCCATCAGGCCGAGCAGGGCACCGAGCCGGTCCGCTTCGGCCGGCTCGAGCCCTTCCACCGGCTCGTCGTCCCCGCCTGCGGGGAGCCAGATCACCGCCGCCGCGTGGTCCTCGGTCACGTCGACGTGCCCGGTCGCGAAGCCGGCTTCGAGGAGCGCGCCGAAGAACGCGGGGTGCGAGACGGCCCGGCGGCGCTCGTCGTCCGGGAACACCCAGCGGCTCATCGGGTCGTCCTGGAACGCCTCGACCAGGATCCCGATCACCGTGTCCACTTCGGACGGATCGGCGGCGCGGACGTCGCTCACGACGTCTCCACGAGTTCGTCGTCCCGGAGCGGGCCGCCGATCCCCGCGTAGACGTCCGGACGCCGGGTGCGCAGCGCCTCGGCCCGCAGGAAGCCGACGAGGCCGGCGAGCACCAGCAGCCCCGGCAGGCCCCAGCGCAGCAGCGGGATCGAGCCCGCCGGGCCGAGCAGGACGTCGAAGTTGACGATGATCAGCACCAGGATCGCGGTCAGCGTCACCGCCGCGAGCGCGGGCGCGCCGAAGCGCCGCCACCACGTCTCCCGGCCGGGACGGCGGCGGAAGAACCCGATGACCGAGAGCGAAACCGCGATCATGATGATCGTGACGCCCGTCGAGGCGGTGACGCCGGTCCAGGTGAAGAGATCGGTGAACGGGTCGCGCCCGGCCAGCGCGAAGACCGCGACGACGACGATCCCGATCGACGTCTGGACCAGCGAGCCGCCGATCGGCGCGCCGGTGCGCTTGCTGGTCCGGCTGAAGCCCTCCGGCAGCAGCCCTTCCCGGCCCAGCGCGAAGAAGTACCGCGCGACGGCGTTGTGGAGGCTCAGCAGCGCGGCGCACTGGCTGGTCAGGAAGAGCACGTACGCCGTGTCGGCGAACGCCGTGCCGAGGTACTGCCCGCCGAGCCCGAACAGCAGGCCCGGTCCCTCGGCGGTGGCGCGCTCGGCGATGTGGTCCGGACCGGTCGCGACCGCCATCCCGAGCGAGGAGACGACGTAGAGCACCGCGGTCAGGCCGATCGCGATGAACGTCGCGCGCCCGACCGTCCGGCGCGGGTCGCGGCACTCCTCGCCGTAGGTGGCGGCGCCTTCGAAGCCGACGAAAACCGCGATGGAGAAAGCGAAAACGGCCCCGACACCCGCCGTGAACAGGCTGGACGGCTCGAGCGGGACGAGCGAAACGGATCCCCCGGCCGGGTGGCTGAACATCCCGACGTTCAAGACGACGAGCACCACGACCTCGAGGCCGAGCGCGACGCCGAGCACCTTCGCGTTGAGGTCGATCCGCAGCACGCCGCCGGCACCGACGACCAGCACCATCAGCAGCCCGATCGGCCACCACGGCAGGTGCCAGCCGAACGTCGTGTTCAGCCAGGTGGACACGGAAAGTCCGAACAGGCCGAAGACGCCGGTCTGGATGGAGCTGTAGGCAAGCACCGTCACGTACGCGACGGCGGTGCCCGCGGACCGCCCGATCCCGTGCGCCACGTAGGGGTAGAAGGCACCGGCGTTCGTGATGTACCGGCTCATCGCGGCGTACCCGACGCCGAACAGCGCGAGCACCGGGGCCAGCAGGACGAACGACAGCGGCACGCCGACGCTGCCTGTTACCGCGTAGGTCGCCGAGACCCCGCCGGCGATCGCGTACAACGGGCCGGCCGCCGCGACGACGAAGAAGACGATCTGAGCGGCGCCGAGCCGCCTCTTTCCGAGGCCGCGCCCCGGTGACTGGGTACCCATGAACCTTCCCCCGCGCCGTAGGTGATCTTGGCGGCGGCGCCCCAGAGTAGGGGGTCGGCCACCGGCGACGGTACGTCCGTTCGGGGTAAACCGTGACGGCTCCGAAAGCCCGATGAAGCCGGACCGCTATCTTCGGCATCCTCACCGCGACCGCCCAGGGGGCCTTTTTCCGTCATGCGCCGGCTCACCTTGGTCGATTCCTTCTTCTTCCTCGGGCACGACGAGTTCACCGGCCGCCCGTCGCTGAGCCGGACGTCGCTGGGCATCGGTCTCGCCGGCGCCGCGTTGTGCGATCTGCTCTTCACCGACCGGATCACGGTCGAAGAGCGGAAGGTGCGCGCGATCGCGGGCCGGCCGCCGGGTATTCCGACCGCCGATCACGTGTTTTCCGAAATCGTTTCGGAAACGGGACGGCACAGCGTGCGCGACTGGGTGGACCACCTGCGCGGGGAACTGCCGTCGGTCGCCGCCGACAACCTCGTCGCGCTCGGGCTCGTCCGGCGGACCCCCGAACGGGCGCTCCTGCGGCGACGGCACCGCTACCCGCCGAAGGACCTGCTGGTGTCGACGGCGGCGCGCAGCAAGGCGCGCGCGGCCGTGTTCGGCATCGACCGGCCCGACCCGCACGCGGCGTGCCTGGCGCTGCTGGCCTGGACCGCGGGCGTCGACGACCTGTGCGAGCCGGAACTCGGCCGGGCGCAGGTGCGGGAGTGGATGGCCGACACCCACCACGCCCTGCCGCGGCGCATCTCCGACGTGATCAGCGGCGTCGCGGCGGTGGCGGCGGCCGTCGTCTACACCGGCGACCGGAAGTGACCGGCGGGTAACCTGGGCGCGTCCGCCGTCGACGTCCCCAGGAGGAGACATGCGCGCGCACGACGTGGTCCTGTTCGGCGCCACCGGGTTCACCGGCGGGCTGACGGCCGAATACCTCGCCCGCCACGCTCCCGCGGACCTGCGCTGGGCCCTGGCCGGCCGCAACCGGGGCAAGCTCGAAGCCGTCCGGGCGCGGCTCGCCGGGATCGACGACCGGTTCGCCGAGCTCGACCTGCTCGTCGCCGACTCCGGCGACCCGGCGTCGCTGCGAGCCGTCGCGGAGGCCACGAAGGTGGTGATCACGACCGTCGGCCCGTACCTCACCCAGGGCGAGCCGCTGGTGGCGGCGTGCGCCGAGGCCGGCACCGACTACGTCGACCTGACCGGCGAGCCCGAGTTCGTCGACCGCATGTACCTCGCGCACGACCGGCGGGCCCGCGAAACCGGCGCCCGCCTGGTGCACGCGTGCGGCTTCGACTCCATCCCGCACGACCTCGGCGCGTACTTCACCGTGAAGCAGCTGCCTGAGGGCGTGCCGCTGAAGATCGACGGCTACGTCCGGGCGAGCGGGATGCCCTCGGGCGGCACGTTCCTCAGCGCGCTGACCGTCATGTCCCGGCTCCCGGCGGGCGCCCGGGTCGCGCGCGAGCGGGCGGCCGCCGAGCCGCGGCCGGCCGGACGGTTCGCCCACGCGCCGCTCGGCCGCCCGCACCGGGTCGCCGAACCGGGTTGGTGGGCCGTGCCGCTGCCGACGATCGACCCCGAGGTCGTCCGCCGGTCGGCGGCCGCGTCCGAGCGCTACGGACCGGACTTCACCTACCGGCACTTCGCCGCGGTCAAGCACCTGCCGGTGCTGGCGGGCGGCGCGCTCGGGGTCGGCGCGCTGTTCGCGGCCGCCCAGGTGCCGCCGGCGCGGCGCGGGCTTTCCCGCCTGCTGGCGCCCGGCAACGGGCCGAGCCCCGAACGCCGGGCCCGGTCGTGGTTCTCGGTGCGGTTCATCGGCGAAGGCGGCGGTTCACGGGTCGTGACGGAGGTGTCCGGCGGCGACCCCGGCTACGACGAAACGGCGAAGATGCTCGCGGAATCGGCGTTGTGCCTCGCGACGGACGAGCTCCCGGAAACGGCGGGCCAGGTGACCACGGCGACCGCGATGGGCGACGTGCTGATCGACCGCCTCACGAAAGCCGGGATGCGGTTCGCCACCCTCTGACCGCCGGCGCGCCCCCGGCGTCGCGAATGACTCATTCGCGGCGCCGGAGGTCCCGAATGAGTCATTCGCGACCTCGGTTTTCACGCTTTCACAGTGCCGCAGCGTGAAAGTTTGCCGCTGTGATGAATCTTCTGCCGCTCCTCGGCCGCGGTTAGCGTCGATCGGGTTCTCCCTTCCCCCATCGCGTTTTCGCAAGGAGCGTCATGAGATTGCCCCAACGGTTCGCCGCGCTCGGCGGAGCGACGGCGGCGGGCATGGTGGTGGTCGGCATCGCCGTCGCCGCGCCCGCGCAGCCCGCCCCCGAGCCACCGCCGTCCGCCGCACAGGCCCAGGCCAACGCCACGAGCGCCGCGGCCGGGCTCGTCAACGCCCGGCCCGCCGCCCTCCACGCCGGGGCGCACGACAAGTTCGTCCAGCGTGACGTGCGTTCGGCGGCCGGGCTGTCGTACGTCGTCTACGACCGCACCTACGACGGCGTGCCCGTGGTCGGCGGCGACCTGGTCATCGCCACCGACGCCGCCGGCACCGTGAAGACCACCTCCGTCGCACAGGAACAGACGCTCGGCGACCTCGACGTCCACGGCGCGAAGCTCACCGCCGCGCAAGCCGAAGCCGTGGCACGCAAGCAGGTCCGCGGCCCGAAGAGCCTGCCCGGCGGCAAGCTCGTCGTCGTCGCCGACGGCACTGGGCGCCTCGCGTACGAGAGCAACGTCGAAGGCACCGACGAGCACGGCGAGCCGAGCAGCCTGAGCGTCTACGTCGACGCCGTGGACGGCCGGGTGCTGCGGACCGTGCAGCACGTCGCCGCGGGCACCGGCACCGGCAAGTGGAACGGGCCGTCGCCGCTGCCGCTGAACACGACCAAGTCCGGCAGCACGTACTCGATGGCCGACCCGAACACGGCCAACCTGGACTGCCGCACCTACAACTCCGACACCGTCCTCACCGGATCGGACGACAGCTGGGGCAACGGCACCGGCACGAACATCGAGACCGGCTGCGCCGACGCGCTGTTCGTCGCGCAGACCGAAAAGAAGATGCTGTCGGAGTGGGTGGGCCGCAACGGCTTCACCGGCAACGGCGGCGCGTGGAAGATCCGCGTCGGCCTCGACGACGAGAACGCGTACTACTACAGCTCCCGGCCCGCGTACGTGAACCTCGGCCACAACCCGAGCGGCGAGTGGGTCGGCTCGCTCGACATCCTCGGCCACGAGATGGGCCACGGCGTCGACGACTACTCCGGCTCCGGCGGCTTCTCCGGCGGCGGCACGCAGGAGTTCATCGCCGACACCTTCGGCACCGCGACGGAGTTCTACGCGAACGAGCCGTCCCAGTACGACCCGCCGGACTACGCGATCGGCGAGGAAGTCAACCTGGTCGGCACCGGCGCGATCCGCTACATGTACGACCCGTCGAAGGTCGGCGACCCGAGCTGCTACTCCAGCTCGACCCCGAACGCCGAGGTGCACAAGGCGGCCGGGCCCGGCGACCACTGGTTCTACCTGCTGGCCGAGGGCAGCAACCCGGCGAACGGGCAGCCGGCCAGCTCCACGTGCAACGGCAGCACGGTGGCCGGCCTCGGCATCCGCAAGGCGATCAACATCATGCACGGCGCGGTGCAGCTGAAGACGTCCGGCAGCACCTACCTGCGGTACCGGACGTGGACGCTGCAGGCCGCGAAGAACCTGTACCCGGACAGCTGCACCGAGTTCGACGCCGTGAAGGCGGCGTGGAACGCGGTGAGCGTCCCGGCGCAGTCCGGCGAGCCGACGTGCACCGGCACGCCGCCGACCACCACGACCACGCCGCCGACGACCACCCCCACCACTCCCCCGGGCGGGTGCGGTGGCCAGCTGGTGCAGAACCCGGGCTTCGAGTCGGGCAAGGCGTCGTGGACCGACCCGAACACGACGATCGGCCAGTGGGCCGGCCAGGCGCCGGCGCGCTCGGGCAGCTACGACTCCTGGCTCGGCGGCCGGGGTTCGGCGCACACGGACACGCTCACGCAATCGGTCACCATCCCCGCCGGCTGCCGGGCGAGCCTGACCTTCTGGCTGCGCGTGTGGACGGCCGAGACCGAGGACGTCGCGTACGACAAGCTCGTCGTGTCCGCCGGTTCGACGACGCTGGCGACGTACTCGAACCTCGACCGGAACTCGGCCTACGCGCAGAAGACGCTGGACCTGTCTTCGTACGCCGGCCAGACGATCACGCTGAAGTTCGCCGGGACGGAGGACCAGTCGCTGCAGACGTCGTTCGCCGTGGACGACACGGCGGTCACGGTCAGCTGATCCCCCGACGAGGCCTGCCCCCTACTTTGGTGGCAGGCCTCGTTGCGCCGGCCGCGTCCGGTATTCATGCTTACCCGAATGGAAGCGTTCTCCGCGGAAGTCGCCGCGGCGGTCCGGGAAGGACCGTTCGAGGTGGCCTTCGACCTGGTGATCCGGCACCACGGGCTGAGCCTGGAGGCCCTGCAGCGGCGGATGGCGAGCCGGGGCGCCCACGTCAGCCTCGCGACGCTGAGCTACTGGCGCCGCGGCCGGCGGCACCCCGAAGGACACCGTTCGCTGCACGCGGTGGGCGTGGCCGAAGGCTGCCTCGGCCTGCCCGCCGAGGCGTTGACCCGGCTCGTCGCGCGGCCGCGGGTGCGTTCCGCCGAGCCGTGGCCGGGTGGGGTCAGCCTGGCCAGCGCGCTCGGCTCCGAGCCGACGGAGCTCGCGTCGTGCGACGGCATCGACCTCGACGGCAACGCGCGGCTGGCGCTGGCGTCGGTGCACCAGCGGGCGACGCTGGGCGCGGACCGCACCGAGCGGTCGGTGCGCACGGAACTGGTGGTGACCAGCCGCGCGGACGGCGTCGACCGCTGGGTGTCGTTCTTCCGCCCCCAGCACGGCGGCGGCCACCAGCCGGTGCTGCGCTCGGCGCGCTGCTGCCGCCCGGGCCGCGTCCGCCGCGACGCGGATTCCGAGCTGGTGGCGCTGGAGCTGCGCTTCGACTACCCGCTGCGGGCGGGCGAGACGTACGTGTTCGACTTCGAGTTCGGCTACGACGGAACGCCCCCGGAGACGAGCTACCTGCAGTTCGGCGTGCGGGCCCCGGCCCGGCAGATCGTCCTGCAGGCGTGCTTCGACCCGGCGGCGGTACCGGCGCGGTGTTACCGCTATCACCGGCCGCACGAGGGCGGGCCGGCCGCGGACCGGCCGGAGCTGCCGGTCGGGCCGAGCTCGACGAGCCACATCGCGGTGCTCGACGCCCAGCCGGGCGTCTACGGCATGTGCTGGGAGTGGGACTGACCGATCTCGTAGTCCGCCTCGTCGAATGAACCCACCGTCGAGCGCAGCCGTCCTGTCGAGAAAGGCCAGCTGAAACTGTTGCGCCCGTTGACATCCGTGTAGTAGCTCGAACACCCGCCGGACTGGTACACCGTCCCCGGCAGCGCGGCCTGCACCTCCGCGTTGAACGCGGCCTGTGCCTCAGGACGCACCGACACCGACGCCCACCCCGAGCGCAAAGTCCGGGTCACCGCCGAAACCGTGTGCTTCACCTGAGCCTCCAGGATCATGAACGCCGACGAGTGCCCGGTCCCCAGGCTCGGCCCCAGCAGCAGGTACAGGTTCGGGAACCCGGCCACCGTCGTCCCCGCGTACGCCTGCGGGCTGCCCTTCCAGTGGTCGTCGAGGCTGCGGCCGTCGGCGTCGAAGACCCGCGAAGACACCGGCATGTCGAGGATGTGGAAGCCCGTCCCGAAGACGATCGCGTCGACCTCGGCCGCCGAACCGTCCGCGCCGAGCACCCGGCGTCCGTCGACCGCGCGCACCGCCGTCGGGTGAACGTCCACATGGGATTTGGTCAACGAAGGATAGTAGGTGTTGGACATCAGGAGCCGCTTGCAGCCGAGTGTGTAGTCCGGCGTCAACGCACCGCGCAGCGCGGGATCCCGCACCGCCAGCCGCAGGTGCGCCAGCCCGATCTTCTGCACCTGCCGCAGCAGCCACGGGTGCCGGAACCCGAACCCGAGCGTCTCCATCGCCCCGTATTCGGCACTGCGCAACGCCCGCTGCACCGCCGGGAACCGCCGCAGCAGGAACCGTTCGACGCCGGGGACGTGGTGGTCCGGCTTCGGCAGCACCCACTGGGCCGTGCGCTGGAACAGGTGCAGCCTCGCCACTTCCCCCGCGATGCGCGGGACGAACTGCACCGCCGACGCGCCGGTGCCGATCACCGCGACCCGCCGGCCCGCCAGGTCGTAGTCGTGGTTCCAGCGCGCGGAGTGGAAGACCTCGCCCGGGAAGTCGCGCAGCCCCGGCAGGTCCGGGATCAGCGGCTCGTGCCACGGCCCGGTGCCGGCGACCAGGATCCGCGCGGTGTACGGGCCGCGGGACGTCTCCAGCTCCCACAAAGAACCGGTCCACTGGGCCCGCGTCACCTCGACGCCGTAGCGGATCTTGTCCGTGACCCCGAACCGCGACGCGGTGTCCGCCAGGTACGCACGGATCTCGGCCTGTCCCGCGAACGCCCGCGTCCAGCCGGGGTTGGGCGCGAACGAGTACGAGTACAGCGCGGACGGGACGTCGCAGGCGCAGCCCGGGTAGGTGTTGTCGCGCCAGGTCCCGCCGAGCGCGCCGGCCTTCTCCAGCACGGCGAGGTCGTCGACGCCGGCCTGGCCCAGCCGGATGGCCGCACCGAGCCCGGACGCCCCGGCACCGATGACGAGGACCGCGAAGTGGCGTTGTTCCATTTTCGGAGACTAACAGTATCTCAATACCGTTGGCACCCCGATTCCGGGCCTGGCTAAAGTGGCCACCATGGCCCGACTCACCCGCGCGGAAAGCCAGGCGCGCACCCGCGAGCAGCTGATCGAGACCGCCAAGCAGCTCTTCCTGCGCGACGGCTACTCCCTGACGTCGCTGGAGAAGGTCGCGGACGAAGCCGGGTACTCGAAGGGCGCGGTGTACTCGAACTTCCGCAACAAGGACGAGCTCTGCCTCGCGGTGCTCGACCGGATCCACGACGAACAGGTCGAACTGGTCGCCGCGGCGCTGGTCGGCGCCGACGGCATCGACGGGCTGCTCGCCGCGCTCCAGACCTGGGCCGAGCGCAGCATCGGCGACGAGGCGTGGACCGCACTGGAGGTCGAGTTCGCCACGAACGCCCGGCGCAACCCGCACGTGCGCGCCGAACTGGCTACCCGCGACAAGGCCATCCGCGACACCATCGCGGGCCTGCTCACCGGGTACGCCGAGCGGTTCGGGATCACGCTCCCGATGTCGGCCGACGACGCCGCGACGGCGTTGCTCAGCCTCGGCATCGGTCTCGGCGTCCAGCGGGCGATCGACCCGACGATCCCGGTGAACGTGCTGCCGGACGTCCTGCGCATCTTCACCGGGACCCGCTGAGCACCGGCTCGAAATAGTCTGTGTTCCCTTCTCCGATTTACCTAATTGCCGAATCCGAGTCCTTTGAGGACGGAAACGCGCTGTTCAGGAACGTGAACATCTTCCGCCTCTTGTGAAGCACCTCACCCTTCGCTACCGTGGCGCTACGCCGCAGCACCACCCGATGCCCCGAAGGCGCCGTCCGAAAGGCCGACGAATTCCGGGCCTCGTCCGCCATGCCCGAAGGCCGTGCTCCCCCACGGCCGACCCCGCGGAAAGGTTTTCCCCCATGAGCAAGAAGTTGCGGCCGGTCCTCATCGGCGCACTCGGCGCGGCCTCCGTCGCCGCCCTCGTGATCACCACTCCCGCACTCTCCTCGGCAGCACCCGCGCCACTGGCCGCGAGCAGCGCGTCCGTGCTCGCCACCGGCGACCTTTCGGTCGCGGCGAAGAAGGAGATCGCGATGAAGCTGGTCTCCAGCGCGGAAAACTCCTCGCTGGACTGGAAGGCGCAGTACAAGTACATCGAGGACATCGGTGACGGCCGTGGCTACACCGCGGGCATCATCGGGTTCTGTTCCGGCACCGGCGACATGCTCGAGCTCGTCGAGGCGTACACGGACTCCGTCCCGGACAACCCGCTGGCGAAGTACCTCCCCGCGCTGCGCAAGGTGAACGGCACCGACTCGCACAGCGGGCTCGGCTCGGCGTTCGAGAGCGCGTGGAAGCAGGCCGCGGCCACCACCGCGTTCCAGAACGCCCAGAACAGCGAACGCGACCGCGTCTACTTCAACCCCACGGTGAGCCAGGGCAAGTCCGACGGCCTCAGCAACCTCGGCCAGTTCGCCTACTACGACGCCATCGTCATGCACGGCCCCGGCGACAGCTCCGACAGCTTCGGCGGCATCCGCAAGTCCGCGATGAAGAAGGCGAAGACGCCGGCCCAGGGCGGCGACGAGGCGACCTACCTCAAGGCGTTCTTCGCCGCCCGCAAGGTCATCATGAAGCAGGAGGACGCGCACTCCGACACGTCCCGCGTCGACACCGAGCAGCTGGTGTTCCTCAACGCGGGCAACTTCGACCTGCACACCCCGCTCAAGTGGAAGGTCTACGGGGATTCCTACACCATCAACTGATGAGCAGGCAGGTGGTGGCCGTCGTCGCGGAGCACGCGACGGCGGCCACCGCCGTCCTCACGGCCTGGGAGCACACCGGCGGCGACCGGATCCGGGTGCACGGCCCGATCCCCGCGTGGATCGGGCGGGACGGCGTCGGCCGGGCCAGTGAATCGACCGCGCGCACCCCGGCCGGCCGGTGGCCGCTGACCGAGGCGTTCGGCACCGAGCCCGCACGAACCCGGCTGCCCTACCGCTTAATCACCACGTCGGACTGGTGGGTGTCCGACGTCGGATCTCCTTACTACAACACGCCTTTCTCCGGCGCTCCCGGCACGTGCCCGTTCGACGAGGCCGCCGGCGAGAACCTCGGCGCGGTCGGCCCGGCCTACGCTCGCGCCGTCGTCATCGGCTACAACCGCGACCCGGTGGTCCCCGGCGCCGGCTCGGCGTTCTTCCTGCACGTCACCGACGGCGAGCCGACCGCGGGCTGCGTCGCGATCCCGAAACCCGACCTCGAAGTCCTCCTGCGCTGGCTCGATCCGGCGAAGGACCCCGTCATCGAGATCGGCTGAGCAGTTCCTCCGCCGGGCGGGTGTTGATGATCCGCTCCGGTCCGATCCCCGCCTTGATCGCGCGCTCGCAGCCGTAGCCCTGCCAGTCGAGCTGGCCCGGCGCGTGCGCGTCGCTGTCGATGGCGAACTCGCAGCCGAGCTCCGCGGCCAGGCACAGCAGCTTCATCGGCGGGTCGAGCCGCTCCGGGCGCGAGTTGATCTCGACCGCGACGCCGTTCTCGCGGCACGCGGTGAACACGGCTTCGGCGTCGAACTCCGACTCGGGACGGCCGCGCCCGACGACCAGCCGTCCGGTGCAGTGTCCCAGCACCCGGACGTGCGGGTTCCGGACCGCGGCGAGCATCCGCGGGGTCATGTCCTTCGACGGCATCCGCAGTTTCGAGTGCACGCTCGCGACGACGAAGTCCAGCTGGTCCAGCAGTTCTTCTTCCTGGTCGAGGGAGCCGTCGTCGAGGATGTCGACCTCGATGCCGTGCAGCAGCCGGAAGGGCGCCATCAGCTCGTTGGCGCGTCCGACGATCTGCATCTGCGTCCGCAGCCGCTCCGGCGAAAGCCCGTTCGCGACGGTCAGCCGCGGCGAGTGGTCGGTCAGCACCATCCACTCGTGGCCCAGGTCCCGGCCCGCGACGGCCATCTCGCCGATCGAACTGCCGCCGTCCGACCAATCGGAGTGCGTGTGGCAGTCGCCGCGCAACGCCGACCGCAGCGGCTCGCCGGAGGGCAGCTCCTTCTCGACGATCTTCTCCCGGTACGCCGGGTCCCGCCCGGCCAGCGCGTCCTCGATGACGCCGGCGGTGGCCTTCCCGATCCCGGGCAACGACGTGAGCGTGCCGTTCTCCGCCAGCTGCGCCAGCTGCTCGGCGCCGGTCTTGTCGACGGTCGCGGCCGCGTTCCGGAACGCGCGGACGCGGTAGGTCGGCTCTCCCGCGCGTTCGAGCTGGAACGCGATCTCCCGCAAGGCCCATGCCGGATCCATGGGACCTGTCTACCCCCTCCGGGGCAGTTGATGCAGCTCGACGTCCTTCAGCGTGCCGTTCTCGACGCGGGCAGTCTGGTACGTGCAGAACGGCTGGCGGCGGCGATCCGTCGGCGAGCCGGGGTTGAGCAGCCGCAGCCCCGCCGGCGTCGTCGTGTCCCACGGGATGTGGCTGTGTCCGAAGACCAGCACATCGGTGTCGGGGAACTGCGCGTCGCACCGCTGCTCGCGGCCTTGCTTCGCGCCGGTCTCGTGGATCACGGCCAGGCGGAGGCCGTCGAGGTCCGCCCGGGCGATCTCCGGGAGCCGCGCGCGCAGGTCGGCGCCGTCGTTGTTGCCGTGGACGCCGATCAGGCGCTTGCTGCGGGCTTCGAGCTCGTCCAGCAGGCCCGCTTCGACCCAGTCGCCGGCGTGCACGACGACGTCGGCCGCCACCACCTCGGCCCACACCGGCTCCGGCAGCGCGCGGGCGCGGGCCGGCAGGTGCGTGTCCGAGATGAGCAGGAGCCTCATCCGATGGCCTTGAGGACCCGCTCCAGGAACCCGCCGATGTGGTCTTTGAGGAGCGACGCGGCCCCTTCGGCGTCGCCCTTCTTGGCCGCCGCGAGCACCGCCTTGTGCTCGGTCCACTCCTTCTTCCAGCTGGGGTTGGCCTCCCAGCCGACGACGCTGATCAGCGCCGCGCGGTCCTTCAGGTCGTCCAGGATCGAGACCAGCAGCGGGTTGCCGCAGCCGCGGTAGAGGGCACGGTGGAACCGGCGGTTCAGCAGGCTGAGCGCGGCCTGGTCCTTGTCCGCGATGGCCACCGAAGCTTCCTTCAGCGCCTCCGCCGCGTCCTCGAGCAACGCGGTGTCGCGCTGCTCGACGGTCCGGCGCACGGCCTCCGGTTCCAGGACCATCCGCACGTCGTAGACGGACTTCGCGAGCTCGGCGTCGACCGTGACCACCGACGCGCCCTTGTACGGGCTGAACGTCACCAGGCCCGAGTTGGAGAGCACCTTGAGCGCCTCGCGCACCGGCGTCTTCGACACGCCGAGCCGCGCGGCCAGCTCCGCTTCGACGAGCGGCTGGCCGGACACCAGCTCGCGGGTGAGGATGCCGCGGCGGATCTCCTCCAGGACCACTTCGGTCCGGGAGGCGGGCAAGCTGAACGTCCCGGTCATGGTCGCTCCCTCGCATGCGTGTCTTCCGGGGGTTCCGGGTGGCGGAGCCCCCGGCCCGCGGCGAAGCCGCGGTTGTCTCGTGTCGAAGACCATTCAACCAGGCCCGCGAGATCATATATCAGATGCCATACTGGATCGCATGAAGGCACCCGAGGAGCTCCGCAGCCACCGGTGGTTCGGCGGCGGCGAACTGCGCGACTTCAGCCACCGCGCCCGCAGCCGTCAGCTCGGCTACAACCCGGAAGAGCACCTCGGCAAGCCGGTCATCGGCATCCTCAACACGTGGTCGGACATCAACCCCTGCCACATGCACCTGCGCGAACGCGCCGAGCAGGTCAAGCGCGGCGTCTGGCAGGCCGGCGGCTTCCCGCTCGAGTTCCCGGTGGCCACGCTCTCGGAGACCTACCAGAAGCCGACGCCGATGCTCTACCGCAACCTCCTCGCGATGGAGGCCGAGGAGATCCTGCGGTCCTACCCGATCGACGGCGCCGTCCTGATGGGCGGCTGCGACAAGACCACGCCGGCGCTGCTGATGGGTGCGGCGAGCGCCGGGCTGCCCGCGATCTTCGTGCCGGCCGGGCCGATGCTGCGCGGGCACTGGCGCAACGAGGTCCTGGGCAGCGGCACCGACATGTGGAAGTACTGGGACGACAAGCGCGCCGGGCTGATCGGCGACGCCGAAATGTCCGAACTGGAACGCGGCCTCGCGCGGTCGCCGGGGCACTGCATGACGATGGGGACGGCGTCGACGATGACGTCGGCGGCCGAGGTGCTCGGCATGACGCTGCCGGGTGCGGCGTCGATCCCCGCCGTCGACTCGGCGCACCACCGGATGGCCGCGGCGAGCGGCGCGCGGATCGTCGGCATGGTCTGGGAGGACCTGACGATCACGCAGGTCCTGGACAAGCGGGCGTACTCCGACGCGATCACCACCGTGCTGGCGCTCGGCGGGTCGACCAACGCCGTGATCCACCTGATCGCGATGGCCGGGCGCAGCGGGATCCCGGTCTCGCTGGGCGATTTCGACGCGCTCGCGCGGCGCGTGCCGGTGCTGGCGAACATCCGCCCGGGCGGCGACTGGCTGATGGAGGACTTCTACTACGCGGGCGGCCTGCCCGGGCTGCTGTCACGGCTGACCGACCTGCTGCACCTCGACCGGCCCACCGTCACCGGCCGCACGCTCGGCGCCGACCTCGCGGCCGCGTCCGTGCACAACGACGACGTCATCCGGACGCGAGACAACCCGGTGGCCACCGAGGGCGGGGTAGCCGTGCTGCACGGGAACCTGGCGCCGTCGGGTGCGGTGATCAAGCACATCGCCGCCGAACCGCACCTGCTGACGCACACCGGCCCGGCGGTGGTGTTCGAGAACCACGGCGACCTCAAGAAGCGGATCGAGGACCCCTCGATCACGGCGGATTCGGTGCTGGTGCTGCGTGGTTCCGGGCCGCTCGGGGGGCCGGGGATGCCCGAGTACGGGATGCTGCCGATCCCTTCACACCTCCTCGCCGCGGGGGTTCGCGACATGGTCCGGATCTCCGACGCGCGGATGAGCGGCACGAGCTACGGCGCGTGCGTGCTGCACGTGGCGCCGGAGTCGCACGTGGGCGGTCCGCTGGCCCTGGTCCGGGACGGCGACCTGATCACGTTGGACGTCCCTTCGCGAGTGCTGCGGCTCGAGGTGTCCGATGAGGAGCTTGCCCGGCGCCGTTCGGAGTGGGTGGCGCCGGGGCCGAGGTTCGAGCGCGGTTACGGCGCGCTCTACAGCGAGCACATCACGCAGGCGGACGAAGGCTGCGACTTCGACTTCCTCGCCCGCGCGGGCGACAACCCCGAACCCGACGCCCGCTGAGGGTCCCGAGCGCCCCAATGTGGCCTTGGTTGCGTTCAACGCACCGAAGGGGCCCTTGGGTGCGTTGAACGCACCGAAGGCCACATTGGGGCGCTCTGGCCGGAGGCCGACGCTCGCCGAGGTGTCCCGGTTGGCCGTTCCGTGACCGGTTCATCCCCCGTTAGGGCGAGTCGTACGGCTTGTCCGGGTGCCCCGTACGCTGAGCCCGTCACGGGCGCGATCCGGCGCCGCGTTGAAGGGGTGGAGAGTTGCCGTACGAACCGCGCTGGCCCGAGTCACACGGTGAGCAGACGGACGTCCTGCCGGTCGTCCGGCCCGAACCGGACCCGGCCCCCTCGCCCGCCAAGAAGCTCCTCCAGCGGATCGACCTGCGCAAGACCGGCCTGATCGCCGGCGGCGCCTTCGCCGTGCTCGTCGCGATCTACGGCATCGACCTGCTGGTCAGCCAGGGCAGCGTCCCGCGCGGCGTGACCGTCGCCGGGGTCGACGTCGGCGGGATGGACCGCGACGCCGCCGAGCAGGAGCTGCGCGGGCAGATCGAGCCGCGGCTGACGCGCCCCCTCGCCGTGACCGCCGGCGACGTCCAGGGTTCGCTCTCGCCGACCATCGCCGGGCTGAAGCTCGACTGGGCGCAGACCCTCGACCAGGCCGGCGAGCAGCCGCTGAACCCGTTCACGCGCCTGGCGTCGCTGTTCTCCAGCCGCGAGGTCGGTGTCGTCAGCCACGCCGACGACACCAAGCTCGCCGCCGCCCTCGACAGCCTCCGCGGCCAGGTCGACCGTGAACCGGCCGAAGGCACCGTGAAGTTCGAGGGCACGAACCCGGTCGCCGTCGCGCCGAAGCCCGGGCAGAAGCTCGACGTCGAGGCCGCGAAGGCCGCCGTCGTCGAGAAGTGGGCGCGCGGGGAGACCCTGGCGCTGCCGGTCACCGGCACGCCGGTCCGCACCACGGCCGAAGGCGTCCAGGCCGCGCTGGAGCAGTTCGCGCGCCCCGCCGTCTCGGGGCCGTTGGTGGTCAAGGGCGACGGCAAGAACGCCACCGTGAAGCCGGCCGCGATCGCCGCCGCGCTGACCTTCGAGCCGGCCGATGGCGGCGGCCTGACGCCGAAGATCGACAACGGCAAGATCGCCGAGGCCGCCGGGCCGCAGCTGAAGTCCACCGAGAAGGAGGGCAAGGAGGCGAGCATCGTCTTCGAGGGCGGCAAGCCCACGGTCGACCCGTCCACCGACGGCCGGACCATCGACTGGGACCCGAGCCTCAAGCCGCTGCCCGACGTCCTCAAGAAGACCGACGGCCGCGAGGTGGCCGCGGTCTACAAGGACGCCCCGGCCAAGGTGACGACCGAGCAGGCGAACCAGCTGGGCGTCAAGGAGGTCGTCGGCGAGTTCACCACCGGCGGCTTCGCGGCCGACTCCGGCACGAACATCCGCGTCGTCGCGCAGAAGGTGAACGGCGCCATCGTCAAGCCCGGGGAAACCTTCAGCCTCAACGGGTTCACCGGCCCGCGCGGCAAGCCGCAGGGTTACGTCGAGGCCGGCGTGATCGAGAACGGCGCCCCGGCGCGCGAGGTCGGCGGCGGCATCTCGCAGTTCGCGACGACGCTGTACAACGCGTCGTACTTCTCGGGCATGAAGGACGCGGGGCACAAGGAGCACAGCTACTACATCAGCCGCTACCCCGCCGCGCGCGAGGCGACGGTGTTCCAGAACCCCAACGGCGCCAGCGTCATCGACATCAAGTTCACGAACGACTCGCCGTCCGGCATCGCGATCCAGACGATCTGGACGCCGTCGTCGATCACCGTGAAGCTGTGGGGCACCAAGCGCTACACCGTCGAGTCGATCCCGGGCGGCCGGTCCAACCCGACCGACCCGCCGACCAAGCCGGGCCCGGCGGAGAACTGCCACGCCTCCAACGGCGCGCCGGGCTTCACCACGAGCGACACGCGCGTGCTCAAGGACGCCTCCTCCGGGCGCGAGGTCAGCCGCTCGACCCGCAACGTCCGCTACAACCCGCAGCCGAAAATCACCTGCGACCCCTCCTAACGGCCGTTCACGCAGCGCGTCCGCGGAGGTACCGTGGGTGCCCATGACGGCGCGTGCGGTCGGGTTCCGGGACGTCCTCGCGGTGGCCGAGTTCCGGGCGCTGTTCTCCGCCCAGCTCGTCTCGGTCACCGGTGACCAGCTGGCCCGGGTCGCGCTGTCGATCCTGGTCTACGACCGGACGAACTCGCCGGGCTGGGCGGCGCTGACGTACGCGCTGACGTTCCTGCCGGACCTCGTGGGCGGGCCGCTCCTGTCCGGGCTGGCCGACCGGCACCCGCCGCGCGCGGTGATGGTCACCTCCGACGTCCTGCGCGCGCTGGCGGTCGCCGTGATGGCGTGGCCGGGTCTCCCCCTGCCGGCGGTGGCCGCCCTGCTGATCGCCGTCCAGCTCTTCAACCCGGTGTGGAACTCCGCGCGCGCGGCGCTGCTGCCGCAGGTGCTGCCGGGCGAGACGTTCGTGCCCGGGATGGGCCTGCTGATGATGCTGGTGCAGGCGGGCCAGGTGGCCGGGTTCGCCCTCGGCGGGCTCCTGGTCGCGGCCATCGGCACCGGCGGCGCCCTGCTCGCGGACGCGGCGAGCTTCGCGGTGTCAGCGGTGTTCCTGGTCACCGGGGTCCGGTCCTGGCCACCGCGGGAGTCCTCGGGCGTCCGCTGGTGGCAGCACGTGCGGGCCGGGTTCACGGTGGTGGTCGGCGACCGGCGCCGGCTCGCGCTGGTCGCGCTGGGGTGCGTGTCGGGGATCTACATCGCGGGCGAGGCGATCGCGGCGCCGTACGCGGCGGAACTCGGCGGCGGCGCGGTGGTCGTCGGACTGCTGCTCGGGGCGTACGCGCTCGGCAACGTCATCGGGATGGCGGCGCTGTCGCGGATTCCCACCGACCGGCGCGGACGGCTGCTCGGGCCGCTGGCCGTGCTGGCGTGCGCGGCCCTGCTGGGGTGCGCTTTGCGGCCGGACCTCGGGGCCACTTTGGCGCTGCTGACGCTGTCCGGAGTGGCCAGTTCGTACAACCTCATCGCCAACACGACGTTCGTCCAGCTGACCCCGGACGCCCAGCGCGCGCAGGCGTTCGGGTTCGCGCTCACCGCGTTGCGGGTGTCGCAAGGGCTGGGTGTGGTGCTGGCCGGGCTCGCGGCCGAACGCGCGGCGCCGCACGGGGTCGTCGCCGGGGCCGGGGCGATCGGTGTGGTGGCCGCCCTCGGCGCGGCGACGTTGTGGCGACGTGCGCAACCGGAACCCCGGTGACCGGCACGAGTGCCGGTCACCGGGAACCGGTCAGGACCGCGTCCAGTCGGTGGGGCACTGCGGCAGCGGTGACGAGACGCCGGGGCGGGCCCAATCGGTGGGCAGCTCGCGGACGGTCCAGTCGGTGGGCAGTTCGCGCGCGGTCCAGTCGGTCGGCAGCTGCCGCGGGGTCCAGTCGGTCGGGATCGCGCGGGTCCAGTCGGTGGGGAGCTGCCGCGTCCAGTCGGTCGGCCGCTGCGCGCGCCGGCGGGACGGGACGATGGTGGCGTTGGGCAGGAAGTGCGCCATGATTTCTCCTGTTCGGATGGGATTTTGCACGGTGCGTGACCGGACGGTAGCCCGACCAGCCTAGTGACACACCGCGTTCATTCGATTACATTGACGTTTTTCGCGAGCGAGTTCCGTCCTGAAAAGAAGGGCGTTTCGTGGGATTGTCCGGGTCCCCAGGGCGCAAGCCCAGCTCAGAACGTCCACGATCAGGTATCCGTACGTGGGCGATGTGGAGGCTGGACACTCCCGTGTTCGGCTACGTCCTCGTCGTCGACGCACTGGCGCTGGTCGCGGTCCTCGCCACGAGCGCGCTCGTGGCGGTCACGACCCAGTCGTTGCTCTGGTGCGGCCTGATCCTGGCCGGCGAGATCGTGCACCTCGAAGCGGCGCAACGCATCGAGCGCATCCGCGAGCTCGCCGCCGACGGCCGGCCGCACATGCACCTGCAGTCGATCTGGATCTTCGCCGGGCTGCTCCTGCTGCCGCCGCCGCTGGCCACGCTCGTCATCGTCGTCAGCTACGCCCATTCCTGGGTTCGCGTGTACAAACGACGCGGCGTGATTCACCGGAAAGTGTTTTCCGGGGCGACCGTCATCCTCGCCTGTTTCGCCGCGGGCGCCGTGCTGTCCGCCGGCACCGGGCACCTGGCGCCGTACGTGCCGTACCTGGACGGGTTCGGCGGGATGACCGCGCTGCTGCTGTCCGGGATCGTCTACTTCGGACTCAACTACGTGCTGGTGATCCTCGCGATCGTGCTGAGCAACCCGGGCAAGCCGCCGCGGCAGGCGTTCGGCAACCCGTCGGACGTCCTGATCGTGCTGGCCGCGGTCGGCGTCGGCTGCGGCATCGCGCTGGTGATGACGGTCCGGCCGTGGCTGCTGCCGGTCCTCATGGTGACGCCGGTGGCGCTGCACATCGGCCTGCTGCTGCCGCAGTTCCAGGCGGCCGCGCGCACGGACTCGAAGACCGCGCTGCTCGCCCCGGAGTTCTGGGTCCAGCTGGCGCGCAACGAGCTGGCCCGCGCCGCGCAGCTGTCGTCGACGGCGGGTGTGCTGATGATCGACCTCGACCACTTCAAGGCCATCGACGACGGCAACGGCCACCTGGCGGGCGACGAGGTCCTGCGGGCGATCGCGGCGGCGATCCAGAGTTCGGTGCGCGGCGGCGACTACGTCGGCCGGTTCGGCGGCGACGAGTTCGTGGTGCTGCTCCCGGGCGCGACGAGCGCGGAGATCGTGTCCATCGCGGACCGCATCCGCGCGGCGATCGCCCGGATCGAGGTGCCGGTCCCGGTGATCCGCCCGGGCAAGCCCGAGGTGATCGACGGCTTGACGGCCTCGATCGGCGCGGCGGTCTACCCCGAAACAGCCACCGATTACACGATCCTCCTACAGGCAGCGGACGACGCGGTGTTCGCGGCGAAGGCGGCCGGGCGCGACCGCGTCGTCCTGGCGGGCCCCCACACGGAACTCATCCGCCCCGAAATCCCCGACGCCCACTAGCCCAAGGTCCGTGAAGGCCACCTTCAGGAAGTACAAGTTCCTCAAGGTGGCCTTCACGAACTTCAGGGCAGGGTGGCGAGGGAGGCGTCGAGCGTGGCTGCCGACAGCTCGTTGTCCACCATGTCGCCGGCCAGGTAAGCGCCGTAGGCCGGGAGGTCCAGGTGTGCGTGGCCGCAGAGGGCCGTGAGGATCACCTTCTCCTCGCCCGTTTCCTTGCACCGCAACGCTTCCTGGATGCAGGCGGCGAGGGCGTGCGTCGGCTCCGGCGCCGGGATGATCCCTTCCGAACGCGCGAACCGCACGCCCGCGGCGAAGCACTCCTGCTGCCCGATCGCGATCGCTTCGATCAGGCCCAGCTCGTAGATGTGCGAGATCAGCGGCGACATCCCGTGGTAGCGCAGGCCGCCCGCGTGGATCGGGTCCGGGATGAAGTCGTGGCCGAGCGTGTGCATCTTGAGCAACGGCGTCAGCCCGGCGGTGTCGCCGAAGTCGTAGGCGTACTTGCCGCGCGTCAGCGAGGGACACGCGGCCGGCTCGACCGCGCGGATCACCGGGTCCATCCGGCCGGCCAGCTTCTCGCGCAGGAACGGGAACGCGAGCCCGCCGAAGTTCGAACCGCCGCCGGTGCAGCCGACCAGCACGTCCGGGGTGTCGCCGGCCAGCTCGAACTGCTTCAACGCCTCTTCGCCGATGATCGTCTGGTGCAGCAGCACGTGGTTGAGCACGCTGCCCAGCGCGTACCGCGTGTCCGGGTCCTGCGCCGCCTGCTCGACGGCCTCGCTGATCGCGATGCCGAGGCTGCCGGGCGAGTCCGGGTGCTGCTTGAGGATCGCCCGGCCGGACTCGGTCAGCTCGGACGGGCTCGGGTGCACGGTCGCGCCGAACGTCTCCATCATCAGCTTGCGGTAGGGCTTCTGGTCGTAGGACGCCCGCACCTGCCAGACCTCGCACTCGAGCCCGTACTGGGCGCAGGCGAACGCGAGCGCGCTCCCCCACTGGCCGGCGCCGGTCTCGGTGGTCAGCCGGGTGACGCCCTCCTGCGCGTTGTAGAACGCCTGCGGCACAGCGGTGTTCGGCTTGTGCGAGCCGACCGGGCTGACGCCTTCGTACTTGTAGTAGATCCGCGCCGGAGTGCCGAGCGCCTTCTCCAGCCGGCGCGCCCGGTACAGCGGCGACGGCCGCCAGAGCCGGTAGACCTCCCGGACCTCCTCCGGGATGTCGACATAGCGATCAGTCGTCACTTCCTGGGCGATGAGCGCCTGCGGGAAGAGCGGGGCCAGGTCGTCCGGGCCGACGGGCTCGCGGGTGCCGGGGTGCAGCGGCGGCGGTGGCGGCTCGGGCAGGTCGGGGATGACGTTGTACCACTGGGTGGGGAGATCGGCTTCGTCCAGGACGTACTTGGTCTGTTCAGCCATCGCGCCTCCTTGGTCGGCACCTCAACTTAGGACGCCTCCGGCCGCGGAGCCAGTACGGTGACCGGGTGGGGAATCACGTCCTGCTCGACGCGCCGTCCAACCTCGGCTTGCGGCCGCCGGCCGGGGTGCGGTGCCCGGCTGCTACAAGACGCCCGGTGTGCTGCGCGACCTCAGCATCCTGGACCGCCTGGGTGCGTCCGACGGCGGTGTCGTGACGCCGGGCCGGTACGTGGGCACGTGGTCGCCGGGCGACGGCGTCCGCAACTCGGCGGCCATCGCCTCCTCCACGCGCGCGCCGGCGGCGCGGGTGGCGTCGATCCGGTCGTCGGGCGGCTTCCCGGTGGTCCTGGGCGGCGACTGCTCGATTTCGCTGGGCGCGATGCTCGCGCTGCGCCGGTCCGGCCGGTACGGCATCGCGTACCTGGACGGTCACGACGACTTCCACCACCCGGGCATCGCCGACCACGTCGGCGCGGCGGCGGGCGAGGACCTGGCGATCATGACCGGCCGCGGCGCCGGCGACCTCGCCGACATCGACGGGCTGCGACCGTACGTCCGCGACAGCGACGTGCTGGTGCTCGGCGTGCGGACGGCCGAGTCGTCCCACCTGCGCGCCGCGGGAATCCCCTTCGTCACTTCGGAACGCCTGATGGCGTCCGAGCCGTTGCCGTCCTCCGCGTTCGCCGGCCTGGACGGTTGCCGGATCCACGTGGACATCGACGTCCTCGACCCGGCTTACGTGTCCGCAGTGGACAGTCCCGACCCCGGCGGGCTCGACCCCGATACGCTGGTTTCGCTGCTGCGACGCCTGCTCGCCTTGCCGGGCGTGGCCGGCTTCGAGCTGACGATGTTCGATCCCGATCTCGACCCGGACGGCCGCCAGGCCGAGCTGGTCGCCGGCATCCTGGAAAGGTCTTTGCGATGACCGACCTCCCCGTCTGGCTGCCCGGGTCCGGTCACGGTCCGGGCCTGGTGCTGATCCAGGAGATCTTCGGCCTGGACGACTACCTGCGCTCGGTGGCGGCGGACCTGGCTTCCTCGGGTTACGTGGTGGCGATCCCGGAGCTGTTCCGGCGGACGGCGCCCGGCTGGTCGTCCACCCACGACGAGGCGGGAGTGGCGGCGTCGATGGAGGTGGCGTCCACTTTCGACCCGGCGCTGGGGCTGGCGGACGTCCTCGCGACGATGGCCCACCTCCGTGCGCAGCCCGCCGTTTCCGGTGGCGTGGGAGTTCTGGGGTTCTGCCTGGGCGGGTCGCTGGCGTTCGCGGCGGCGGCCGCGGGCGACCCGGACGTGGCGGTGTCGTTCTACGGCTCGGCGGTGGCGGGGCAGATCGCGGACCTGGCGAAGATCACGTGCCCGATCCAGTTCCACTTCGGCGGGCAGGACCCGTACATCCCGCGCGCGGACGTCGCGGTGGTCGAGTCCGCCGTGGCGGCCCACGCGGGTGCGGAGATCCACGTCCAGGAGGAGGCCGGGCACGCGTTCCACAACAACGTGGCCCCGATGTTCCACCACCCCGAGGCGGCCGCGCGAGCCTGGGCGTCGACGACCGGCTTCCTGCGTCGGACTCTGCCGGCGTAAAAGCGTCCCGTGCGGTGGGCGCCCACGTCGTCTACCTTCGTCACCAGCGCATTCGCTGACCTTGGAGGAACCCGCCATGCCCCACGCCGTGGATTTCGCGACCTTGTCGACCGCCGGGCTGGAGTCGTCGCCGGTCGCCGACGCCCTCGCCGGTCTGCGGGCGAACGAGGCCCGGTACTTCAAGAACAAGTACGACCACGTCTTCACGACGGAGCCCGCAAGCGACGCCGCTTCGACCGTCGACCGGGTCAGCCGGATCCTCGAGGAGGAACGCGGCATCGTCATCGCGTCGCCCCCGCTCGAAGCGACCGAGTTCGAGGTCGAGGGCATCCGGATGGCGTACGTGTTCTACGAGAGCGGCCTGTCGATCAACGTGATGTACACGATCGAGGACGGCGGGAAACGGGCGGTCGGGTTCAAGCTCTCCGACGGGATGGACGTCCCCGAGGAGCTCGGGGCGTTCAAGTTCGCCCGCCAGAAGTCGAAGCTGGCCGGCACCATCCGCGGCTCCTACTTCGTCATCAAGAACGAGTACTGAGCCCCGGCCCAACCGATCAGGAATCGAGAAGCGCCGGTCACGGCCCCGGACCTAGCGTTACCGGCATGACGAACATCGACTCCATCACCCTCGAGGTCGCCGACGCCGCGGCCGCCCAGCGCTTCTACGCCGCCGCCTTCGGCCTCACCACCCAGCTCCGCTTCCGCGAGGCGCAGCAGCCCTCCACCGGCTTCCGCGGCTACACCCTCTCCCTCACCGTGGCCCAGCCCGCCGACGTCGACTCGCTCCTCGGCAGCGCCGTCGAGGCCGGGGCCACCACGCTCAAGCCGGCCGCGAAGTCCATGTGGGGCTACGGCGGCGTCGTCCAGGCGCCCGACGGTGCCATCTGGAAGGTCGCCACGTCCGCGAAGAAGAACACCGGTCCCGCGACTCGCGCGTTCGACGCCGTCGTGCTGCTGCTCGGCGTCCAGGACATTGCCGCCAGCAAGAAGTTCTACACCGAACACGGCTTCACCGTCGGGAAGGCGTTCGGCCGCGTGTACGTCGAGTTCGACGCCGGCTCGAACCCCGTCAAGCTCGCGCTGTACCGGCGCAAGGCCCTCGCCAAGGACGCCGGCGTCGCTCCCGAAGGCACCGGTGCGCACCGGATCGCCGTCAACGCCGCCGCACCGTTCACCGACCCGGACGGGTTCGCCTGGGAAGTCGCCACGACCCAGTCACTCGACGCCTGACAAGAGGTCCGCGACGGCGGCGATCCCCGCTTCGATCGAACGTTGCGGTGTGTCGCCGAACCCCAGGACGAGCCGCGGGGCCGTCGCGGACGGCGTGCTGTGCATCCGGGCGAGGCCGTAGAGCCCCACTCCCCGTTCACCCGCCCGGGCGATCACCTGTTCCTCGTCGGCGCCCGGGGGCAGGTGCAGGATCGCGTGGAACCCGGCCGCCAGTCCGGTGACGCGCAGGCCGGGCGCGTGGGCGGCCAGCGCCGCGATGAGCGTTTCGCGCCGGGCCGCGTACTCGGCGCGGGCGCGGCGCAGGTGCCGGTCGTAGCGCCCGGATTCGATGAGCAGGGCCAGCGCGAGCTGGTCGAGGCCCGGGCTCCCGCGGTCGGTGACGTGCTTGCCGCGCGCCAACGCGGCGAGCAGCCGCCCCGGCGCGACCAGCCAGCCCAGGCGCAACGCCGGCGCCAGCGACTTGCTGACCGTGCCGAGGGACACGACGCGGTCGGGGTCGAGGCCCTGCAACGAGCCGACCGGATCGCGGTCGTAGCGGAACTCCGCGTCGTAGTCGTCCTCGATGACGACGCCGTCGTGCCGCCGCGCCCACTCGATCAGCTCCTGACGGCGGTGCCCGGCGAGCACCACGCCGGTGGGCCACTGGTGGGCCGGGGTCACGAGCACGGCCCGCGCGCCGCTGCGTTCGAGCGCGGCGACGTCGACGCCGTCCTCGTCGACCGGGACCGGCACGGCGGTCAGGCCGGCGGCGTGCGCCTGCTCGGTCGTCGACCGGACGATGCCGGGGTCCTCGACGGCGATGGTCCCGACGCCGTCGGCGGCGAGCGCGCGCAGCAGCAGCCCGAGTGCCTGGGCCATCCCACTGCAGACGACGACCTGGTCGGCCGTCGCCGCGACCGCCCGCACCCGCCGCAGGTACGCCGCCAGCACCTCCCGCAGCCGCCGGTCGCCGCTCGGGTCGCCGTAGTCGAACGCGCTGTTCGGCGCGGTGCGGCAGACCTCGCGCACGGCCCACGCCCAGTCCTCGCGCGGGGCGAGGCGCAGGTCGGGGACGCCGTGGCGGAAGTCGGCGACCTCGTGCCGGGGCCGCTCCGGCGGGCTGGGCCGCGGTGGCGCGGCCGGCCGGGCGACCGACGCCACGCGCGTCGCCGATCCCGGGCGGCTGGTCAGGTAGCCCTCGGCCTGCAGCTGGGCGTAGCAGTCCTGCACGAGCCCCCGCGACAGGCCGAGGGCGCGGCCGAGTTCGCGCGACGACGGCAGCCGCTCCCCACCCGCCAGGCGGCCGCCGCGGATCGCGTCGCGCAACTGGTCTTCCAGCTGCGAACGGAGGCCCGCGCCGCTGTCGCGGTCGATCGTGAACAACAGCTCCGGACCCAAACCGGCCCACTCCACAGCCATGGAACTGGACCTTACCGGTGACCCGGTTCGCTTCTAACGTTCTTGTCATGACCGCTGACCTGCAAATCCGGCCGAGGCTGGTATCCCGTGCCCTGCTCGTGCGCTTCGTCTCGATCTTCGGGTCGTCGATCGGCTTCTACCTGCCGCTTTCGGTGGTGCCGCTGTTCGCGAGGCAGGCGGGGTCCGACAGCGGCGCCGGCCTGGCGACGGTCGCGCTGCTGCTCGCCACCGTGGCCGCCGAACTGGTGACGCCGCGGCTGGTCGCCCGGGTCGGCTACCGGTGGGCGCTGGCCACCGGGCTGGTGCTGCTCGGCGCGCCGACGCTGCTGCTCACGGTCAGCTCGAACGTCTGGGTGATCATCGGGGTCAGCGTGGTGCGCGGGATCGGGTTCGCGATCGCCGTGGTCGCCGGTGGGGCGGTCACCGCCTTGCTGATCCCGGCGGACCGGCGCGGCGAGGGCCTCGCGCTCGTCGGGATCGTCGGCGGGATCCCGGGCCTGCTGGCGCTGCCGGCCGGCGTGTGGGCCGCGGCGCACTGGGGCTTCACCCCGGTGTTCGTGGCGACGGCGGTGGCCACCCTGCTCGCGCTGGTGTCGGTGCCCGGCCTGCCGCGCTACGACGCGACGCCGAAGGAAGACGGCGGCCACGGCGTGCTGGCGGGCCTGCGCAACCCCGTGCTGACCCGCCCGGCGACGATCTTCGCGGTGGCGGCCGCCGCGATCGGCGTCCTGGTGACCTTCCTCCCGCTCGCCGCTTCGGACCAGCCGGCCTGGGTCGCCGCGAGCGCGTTGCTCGCCCAGCCCGCGGCGGCCACCGCGGCCCGCTGGGTCGCCGGCCGGGTCGGCGACCGCCACGGCCCGGGTCTCCTGCTGGTGCCGGGCGTGGTGCTCTCCGCCGCCGGGATGGCGGCCATCGCGTTCACGAGCACGCCGGCGCTGGTGATCGGCGGGGCGGTCGTGCTCGGCGCCGGGTTCGGCGCGCTGCAGAACGCGACGCTCACGCTGATGTACGCCCGCGTGCCGGCCGGCGGCGAGAGCGCGGTGAGCGCGATCTGGAACGCGGCGTACGACCTCGGCATGGCCGCGGGCGCGCTCGGCGCGGGCCTGCTCATCGGCTCGCTGGGCTACCCGGTGACGTTCGCTCTGGCGGCCGTGGTGATCGTCCCGGCGCTCGCGCTGGTCCGCCGCGACCGCCGCCCCTGACCGGCGGCCGCCGCGGCGGTCCCCCCACGACGCGGCGGCCGCCTTCCAGCGGTCGACTGGTGATCGGCGCTCCGGCGCCCGTGCTCGTCACAAGTTCGGCAGCTCGATCACGGTGCCGTGACCGACCGGGACCGCGTCGGCCGGGACCGGCTCCGCGGACTTGGGGCTGCCCACGCAGATGTACCCGCGGTACGTCCGGCCCTTCACCCGTTCGGTCACCGGCCGGAACCGATCGGGCCGGAGACCGCGGAACCGCGTGGCGACGATGTCTTCGTACAAGCGCTCCGATACGACGACCACGACGTCTTCGGCGGTGTGCCGGGCCAGCGTTTCGCGCGCGGATTCCGCGTCGAGCAACCGGCAAGCGACGATGAGGGCGTCCCCGATCGGGCCGAAGACCCCCGCGGTCAGCGCCCCGTGGTGCATCGAAAGCCGCAGCCGCAGCCGCGGCCGGCTGCCCCGCCCGAGTTCTTCCACGACCTCGTGGGTGAAATCGGCGACGACGCGGGAAACGTCGGAATCGGCGGGCAGCACCGCCAGCTCGCCGTCCCCCCGCGGTTGCCGGAGCCATTCGTCGCGAACGAGCCCGGTCCGTTCGGCGGCCCGGTCGAGCACCTCTTTCAGCCGGATGAGGATCGCGGCCTGGTCGAGGATCCCCATTCGCGAGAATCCTTCGACGTCCACCGCGACAACGAGTCCGTAGACGAGCTGACCTTCGTGAAGCATGCGCACCTCCCCGACGAGGCCGATGTTCCTGAAGACGATTGAACAGTCGCGAGTCCGTCCGGCACCACATCCGCGGACACACGAAGACGAACTCGCCCCCGGGACACCGAAGACGCCGAGGTCCCCGTTGTGCCCCTGTTCCGGCTGCCCGCCCACACCGCAAAAGAGTGAGACAATGTGGGACACAACCGGCCGACGTGGGACACGATGCCAAGATGCCTTCCTCCCGACCCGGACCATTCGGTGACATTGACCCGTCCGGGGTCAGGACGCTCGCCCACTTGGCCGCTTTGCTCCGGCAATGCCAAGTGCGTGCCGGGAATCCGTCACTGCGCGAGATCGAGCGGGCCGGCGAGAAACGCGGACCCGCATTGCCCCGCTCCACGGTCGCCGGTGTCTTGGCCGGTCGGCGCCGGCCGCGACGCGAACTGCTCCTGGCCCTGCTCGACGCACTCGGCGTGCCCAAAGAAGACAGGGCGGCGTGGGCGGGCGCCTGGGAACGGGCCGTCGGCGGCCGGCCGGCGGAAACCGCCGACGTCGTCGCCGATCCGCCGCCCGCAGAGGTGCGGGACATCTGGCGGTTCCCGCCCGGCGAGCCGGTGATGATCACCTGTGGCCGGATCCCGGAATCGATGGTCAACAATTTCTCGGCGAGCGATCCGCGGGACCCCGACTACGTGGATCTTTTGACCTACACCGACCCCGACACACTGGTCCACCTGTTCGGCCACATTCGTGCCCTGAACCCCGAGCACGAGGTGAAATTCGCGACGACGAGCGATCTGCAGCCCACGGACTACTCAAGCCACCTGGTGGTGATCGGCGGGTCGGACTTCAACATGCTGACCCGCGACATGTTCTCCACCCTGCGCCTGCCCGTGAAGATGTCACCGCGCATCCCGGAAACGGATTGGCTCGGCCTCGAAGTCGCCGACGGGGAACGGACGCAGCGGTTCAGCCCGGTCCTCGGCGACGACTACGGGTCGCGCATCCTCCACGAGGACGTGATCCTGTTCTTCCGCGGCCTGAACCCCGTCGACCCGCGGCGCACCATCACGATCTGCGCGGGCATGTACGCCCGGGGCACCCTGGCCGCCGCCCAGTGCCTGACCGATCCGGTGCTCGGGCCGGCGAACCAGGCGTACCTGCACCGCACGGTCGGCGCCAACCTGCACTTCGGGTTCGTCGCGCGGGCGCTCGTCCTCAACGGGATGGTGGCCCCGCCGAACCTCACCAATCCCGGGCGCCGGCTCTACGAGTGGATGCGGCCGGAGTGACGGGCCCCCGGTCCTGATCGGCGCTCCGGCGCCGGAGTCGGCAGACTGGTCGGCGTGCCGGAACTGCCCGAAGTGGAGCTCGCCCGCCAGGTCCTCGCCGAGGCGCTCGGCCGGAAGATCCGGGACGTCGACGACCACGACGACTGGGTCTGCCGCCCGCACGCGCCCGGGGACCTCGCCGCCGCGTTGCGGGGCGGGCGGCTCACCGAGGCGCACCGGCGGGGCAAGACGCTCTGGTGCGAAACGGAAAACGGCGACGGGCGGCCGGGCCCGAACCTCGGCCTGCACCTCGGGATGGCCGGGCAGCTGCGGTTCGGCGACCGGAGCGGACCGCCCGGGCGGTCTCGTGACCGGGAGGAAAAGCCCGAGTGGTTCCGGTTCGGGATCACCTTCGCCGACGGCGAACGGCTGCGGCTGTTCGACACGCGCCGGCTCAGCCGGGTGCGGCTCGACCCCGACCTCGACGCGCTCGGCCCGGACGCCGGCGAGGTGTCGCGCGCGGACTTCCGCTCGCGGGTCGGCCGCGGCCGGGCGCCGGTGAAGGCGCGGCTGCTGGACCAGTCCGTGCTGGCCGGGATCGGGAACCTGCTCGCCGACGAAACCCTCTGGCAGGCGGCGGTGAGCCCGGCGCTCCCGGTGAACGAACTGGGCGACGACGACCTGACGAACCTCCACAAGGCACTCCGGACGGCGTTGCGCGCGGCGATCAGGCACGGCGGCGTCCACACGGGCGAGATCATCGGCCACCGCCGCGCCGGCGACCACTGCCCCCGCTGCGGCGCGGAGATGGCGCACGGCACCGTCGGCGGCCGGTCGACCTGGTGGTGCGCGAAGGAACAGGGTTAGCGCGGCCCGAGCCCGGTGCGGCCGTCGATCAGCTCGCGGACGACGTCGAGGTGCCCGGCGTGCCGGGCCGTCTCCTCGATCACGTGCGGGATCACCCCGCGCAGGTCGGCGATGTCATCCGCGAGCGGCGTGGGGTGACGCGGCACCGGCACGGCCGACGAGGGCGTCGCGGCGAAGATCTCGTCGGCCACGACCGCGGACCCTGACGGGCAGCAGCGCACCTTGGCGGGCGGATTTTGTCGGTGCCGTTCGGTAGCGTCGGAGACATGGCAACACTGGTCACCTTCCACGCCCACCCGGACGACGAATGCCTGCGCACCGCCGGGGTGATGGCCAAGGCCGTCGCGGAGGGGCACCGCGTCGTGCTCGTCGTCGCCACCCGCGGCGAGGTCGGCGAGGTCCCTGAGGGCTTTCTCGCCGAGGGCGAACAACTGTGGGAGCGGCGCGTGCGGGAGTCGCACGCGGCCGCGGAGATCCTCGGGGTGGAGCGCGTCGAGTTCCTCGGCTACCGCGACTCCGGGATGATGGGCGAGTCCACGAACGACGACCCGGGGTGTTTCTGGCGGGCGGACGTCGAAAAGGCGGCCGAGCAGCTGGCGGCGATCCTGCGCGAGGAGTCGGCGGACGTCCTGACGGTCTACGACGACAACGGCGACTACGGCCACCCGGACCACATCCAGGTGCACCGGGTCGGCATCCGCGCGGCGGAGCTGGCGGGCACGCCGCGCGTGTTCCAGGCGACGTTCAACCGCGAGTTCATGCAGCGCGGCTTCGAAGCGGCGGTGGAGCAGGGGCTGATGCCCCCGGAGGCGGCGCCCACCCCGCCGGAGAACGTCGAGTTCGGCAAACCGGAGGCCGAGATCACGGCGGCGGTCGACGTGGCGAAGTACGTGGGGGTGAAACGCGCGGCGATGCGCGCCCACCCCAGCCAGATCAGCGAGGACATGTTCATGCTGGCGATGCCGGATGACGCGTTCGCGTTCGCTTTCGGGACGGAGTGGTTCATCCGGGTCGGGCAGGGGCCGGGGATCACGGAGACGGACCTGATGGCCGGACTGTAGGGGCCGGGCAGCGTGCTCGGCTGGCCGACCTCCCACGGGCGTCGTCAGTCGAGCGCCGCGGTCACGTCCAGCTCCACCAGCTGGCCCGCATCATCACCGGGCGCGCAAGCGAAAACCCAGGGAGGACACGTGCGCAGGACCATCGACTGGGCCGACGGCGCCATCGTCATCATCGACCAGACCGCCCTGCCCGCCGAGTACCGGCTGCTGCACCTGCGCACCGTCGGTGAGCTCGTCGACGCCATCCAGCGCCTCGCCGTCCGCGGGGCGCCCGCTCTCGGCGCCGCCGGGGCCCTCGGGGTCGCCCTCGCCGCCCGGGCCGGCGAAAACGTCGAAGCCGACGCCGAACTGATCGCCGCCGCGCGCCCCACCGCCGTCAACCTCGCCTGGGGCGTCGAGCGCGCGATGAAGAAGCTCCCCCAGGGCACCCAAGCCGTCCTCGAAGAAGCGCTGGCCCTGCTCGCCGAAGACGAAGAGCTCAACAAGACCGCCTCGAAGCACGCCGCCGAGATCGTGCTCGCCGAATGCCCGCGCCGGCCGTTGCGGCTGCTCAGCCACTGCAACGCCGGGCACCTCGCGACCGTCGGCTGGGGCAGCGCCCTCGGCGTCGTCTGGCACCTGCACGAACGCGGGCTCGTCGAAGAAGTCCTCGTCGACGAGACGCGTCCGCTCCTCCAAGGCGCCCGGCTGACGGCGTGGGAGCTCGCGCAGGCGAAGGTCCCCTACCGCGTCCAACCCGATTCGGCCGCCGCCGCCGCGATGGCGCGCGGGATGGTCGACTGCGTGCTCGTCGGCGCCGACCGGATCGCCGCGAACGGCGACGTCGCCAACAAGATCGGCACCTACGGCCTGGCGATCGCGGCGAAGCACCACGGCGTGCCGTTCATCGTGGTCGCGCCGTCGTCCACAGTGGACAGGACGCTCGCCGACGGCGCGGGCATCGCCATCGAGGAACGTGCTGCCCGCGAGCTCACCGAATACGCGGGGGTGCCGGTCACCCCGCCGGACGCGCGGGTCTTCAACCCCGCGTTCGACGTGACACCGCACGAGCTCGTCACGGCCGTGGTCACCGAGCACGGCCGCTTCGAGCCCTGAGGAGCTAGGGACGCGGGCCGATCTCGCGGCCGCCGTCGGTCACCGTGATCGCCATCGCCGGGCACGAGTCCGCCGCGTCGAGCACCGTCTCGTCGCCGTCCACGTCCGAAACGACCGTCTGCGCCACCGCGCCGTCGAGGACGAACACCTCGGGCATCAGCGCGGCGCACATCCCCGATCCGATGCAGGTGTGTTCGTCGACTTCCACGTGCCAGCTCATGGTCACCTTCCGTGTCACCAGCCGATCGGCATCGACCGCGGTCCGCGGACGAGCATCTGCGTCTTCCACACGATATCGCCGGCCAGGTGCAGCCCCGGCAGCTCGGTGACCAACGCGCGCAGCGCCTCCTGCAGCTCGAGCCGGGCCAGCGGCGCGCCCAGGCAGTGGTGGACGCCGTGGCCGAAGCCGAGGTGGTGCTGGTCCTCGCGGTCGAACCGCAGGCCCTCCGCGTCGTCGAACTGCAGCCGGTCGCGGTTGGCCGCGCCGATGGCGACCAGCACCGGCTCCCCCGCGCGCACGAGCACGCCGCCGACCTCGACGTCTTCGGTGGCGTAGCGCGCGAACCCGGCGCCGGCGCCCAGCGGCACGAACCGCAGCAGCTCCTCGACGGCGGCCGGGATCAGGTCCGGGTCGGCGCACAGCCGCTCCCACTGCCCGGGCTGGTCGAGCAGCGCGTAGACGAAGTTGGGGATCTGGCTCGCGGTGGTCTCGTGCCCGGCGACGAGGATGCCGACGCACAGGTCGACCAGCTCCAGTTCGGTCAGCCGGTCGCGGGTGTCGCGCGCCTCGATCAGCGCCGTCATCAGGTCGTCCTGGGGCCGCGACCGGTGCTCCGCGATCAGCCCGCGCATGTAGTCGCGCAGCTCTTCGCGGTTGCGCTCGAACTCCTCGGGCGTCAGGCCGCTGGTGGACAGCGCGGCGTCGCTCCAGACGCGGAACTTGGGCCGGTCGGCGACCGGGACGCCGAGCAGCTCGCAGATCACCGCGACCGGGATGGGCAACGCGTAGCGGCCGACGAGGTCGGCGGGCGGGCCGGCGGCTTTCAGGTCCGCGATCAGCCCGGCCGCCAGGGAAACGACGCGTGGGCGCAGCAGCTCGACGCGCCGCATGGTGAAGGCCTTCGCCACCAGCGTCCGCAGCCGCGTGTGGTCCGGCGGATCCATCTGCAGGATGCCGCCGTCACGCTGCATCGGCGAGCGGCGTGGCGCGTCCTTCTCCTTCTCCATCGCCCGCGAGAACCGCCGGTCGCCGAGCACCAGCCGGGCGTCGGCGTAGCGGGTGGCCAGCCACGCCGGCTCCCCGTACGTCATCTTGACCCGGACCATGCCCTCGGCTTCGCGCGCGGCCGCGTAGGCCTCGTTGAGGTCGAGTCCCGCCTCCTCGTTGAAGGGGTACGAGAGCGGCTCGGTGCGGGCGACTGTCATGCGGAAACCCCCGTGTGTCCGATTGTAAGCGACTGCTTACAACGCTACACAGTTTCTAACCGCCTGTCACGGTCCGCCATTGCCAGGTCACTGAATAGTAGGTTACGGTGACCTAGGTGTGGATCGAGATCTTGCTGCTGTCGAAGCTGGCCCGCGAGCCGATGCACGGCTACGAACTGCGCAAGGCCGTGGAGGCGTCGACGGGCCACACCCTGTCGAACAACTCGCTCTACCCGACGCTGCGGCGCTTCGTCGACGCCGGCGCGGTGAGCCGCAGCGCGGAGGAGCAGGAGACCAAACCGCCGCGGCACGTCTACACGATCACCGATGTCGGGCAGGAGCTGCTGACCGACATGCTCGCGGACTTCCCCGGCGAGCTCGCGCTCAACGAACCGGAGTTCCTGGCCAGAGTCGGGAACTTCGGCCGGCTGAGCCGCGTCGAGCGCGCCCGCGTGCTCGACGTCCGCAAACGGGCGCTCCTCGCCGAACAGGCCCGGGTCACCGGGCTCGCCGCCGGGCAGGCCGACCCGTGGAGCCGCGCCGCGCTGCACCACGTCATCAGGAAGTTCGACGCCGAGCTGCGCTGGCTCGCCGACCTCGAAACCGAACTGAGGAGAGACGCATGACCACCACCGAAGAGACGCCTCGCCTCCCCTTCGCCCGGGCGAACGCGCTCGCCATCGCGCCGGACTACGAAGCGCTCCGCCGGCAGGCCCCGATCAGCCGGGTGCTCACACCGGCCGGCGACCCGGCGTGGCTGGTGACGTCGTACGAAGAGGCCAAGGAGATCTTCCGCGACAAGCGCTTCGGCCGTTCGCACCCCGCGCCGGAGCAGGCTTCGCGGATTTCGAACGCCGCGATCCAGGACGGTCCGAGCGGCGACTTCGAGACCGAGGAAGCCGAGCACAAGCGGATGCGCCGGATGCTCGCGCCCGCGTTCTCCGCGCCGCGGATGCGTGCCCTCGGCGACCGGATCGCCGAGCTGACCGACCGGTGCCTGGACGACTTGCAGGCGGCCCACGACGCCCACCCGGGCGAGCCGGTCGACCTGACCGACTTCCTCGCGTTCCCCTTGCCGGTGCTGGTGATCTGCGAGCTGCTCGGCGTGCCCTACGCCGACCGCGAGAAGTTCCGCGGCCTGTCCGAGCGGATCGCGATGATGGACGGCGGTGCGGACGCGCAGGCGGCCATGACCGAGTTCAAGGCCTACATGACGAAGCTGGCCGACGCGAAGCGCGCGGACCCGCAGCCGGACGTCATCTCCGACATGGTCGCGGTCCAGGCCGACGATCCGACGTTCACCGACGACGACCTCGCCCGCATGGGCGCCGGCCTGCTGTTCGCCGGCCACGAGACGACGTCGACCCGGATCGCGATGGGCACGCTGTTCCTGCTCAGCGACACCGCCCGCCGCGACCGCTTCGCCGCCGATCCCGAGGGCGAGGTGAACCAGACGATCGAGGAGATCCTGCGGCTGACGGCGACCAGCGGCACCGGCCTGCTGCGCTACGCCCACGAGGACGTCGAGGTCGCCGGGACCCGGATCATGCGCGGCGACGCCGTGCTCATCTCCAGCGACGCGGCCAACCGCGACGCGTCGGTGTTCGAGGACCCGGACGAGTTCGACCCGGCCCGCACGCCGAACGTCCACCTCGCCTTCGGCACCGGCGCCCACGTCTGCATCGGCGCCAACCTCGCGCGCACCGAGCTGCGGACGGTCTTCCCCAAGCTGTTCTCGCGGTTCCCCGGCCTGCGGCTGGCGGCCGGGATCGACGAGATCCCGGTCCGCGTCAACCGCGTCGCCGGCGGGGTCGACCGGGTCCCGGTGCGGTGGTGAGCCCGGTGAAGATCACCGCGGACACCGACGCCTGCGTCTCGTCCGGACAGTGCGTCCTGCTCGCGCCGGGAACGTTCGACCAGGACGAGGAGCTCGGCACCGTCGTCCTCCTCGCCGACGAGCCGGCCGACGGCGAGGAGGAGGCGGTCCGGCAGGCGGAGCTGACCTGCCCGGCCGCCGCGATCCGGCTCACCGGGTAGGGCCGCGTCCGGTTTGCCGGTTAGCCTGCTCGGATGGCAACACAGCCGGAACAGGCCGGCCGGCGCCGGGACTCGGCCGCGACGCAGCGGGCATTGCTGGACGCCGCCGCGAAGCTGTTCGCCGAGCGCGGCTTCGACCGGACGACCGTGCGCGACATCGCCGGTCAGGCGGGGGTCAACCAGGCGCTGCTGTTCCGCTACTTCGGCAGCAAGGACGCGCTCTTCGAGGCGGTGCTGGCCCGCGACGGGCGTGAGCAGCTGGCCACCACCCCGCCCGAACGGCTCTTCAGCGCGTCCCTGCGCAGCATGCTGGCCCCCGAGGGCCCGCGGAACCGGACGCTGGAGGCGTACCTGCGCTCGTCGGGCAGCGACGGCGCCGCGGCCGCGATCCGGCAAGAGATCGGCGAGGAGTACGCCCGGGTGCTGGCCACGCTGACCGACGAGCCGGACGCCGGGCTGCGCGCCGATCTCGCCCTCGCCTGGCTCATGGGCATCGCGCTGGTCCGCGAGGTTTCCGGCAAGGAACCGCTGGCCGGCGCCGACCCCGACGACATCTGCCGGCTCGTCCTCACCGCGACCAGGACGCTGCTGGAGCGCGCCGAATAGTCACGGCAACGCGCGACGCAGGAGCTCCGCCAGGTGCACCGGTGTCCGTCCCGACTCCTGGGCGATCTGCGTACGGCAGCTGAAGCCGTCCGACACCACCAGCGTCTCGGGTGACGTCGCGCGGATCGCCGGCAGCATCCGGTCCTCCGCGACCGCCTTCGACACCTCGTAGTGCCCACGCTCGAAGCCGAAGTTGCCCGCCAGGCCACAACATCCCGAGTCCAGCGTCGTGTTGCGCACCCCGGCCGCCGCGAGCGCCGACTCGTCCGCGCCGAAACCGAGGACCGCGTGCTGGTGGCAGTGCACCTGCGTGATCGCGTCGACGTCCAGGGCCGCGAACGGGATCGGCGCCCGTTCGAGGAGTTCCGCGAACGTGAAGGTCCGCGAAGCCAAGAGCGAGGCGCGCGAGTCGCCCGGCAGAAGCGCCGGCAGGTCGCCGCGGAACAGCGCCGTGCAGCTCGGTTCCAGCCCGGCCACCTCGTAACCCTCTTCGAGATAAGGCGTCAGCACGTCCAGCGTCCGGTTCAGGACGCGGCGCGCGACGCCGAGCTGGCCCGTCGATACCCACGTCAGTCCACAACAGACTCCGCGGTCCGGCAGGACGACGTCGTAGCCCGCCGCGGTCAGCACCTCGTGGGCGGCCTCGAGCACTGAAGGCGTCAGGTAGTTGTTGAACGAATCCGGCCACAGGACCACGCGACGCTCACCTGAAGCCCGGCGCCGCAGATCCGCCCGCGAGGACGTGAACGGCGACGGAGCGAACGACGGCAGCGCACGTTCCGGGGCGATCCCGCCCAGCCGTTTCACCAGGCCGGCCATCCGGGACCGGCCGACGAAGTTGGCGAGCCGAGGCGCCCGGGCACTGAGCCGCAGCCACAGCGGCAGCCAGCCCATCGAGTAGTGCGACGCCGGCCGCAGCCGCCGGCGGTAGTGCTGGTGCAGGAACTCCGCCTTGTACGTCGCCATGTCGACGTCCACCGGGCAGTCGGACAGACATCCCTTGCAGGACAAGCACAAGTCCAGGGCGTCGCGCACTTCCGGCGATCGCCAGCCGTCCGTGATCACCTCGCCGTTGATCATCTCGGCCAGCAGGTGCGCGCGCCCGCGCGTCGAGTGCTGCTCCTCGCGAGTGGCCCGGTAGCTCGGGCACATCACGCCGCCGCCGCTGGTGTTGCGGCACTTCCCCACCCCGACGCAACGCCGCATCGCCTGCCCGAAACTCCCGCGGTCCTCGGGATAGCCGAGAAAAACAGCATCCTCGATGGACGATGGCGCCGGGCGCACCCGCAAATCGGCGTCGACCGGCCGCGGCGCGAGGAGGATGCCGGGGTTCATCCGCCCGGCCGGATCGAAGATGGCCTTGAACCGTCCGAAGAGGTCCATCATCTCCGGGCTGTACATCCGGGACAGCAGCTCGGACCGCGCCTGGCCGTCGCCGTGCTCGCCGGACAGCGAACCGCCGTGCGACGCGACGAGGTCCGCTGCTTCTTCCACGAACCGGCGGAAGTCCGCGACGCCGGAAGAGGACAGCAGGTCGAAGTCGAGCCGCATGTGCAGGCAGCCTTCGCCGTAGTGGCCGTAGACGACGCTGCGCCGCCCGTGCGCGCGCATGAGTTCCTTGAACTCGCGCAGGTACGCGCCGAGCCGCTCGGGCGGGACGGCCGCGTCCTCCCAGCCCGGCCAGGCCTCCGAACCGTCCGCGAGCCGGGTCGCGAGGCCCGCCCCTTCCTCGCGGATGCGCCACAGCCCGCGTTGCGCGGCCGGGTCGTCCACGATCGCGAACCCCGTGAGCTCCAGCGACGCCGCCAGCGCTCGGGCCCGCGAAGCCGGATCGTCCCCGGCCAATTCGACGAACAGCCAGGCCCCGCCCGGCGGCAGGTCGCCCGCGCGGCCCGGCAGCATCGCGACGAGCTCGGCGTCGACGCCCTCGACGGTCAGCGGCGACCACGGCAGGATCGACGGCACAGCGTCGGCCGCGGCGATGTCGGACGGAAAACCCAGTACCGCGAGAACCCGCCGCGGAGGCAGCTCGGCCAGCTCGACCGTCGCTTCGAGCACCGTGACGCAGGTGCCCTCCGAGCCGACGAGCGCCTTCGCGACGTCGAAGCCGTTTTCCGGCAACAGGTGTTCGAGCCCGTAGCCGGACACGCGCCGCGGCCACGTCGAAAGTTCCTTGCGCAGCAACGCCAGGTTGTCCCGCACGAGCGCGCGCAGCTCGTCGAAGATCCGGCCCTCGGCCGGCTCGTCCCGCCCGACCCGAAGCCGCGTGCCGTCGTAGAGCAGCACGTCCAACGAGCGGACGACGTCGACCGTGCGCCCCCACGCCACCGAGTGCGAGCCGCACGCGTTGTTGCCGATCATCCCGCCGAGCGTGCAGCGGCTGTGCGTCGACGGGTCCGGCCCGAACCGCAGCCCGTGCGGCGCGGCGACCGCCTGCAGGTCGTCGAGCACCGTGCCGGGCAGCACCCGCGCGAGCCGCGTCGCGGGGTCGAGCGAGAGCACGCCGCCGACGTGGCGCGAGGTGTCGATGACCAGCCCGGGCCCGCACGCGTTGCCGGCGACGCTCGTGCCGCCGCCGCGCGCGATCACCGGCAGGTCACGGGCGCGCGCCTCGGCGACCGCGGCGACGACGTCGTCGACGGACTCCGGCAGCACCACACCCCGGGGCACGTGGCGGTAGTTGGACGCGTCCGTCGTGTACAGCGCGAGCGTGGCGGCGTCGGTGAGGATCTCCACGCCCCCATTCAAGTCGACGGCGGGCGTCCGTACCTCTCCAGCCGGGTATGTCCGAAACCACATTCCGTGTGCGATCGTGGGCGCGTGACGGCAAAGGAGCACGTCGCCGAGTACAGCGCGGTGCTGGGCGAGCTGCTGCGCGAGCGCGAAAAGCTGCTCGGCACGCTCGACCGCGTCGCCGCGCTGCACGGGACCGCGCGCCTGGTCCGGGAGACGGTCGGCGCGAAGGCCGGGTTCGTCGCGGAGCTCGACCAGCCCGGGCTCGCCGTGATCCGCTGGATGTCCGGCACCCGGACGGACTCGCTGCAGGACCTCGAAGTGCCCGTCGGCCAGGGCATCGGCGGGCGGGTGCTCGCCCTGGGCCGGCCGGTCCGGGTCACCGACTACGTCAGCTCGCCCACGATCACCCACCAGTTCGACGCCCAAGTACGCGGCGAAGGCCTCGCCGCGATGCTCGCCGTCCCGATCGTCGCGCGCGGCGAGACCGTCGCCATCGCGTACGCGGCCATGCGCGAGCCCGCCGACTTCGGCGACGACGCCGTCCGGCGGATGGAGGAGGTCGCCTGCCAGGCCGGGACGGCCCTGCAGCTGGCGAAGGTCGCCGAGACCGACCGGACGGCGGCGGTGGCCGGCGAACGCCTGCGGATGCAGAGCGCGCTGCACGACTCCGTCGGCGCGCTGCTGTTCTCGATCGGCGTCCAGGTGCGCGACCTGCACGACGACGTCCGCGAGCACCCCGGCCTGGAAGCGCGGCTGCGCCGGCTGGAAGGCGACGTCTCGGCGGCGGCCGGGGCACTGCGGGAGTCGCTGCTGGCGCTGTCGGAGTCCAGCCCGGAGCGGGCGCTGCCGGTGGAGCTGGCCGAGCACTGCCGCTCGTTCCAAGCGCGCTGCGGCGTCCCGGCCCGGTTCGTGCAGCTCGCGGCGGTGCCGCCGCTGGACGCCGAACGGACCGCGCTGCTGGTGGCCGCGGTGCGCGAAGGGCTGCTCAACGTCGAGAAGCACGCCCGGGCGTCGTCGGTGATCGTCAGCCTCCTGCCCAGCGAAGACGGCGTACAGGTGGTCGTCGCGGACGACGGCACCGGCGCGGCGGCCGTCCCCGGCACGGGCATGGGCCTGCGGACGCTGACCGGGCGCGCCCTGCGGCTCGGCGGGCGGGTCAGCCTGGTCCGGGACGACGACGACGGCTGCACCCTGCGCGCGTGGGTGCCGCTGGTGCGGCCGTGACGCCCACCAAGCCCGCGACCGTGTTCGTCGTCGACGACCACCCGGTGGTCCGCGACGGCGTGACGCTGCTGCTGCGCTCGGACCCGTGCCTGAGCGTCGTGGGCTCCGCGGAGTCCGGGCGGCTGGCGATCGAGCGGGTGGCGGCGCTGGCGCCGGATCTGATCCTGCTCGACCTGCGCCTGCCGGACATGCTCGCGCCGGAGGTCGTCACCGAGCTGCGCCGGGTGCACCCCGAGGGCAAGATCGTCGTGTTCACCGCCCACGGCGATCACCAGGGCGTGCTGGCCGCGCTGGAGTCGGGGGCGCACGGGTGCCTGCTCAAGGACGCGGCGGGCGCGCAGCTGGTGACCGAGCTGCGGCGGGTGCTGCGCGGCGAGCGCGTCGTCGACCCGCGGATCCTGCCCGACGCCGGGCAGCGGTCGGACGCGCTGGCCCGCAGCGGCCTGACCCGCCGGGAGTACGAAGTCCTGCGGCTGGCCGCCCAGGGGCAGACCAACCCGGAGATCGCCGAGTCGACGGGGCTCGCGCGCAACACCGTGAAGACCTACCTGCAGTCGGCGCTGCACAAGCTGGGCGCCCGCAACCGCGTCGAGGCCATCGGCAAGGCCAGCGAGGCCGGGCTGCTGTGAGATCCTCCGCCGGGTGACCATCGACCTGCACGCGCACAGCACGGCCTCCGACGGGACGACGCCGCCCGCTTCGCTGCCGCGACTGGCCGCCGAAGCCGGGCTGACGGTGCTCGCCCTCACCGACCACGACACCTTCGCCGGGTTGGCGGCGGCGACCGCGGCCTCCTCCGACGTCGAGATCGTCCCCGGCGTCGAGATCTCTTGCCGGCTCGACGACTTCGAGGTGCACCTGCTGGGGTTGTTCGTCGATCCCGGGCACACGGCGCTGGCGGGTGAGCTGGAGCTGATCCGCACCGACCGGGAGCGCCGCGCGGTGCGCATGGTCGAGCGGTGCCGCGAGCTGGGCGCACCGATCACCCTGGCGCAGGTCGAGGCGATCGCCGCGGGCGCGCCGCTCGGACGTCCGCACATCGCGGCGGCGCTGGCGACGGCGGGCATCACCGACGCCTTCACCTCCGACTGGATCGCCGACGGCGGCCGGGCGGACGTGCCCAAGCACGTCCTGTCCACAGTGGACGCGATCGCGCTGGTCCGCGCGGCCGGGGGTGCAGCGGTGCTGGCCCACCCGCGGTCGGTGAAGCGGCGCGCTTCGGTCTCCGACGCGCAGCTGGCCGCGCTCACTTCCGCGGGGCTCGCCGGGCTCGAGGCAGACCACCCGGAGCAGCCACCGGAGGTCCGCGCGCGGCTGCGTGAGGTGGCCGCGGAACTGGGGTTGCTCGCGACAGGATCGAGCGACTTCCACGGTGCGCGCAAGCCGGTCCGCCTCGGCGAGTGCACAACCTCGCCCGAGGTGTTCGCGGGTCTGCGGAAGGCCTCCCGAACGTCATGAAAGAGTCGTTCATGACGCTGGACGACAGGAAAGAGTCGTTCATGACGTCGCCAACCCCCGCCAAACGTCGCGAATGACTCATTCGGGACCTCCGGCGCCCCCAATGACTCATTCGCGACACCCGACTCCGCGCGCGGCCGCGACTATGCCGGAGCCACTACGTCCGGCCGAGCAGCCGTGTCCGTTTTGTAGCCTGCGGGGTCTCCACGTGGGGGTATCGGATCACCGCCGCCGATCGCAGGATGGCCGCCACTGACGGTGACTCACGTCACACGAGTGGAGGAGGCGTCTTGCGCTCTGGAGTGAGTCCGTGCTGACCGTGCGTGGCCTGCGGGTGCGGTACGGCCGGTCGACGGCCGCCCTGCACGGGGTCGACCTCGACGTCTCCGCCGACGGCGTCCTCGCCGTGCTCGGCAGCAACGGCGCCGGGAAGTCCACCCTGCTCAGAGCCGTCTCCGGCACGCTGCGCATGCACCGGGGCGCGATCGAGGAGGGCGAGATCCGCTACGACGGCCACGTGCTCGGCAAGCTCGACCCGGCCCGGATCGTCCGGCTCGGCGTCGTCTGCGTGCCGGAGGGACGGCAGGTCTTCGCCCGGATGACCGTCGAGGAGAACCTGCGCGCCGGCGGCATCGGGGCTCGCACCGCCGCCGAACGCACCGAAGCACGTGAGCGCGTCGACGAGCTGTTCCCCGTGCTGACCGAACGCGCCAAGCAGCGGGCCGGGCTGCTGTCCGGCGGCGAACAGCAGATGCTGGCCATCGGCCGGGCGCTGATGTCCGCGCCGAAGCTGCTGCTGCTCGACGAGCCGTCGCTGGGGCTGGCGCCGAAGATCGTCGAGCAGATCGCCCGGACCATCCGCGAGATCCACGAACAGGGCACGGCCGTGGTGCTGGTCGAGCAGAACGCCGTGATGGCGCTCGGCGTCGCCGACGACGCCGTCGTCCTGGAGGTCGGCCGGGTGGCGCTGGCCGGGACCGCGGCCGAGCTCGCCGCCAGCCAGGACGTCCAGCGGCTCTACCTGGGCGGCCACGCCGAGTCGCAGGAGGCCGCCGACGCCGAGGCGGAGACCGCTCGCGAACGCCTCGCGGGCCGGACCTTGACGAGGTGGGCCGGATGACGCCGCCGGAGCTGCCGGCGACAACCGAGGCTTCGCCTCGAGCCGAGGGCTTCGCCACCCGGACCCCCGAAAAGCTGTGCGTCGAGGGCGTTTCCCTGCGGTTCGGCGGGATCCGCGCCCTCGACTGCGTGAGTTTCACCGTCGCCCCCGGCTCGCTGCACGCGCTGATCGGACCGAACGGCGCCGGGAAGTCCAGCTGCTTCAACGTGATCAGCGGTCTCTACCGGGCCGACAACGGCCGCGTGCGGCTCGGCGACACCGACCTCACCGGGCTCGCGCCGCACAAGCTCGCCGGGCTCGGCGTCGGCCGGTCGTTCCAGAACGCCGCGCTGTCGGCCGGCTCGACCGTGCTGGACAACGTCATGCTGGGCCGCCACGCGCTCACCCGCGGCGGGTTCCTCGAGGTCGGGCTGCGGCTGCCGTGGACCGTCCGGGCCGAACGCCGGCACGCGGCCCGGGCCCGGGAGATCTGCGCGTTCCTCGGTCTCGGCGCGGTCGTCGACGCCCCGGTCGGCGCGCTGCCCTACGGCGTCGTCAAGCGCGTCGACCTGGCCCGCGCGCTCGCCGTCGAGCCGGTGCTGCTCCTGCTCGACGAGCCCGCGGCCGGGATGAACGCGGCCGAGACCGCAGAGCTGGCCGGCACGATCAGCGGGATCCGCGCCGAGCTGGGCATCTCGATCCTGCTCGTCGAGCACGACATGGGCCTGGTGATGGACATCGCCGACCGGGTGACGGTGCTCGACTTCGGCCGTCGCATCGCCGACGGCACCCCGGCGCAGGTCCAGGCCGACCCGGACGTCATCAAGGCCTACCTGGGCACGGAGGCGGCGTGAACACATTCCTGCAGCTGACGGTGAACGGCCTCGGCAAGGGTGCGGTGTTCGCGCTGCTCGCGCTGGGGTTCGTGATCATCTTCAAGGCCACCGAAGTGGTCAACTTCGCGCACGGCTCGCTCGTGCTCTTCGGCGGCTACCTCGTCGTCGTGACGCGGGACGCGCTGGGCTGGGTGGGCGCGTCGCTGGTCGGCATCGTTTCGGCCGGGCTGCTCGGCCTGGTCGTGGAGCGGCTGCTGCTGTCGCGCTCCCGGCACGCCGACGCGAACAGCCTCGCTCTGCTCACCATCGGCGTCGACGTGATCGTCACCGAAGAGATCGTGCGCCGGCTCGGCGTCACGCTGCCGTTCCTCGGCGGCGCCTGGGACGCGCAGCCGTTCCAGCTCGGCGGGATCACACTGTTCCGCACGCACCTGGTCGCCCTCGGTGTCGCCGCGGTGCTCATCACGGCGTTCTGGCTCGCCTTCAAGTACTCGAACTGGGGCGTGGCGATGCGGGCGCAGGCGGAGAACCGCGAAGCCGCCGCGCTGATGGGCATCCGCAGCTCCCGGGTCACCGCGACCGCGTGGCTGGTCGCCGGGCTGCTGGCCGGAGTCGCGGTCCTGTTCATCGCGACGCAGGACTTCTCCGGCGCCGGGCTTTCGCGTGGGACGCACTCGATCGCGCTGGCCGCCTTCCCCGCGGCGATCCTGGGCGGCCTCGACTCGACGGCGGGCGCGGTGGTCGGCGGCCTGGTCGTCGGCCTTGTGGAAGCGCTCTCCGCGCAGTACGTCTCGTTCGACTTCTCCAAGAGCGCGGTGTTCCTCGTGATGCTGGTGGTCCTGGTGGTGCGGCCCTCGGGGCTGTTCGGCACGAGGGAGCGAACCCGTGTCTGACAGCGCTGTGTCCGAAGTGGACAGGCCACCGGCGGTCGAAGCCGCACCTCCGAAGCGCCGTGACGCCGGGAAGCTGGTGCGCGCGGCGGCGTGGCTCGTACTGCTGGTCGTCCTGCTCGCCCTGCCGCTCTACCTCGACGCGGCGTGGCTCAAGGCCGGGCAGTACATGATGATCGGTGGAGTCGGCGCGATCGGGCTGACCCTGGTGGTCGGCCAGGCCGGGCAGCTTTCCCTGGCCCACGCGTTCTTCCTGCTCGCCGGTGGCACCGCCTACACCGTCCTTTCCGGACCGACAGGCGACGACCGTGTCATCGGCTTCGGCTTGGACCCCGGCCTGTCGCTGCTCGGCGCGATCGTCGTCTCGGGGCTGCTGGGCCTGGCCTTCGCGCCGGTGGCCGGCCGCTTGCGCGGCATCTACCTCGGCGTCGCCTCCCTGGCCCTGGTGTTCCTCGGCCTCTACTTCGGCCAGTCGGCCGAAGAGCTCACCGGCGGGACGTCGACCGGGCGGGCACCGGCGCGGTTCTCGCTGTTCGGCTTCCCCTTCACCGACGACGGCCCGGAAATCACCCTGCTCGGCGTCCCGATCCGGCAGGCCGAGCGCACGTGGTACCTGTTCCTGCTGCTCACCGTGGTGGCGTTCGTGATCGCGCGCGGCGCCGTGCGCGGCCGGGTCGGCCGGTCGTGGCGGGCGGTGCGCGACAACGAGGCCGCGGCCGCGGTGATGGGCGTCAGCGTGCTGCGCGCCAAGGCGGGCGCGTTCGCTGTCTCCTCGGCCTACGGCGGCCTGGCCGGCGCGATGACCGTGCTGTGGTTCGACATCCTCAAGCCGGACGAAAGCGAGTTCGGCACCTACGGCATCAACGTGTCCATCGCCTACCTCGCGATGGTCATCATCGGCGGGCTCGGCTCGGTCCCCGGCGCGCTGGTCGGCGCGCTGATCGTCAACGGCCTGCCGCAGGTGCTCGCCCTCTATTCGGCCGACCTGGGCTGGTTCGCCGGCACCGGCGACGGCGCGCTGACCCCGATCATGGTCAGCTCGTTCGTCTACGGCGCCGCGATCATCCTCGTCGTGCTGTTCGAGCCGGGCGGGCTCGCCGCGATCGGCCGCCGGATCACCCGTCTTCGCCGTCAACCCCCGGAGGAACCATGAAGCGAACACACCTGGCGGCGGCGCTGGCGGTCGTCCTGACGCTCGCCGGCTGCAGCACGAAAGCGAACGACTCCGGCTCGTCGGGCGCCGACAGCTCCGGCGTCAAGACCGGCAAGGGGGTGACCGCCACCGAGGTGACGCTCGGCGTGATGACCGACAAGTCCGGCGTCTTCAAGAACCTCGGCCTCGGCGTCACGCAAGGCAACGAGCTGTGGGCCAAGGACTTCAACGCCGCCGGTGGCGTCTGCGGCCGGCAGGTGAAGCTCGAAGAGGTCGACCACGGCTACAAGGCCGACACGGCGAAGACGCTGTACCCGCAGATCGAGCCGAAGGTGCTCGGGTTCGTGCAGCTGCTCGGCTCACCGGTGGTGGCCGCGCTGAAGCAGAACCTGGCGACCGACAAGGCCGTCGCCGCGCCCGCGTCCTGGTCGTCGGAGCTGCTCGACAACCCGTACGTGATGATCGTCGGCACCACCTACGACGTGGAGATGATCGACGGCCTGGCGTACCTGCAGGAGCAGGGGCAGCTCAAGGACGGCGACACGATCGGGCACGTCTACATCGACGGCGAGTACGGCAAGAACGGCCTGCGCGGCTCGCAGTTCTACGCGAAGAAGCACAACCTGACGGTCAAGGAAGTGAAGATCACCTCGACCGACAGCGACCTCACGAACGTCGTCACCGGCCTCAAGGGCGCCGGGGTGAAGGCCATCGCGCTGACCACCACGCCCGCCCAGACCGGGTCCGCGCTCGCGGCGAACAAGGCGCTCGGGCTGAACGTGCCGGTGCTGGGCAACAACCCGACGTTCGACCCGGTGCTGCTGAAGAGCCCGGCGGCGAACGCGCTGGACAAGCTGACGATCGTCGCCAGCAGCGTGCCGTTCTCGGCCGATCTGCCGAAGGCCAAGGACGTCGCGGCGAAGTTCAAGGCCGCGTACAAGGAGACGCCGAACGGCGGTGTCCCCTACGGCTACGCGGTCGGCGAGGTGTGGGGCGCGGTGCTGAAGAAGGCCTGCGACAACAAGGACCTCAGCCGCGACGGCATCGCCGCGGCGCTGAAGCAGACGACGTCGGCGAGCACCGACGACCTGGTCGCGGCGCTCGACTTCTCCAAGCCGGGGACACCGGCGACGCGCCAGGTCTACGCGGCGACTCCGGACGCCTCCGCCGAGGGCGGCGTCCGGTACGTCAAGCCGCTGTTCGAAGCACCCGAAGCTAAGGAGTACGTGGCGCCGCACCAGAAGTGAGCCGGCGCTCGGCCAGCGCGGCCGCCTCGTGCAGCGGGGTGGTCGCGTTGGCCTTCGCGGCCTTCAAGAGCTCTTCGACGGTCTTCTCGATCGTCTCGACCCGGGCCAGCGCGGCCTCGTGGTCCAGGCCCTCCGCTTCACGCGAGAGTGTGTACAGGATCCCGCCCGCGCTCGCGACGTAGTCCGGGACCCACAGGACGCCGCGGGCGGCGAGGCCGGCCGCGACGGCGTCATCGGTGAGCTGGTTGTTGGCCGGCCCGACGACCAGCGGGGTGTCCAGCGGAGTCTCCGGGCTCAGGACCCCGCCGACGGCGGCCGGGATGACGACGTCGGCCGTCAGCGTGAGCGCCTTCTCCGGCTCGGCCCAGCTCAGCCCGCGCTGCTCGGCTTCAGCGCGCTTCGCCGGGTCGATGTCGGAGACGACGACGTCCGCGCCGGCCTGCTGGAGGCTCGCGGCCAGGTGGGCGCCGACCGAGCCGTAGCCGCTGACGACCACTCTGCGCCCGGCCATGTCCGCGCTGCCGAACACCGCCGTGGCGGCGGCCCGGAGCGCGGCCAGCACGCCGACGGCGGTCGGGCCGCTGGAGGAGCCGGTGCCGCCCGCGGACTCGGGCGTGCAGAACGCGAACGCCGAGACCTCGCGCAGTACCAGCATGTCGGCCGGGCCGGTGCCGACGTCCGGACCGGCCAGGTAGGCGCCGCCGAACTCGGCGATCAGGTCGGCGTGGTCGAGCAGGACGTCCCGGCGCTCAGCGGGCGACAGGACGCGTCCGGGCTCCAGGGCGAGGACGCTCTTGCCGCCGCCGAACGCGAGCCCCGCGACGGCGCACTTCGCCGTCATCGCGGCCGAGAGGCGCAGGACGTCGTCGACGGCCTCGGTGAGGCCGGTGTACGCCTTCAGACGGCAGCCGCCGACGGCCGGGCCGAGGGCGGTCGAGTGGATCGCGACCATCGTGGTGACGCCGGAACGACGGCCACGCCGGGCGACGAGCTGTTCATGTGCGGTCATGCCGACCGAAGTTAGAGTGAACATCGACGTTGTCGACTGGTCGCCGAACTAAATTCGGTGGCACCGCGGAGGTACCCGTGCTGGACGAACTTGATTCGGCGATCGTGCGCCACCTGCAGGAGGACGCCCGGCAGACCAACCGGGACATCGCCCGGAAGGTCGGCATCGCGCCCTCGACGTGCCTCGAACGCGTCCGGCTGCTGCGGGAGCGGGGCGTCATCCGCGGCTACCACGCCGACGTCGACCTCGCGAGCCTCAACCGCGGCGTCCGGGCGCTCGTCGCGGCGCAGGTGCGGCCGCTGAGCCGGGCGGTGATCGACGAGTTCCAGCGGTCGATCGCGGAGCTGCCGGAGGTGCTTTCGGTGTACGTGACCGCGGGGAGTGACGATTTCCTGGTCGAGGTCACCACGCCGGACATCGACGCGCTGCACGCTTTCCTCGCCGACCGGCTGGCCCTGCGCCGGGAGATCGTCGGTTTCCGGACGTCGATCGTTTTCCGCCACCTGCGCAAGACGGTGCTTGAACCACTTCCACCGGGGTAACCCTGGGAAGTGCGACACGCCACCCCTAAGTGTTCCCCTGAAATACCCGGGTTCGCACCCTCAAAGGCGCAAAATGTCGGTGGTGGGCGGTCTAATGAGCACGACGGGAAGGAGGCACCGCCATGACAACGGAACTGAACCACCGTGAGCGGGCCACATTGAGAGCCGTGGCCGGGGGCCACGCCGAGATCAGCTGCAGCTGCGAGCCCGACCTGTTCATCGACGGCCTGAGCTGCTGCGACCAGTCCACCGTGCACCGTCTCGCGCGGCTCGGCCTGATCGCACCCGCCTGCCCCGGCAAGTGCGGCACCCGCGTGCCCGCCATGCTGACCGAGGCCGGCTCGCTGGCGCTGGGCGAGGTCTTCGCCGTCGCCGCGTAATCGCGTTGCCACGATTGAACGGCACTGACAGCATCACCCGATGCACGTATTCCTCGAAACCGAGCGGCTGATCTTCCGCCGGTTCACCGAGAACGACGCCGACTCGCTCTTCGCGCTCTACGACGACCCGGCCGTGATGAAGTACCTCAATGGGGGACAGCCGGCGGACCGCACCGAGATCGTCACGCTGGATCTCCCCGCGTTCCTCGGTTACTACGAGCGTTTCCCCGGTTACGGGTTCTGGGCGGCGATCGAGAAGAGCACCGGCGATTTTCTGGGGTGGTTCCATTTCCGCCCGCGCCCGCACGACCGCACCGACGAGCCCGAGCTGGGGTATCGGCTGCACCGGAAGGCGTGGGGCCAGGGCTACGGGACCGAAGGCTCGGCGGCGCTGCTCGCCAAGGGCTTCACGGAGCTGGGGGTCCGCCGCGTCACGGCGGGCACGATGGTGGTGAACAAAGCGTCGCGCCGCGTGATGGAGAAACTGGGGATGACGGTGGTCCGCACGTACTTCGAGGAGTTCCCGGAGCACGAGCGGGCATCGGGCAGCGAACACGGCGAGGTCGAGTACGCGATCACCCGCGAAGAGTGGCTGGCGCGGTCGTGAGTGTTCAGGGCGGTTCTGACCGCCCTGAACAC